>JBCBHE010000006.1:0-153992 GCA_038526085.1 Pseudomonadota bacterium | reverse complement strand
ACGCACCGGTGACATAGATTAACTGCCCGTTCACGCCTTTCAGAAAGCTCAACCGATGAAATTCCTCGACTTCGCCAGGGTCCTGACGAACAACGGATTTGATTACTTGGGCGACGCCGAAGCTTACTCGGTGGCCCGCAAGGCCACGGTGCCAACATGGACTTACATGCTGAAACTTGGGTAACACCCCCTGTACTCACCACACGTCGGTTGTCGTTGCGGCCAATGGCGGACGCAAGTCCGCACGAGCTTGCGACGGCCATCAACCACTTTGATGTCGCGAAATGGCTTACTATGGTCCCGCATCCCTATGCGGTAAGCGATGCTGAGTGGTTCATTGCGCAGAACGCGGCTGGCGCATTCAGGAGTTGGGCGGTCTACGAGAACGGTGTCCTGGTGGGCTGTGTCGCCGCGGACAAAGAACTCGGCTACTGGTATCGTCCGAGTGCTTGGGGCAAGGGCTTTGCGACCGAAGCAGGGCAGGCGGTCTTGGGACACGTCTTTGGGAACCCGGATGTGCACGAAATCGCCTCATCGCACTTCGTTGAGAACCAGGGATCGAAGAATGTCCTGGAAAAGCTTGGGTTTGAGGATGTCGGCAGTCACGTCCACTTCTCAAGAGCACGTGGAACAAACGTGCCTGGAAGGTCGATGCAGTTGACCCGTCCCAGATGGGAAGAGCGGCAAGATGGGTGATCTGACGTATCATCCCCTTGACGAAACCGACTATGACGATGTGCTCGTGATGGTCTCCGACTGGGACATCACGCGCCAGTTGGGGCGCTGGAAATGGCCAGCTGACCCGGAGCAGGTCAGGTTCTTTTGTAAGCCTTTCGAGGGCGATGGTTTCATTTGGACTATCAAAGAGGATGGCGTCTTTGCAGGTCGCGTTGGTGTCACTGGGGGTGACCTTGGCTATACGTTGCCCAAGTCAGCTCATGGACGCGGGATTGCTACGACCGCAGCACGCTACGCCATTTCCCAGGCTTTCGATCTGTTGGACCTCGACGTCATTACGGGCGGGACTTGGTATGACAATCAGGCTTCAACCCATATCCTGCAAAAGCTTGGTTTCCAACATTGGCAAACGTTCTACCGCCGCTCGGTCGCGCGGGGCTACCCAGTGCCGGTCTTATACCACCGATTGACCCGCGCCGACTGGGATCGCTTGAACGCACCGGTGACATAGATTAACTGCCCGTTCACGCCTTTCAGAAAGCTCAACCGATGAAATTCCTCGACTTCGCCAAGGTCTATATCCGTTCTGGCAGCGGTGGGTCGGGCTGTATCTCGTTCCGGCGAGAGAAATACATCGAATATGGTGGCCCGGACGGGGGTGATGGTGGCAATGGTGGCTCCGTGATTGCTGAGGTCGTAGACGGCCTCAATACGTTGATCGATTTCCGTTACCAACAGCACTTTTTTGCAAAGAACGGCCAAGCCGGTATGGGCGCTCAGCGGTCGGGTGCAAATGGGGATGACATCATCCTGCGGGTCCCTGCAGGGACCCAGATCCTTGATGAGGATGAAGAAACGATATTGGCCGACATGACCAACGTTGGCGATCGCTTTGTCATCGCAATGGGTGGCAACGGCGGCTGGGGCAATTTGCGATTTAAGACATCCACGAACCAAGCTCCGCGCCGGTCAAACCCCGGTCAAGAGGGGATAGAGAGAACAATCTGGCTCCGCCTCAAGCTGATTGCGGATGTGGGGCTTGTGGGCCTGCCCAATGCGGGCAAATCGACTTTCCTCGCAGCCACGTCAAACGCACGCCCTAAGGTGGCGGATTACCCCTTCACGACCCTCGTGCCCAATCTTGGCGTTGTGGGGGTCGACAACGTTGAGTTTGTGGTCGCCGACATTCCGGGGCTCATCGCGGGCGCATCTGAGGGCAGAGGGCTTGGCGATACGTTCCTTGGCCATGTCGAACGTTGCGCGGTGTTGCTGCACCTTTTGGACGGAACCTCAGGTGACCCTGCGCAGGACTACAAGACCATCATTACAGAGCTCGAAAATTATGGAGGCGCGCTTGCAGATAAGCCTCGCGTTTCGGTCATCAACAAGATCGACGCTTTGGATGTAGAGGAGCGGGCCTTCATCCGCGATGAAGTGCAAGCCGTCGTGCCAGGACCCGTTATGCTGATGTCAGGTGCAACGGGCGAGGGCGTCACCGATGTTTTGCGGGCCTTGCGGAAAGAGATCGACGACAACCGGCTCCGCCTCCGCAAGTCGGAGGAAGTTGAAACGCCATGGCATCCTTAAGCAACGCAAAACGCCTGGTCGTTAAGATCGGTTCGGCCTTGTTGGTCGACCGGGACACGGGCGCGTTTCGGGACGCTTGGTTGCAATCCTTGGCGAACGATGTCGCCGCTTTGAAGGCGCGCGGCGTCGATGTTGTTCTAGTGTCTTCCGGATCCATTGCGCTTGGACGCGGCGTGTTGAACATTCCCGCCGGGCCCATACCGCTCGAACAATCGCAAGCCGCCGCCGCTGTTGGACAGATCCGCCTAGCGCGCGCTTATGAGGAGGCGCTTGGCATTCACAACATTTCCACCGCGCAAGTGCTTGTCACACTTGAAGATTCAACTGACCGTCGTCGCTATCTGAACGCCCGAGCAACGCTCCAAACGCTCTTGTCATTCGCGGTGGTGCCAATTGTGAATGAGAACGATACCATCGCAACGGACGAAATTCGTTACGGCGACAACGATCGTCTTGCCGCACAGGTTGCTGTAACAATTGGGGCCGATCACCTTGTTCTTTTGTCTGACGTTGATGGTTTTTACACAGCCAACCCCCAGCACGATACGTTGGCCAAGCGGATTGACATCGTGCCGGACATCACAGCGGACATAGAGGCCATGGCAGGCGACGCCGGCTCCGGCCTATCCAAGGGTGGTATGAAAACAAAGATCATGGCGGCGCGCATCGCAACTGAAGCGGGTTGCGCTATGGCGATTACATTGGGGTCGACGCTTAACCCTTTGAATGCGCTAGAGAGTGGTGCACCATCAACTTGGTTTACCGCACAAACAGACCCACAGCAGGCACGTAAGCGGTGGATCGCGACGATGAAGCCAAACGCGCAGATTGCGGTGGACACAGGAGCACTTGATGCGCTGAAACGCGGCAAGAGCCTGTTGCCTGCCGGAGTTGCCGGGGTGCAGGGCAGCTTCGGTCGGGGCGATCCCGTCACGATCATTGCAGAAGACGGCCAACCGGTTGGTCAAGGGCTTTCACGTTACACCAGCGCAGAAGCCCGCCAGATCATGGGTCATCAATCTGCAGACATTGAAGCGGTGCTCGGCTACAAAGGCCGCGCGGCGCTCATCCACCGAGATGATATGGTTTTGACGGGGTAAGACGATGAATGAGATGACTCAAATAACAGCCATGATAGACGAAATTGGGCAAAAGGCTCGGGCCGCTGCCACCGTTTTGGCCGCAAGCCCGTCTGACGCAAAGCGCAAAGCCCTGGAAGCCGCCGCAGACGCCGTCTTGGCGCAGCGGGCTCATATCATTGCGGAAAACAAAAAGGACATGGCCTTTGGGGCAGAGAAGGGCCTGAGCCCCGCGATGATGGACCGTCTGATGCTCGACAAAGCACGGGTTCAAGGCATGGTGGATGGTTTGCGGGCTGTCGCGGCGCAAGAAGACCCCGTAGGTCAGGTAACCGACGAATGGACCCAGCCCAGTGGCCTTCACATTCAACGCGTACGTACGCCGATTGGTGTCATTGGCGTGATCTACGAAAGCCGACCCAACGTTACGGCCGATGCTGGCGCGCTTTGCCTTAAGTCGGGTAATGCGGTGATCCTGCGCGGTGGCTCAGAAAGCCTGCACTCGGCCACAGCGATCCACGCTTGTTTGGTTGAAGGACTACGGTGCGCCAACTTGCCTGAAGCATCCGTGCAAATCATCCCAACCCGGGACAGGGACGCAGTGAAAGCCATGCTGCAAGCCACAGATTTCATTGATGTTATTGTCCCACGTGGCGGGAAGGGATTGGTGGGCTTGGTCCAGCGGGAAGCGCGGGTGCCAGTTTTTGCGCACCTCGAAGGCATTTGCCACGTCTATGTTGACGGGTCCGCCGATCTGGAAAAAGCGCGTGCTGTGTTGATGAATGCGAAGACGCGACGAACCGGGATTTGCGGATCTGCAGAGACCGTTTTGATGGATCAAGCCTTCATCAACAAATTTGGGACCGTCCTTGTCGAAGACTTACTCGGTGCAGGAGTAGAAGTCCGCGCCGATGCGTCCTTGGGATACATAAGTGGCGTAACCCCAGCGGCTGAAGAGGATTTTGGTAAAGAATTCCTCGACATGATCATTGCAGCGAAAGTGGTTGATGGCATCGATGGCGCTATCGATCACATCCGCGCCTTTAGCTCTAACCACACGGAAGCTGTCATTTGCGAGGATGATGCGGTCGCAGCCAAGTTCTTCAAAGACCTCGATAGCGCTATTCTGATGCGCAATGCCTCAACCCAATTCGCTGATGGGGGCGAGTTTGGCATGGGGGCCGAAATCGGTATCGCGACGGGCAAACTGCACGCTCGCGGCCCCGTTGGCGCCACCCAACTGACCAGCTTCAAATACTTGGTCACTGGCGACGGGACTGTCCGGCCTTAACTTAGGTGCACTGTGATCTCTGTCGATGTGTGGTCGACCTGAATGCGCCAATTGGCGTCCTGTAGTGCGTCCGGCATCAGTGCAAATTGCACCTGGGCTGGCGTATGTTCCAAACGTGTGTCTTGGTTTGTCAGCCCATCCCACAATGCGGCGTCCCAACGAAGGTCTGAAGCGACACCACGAAGCTTCCAACCGTCCGGCGTGCGACTAATGATAATGCTGCCGCCACGCGGCAGCGCGGTTTCAAGACACTGGATCGCCAAGAAGGCGCAACGCACATAAGTTCGTTTTTGTTTATCAGCCACTTGCCAGTCGAAATTGATACGGCCACCGTGCGACGTTGCCTCAAGAATCTGGCTCACCTCTGTCTGGCCGATCAATTGCTCCGGACTAGCTTTGCCGAAAGCAATGCGAAAAAACCGGATCCGCGCGCTGGCGTTCATGACGCTATCATTAATGAGGGCCATCTCTGCGCCACCGGCCGACTGAGTCATACCGATCAGCTCTACACCATTGCTAATAGCGCCAATTGGGCTGATTAAGTCATGGCAGATGCGCGAGCCAACCAAGCTGGCGAGGTCTTGGGTCATGGAAGAACTTCCATAAGGTACGAGGTGCAGATGTCTGAATTGAATGCGTTTCTAGAGCCCGGCATGCTGGTGCGGAATACCAATGCGCCCGAATGGGGCATCGGGCAAGTGCAGTCAAATATTGGGGGTAAGATAACTGTCAATTTCCGCGATGAGGGTAAAGTTGTCTTGGAAAGTGCCAAGGTCATGCTTGAAATCGTCCATCAACTCTAATCCGCTGTCCAGGACAAGGGTAAACAACCACATCGTGCTCCGCAATTCGATCCCATCTACTTTCGAAGCCGATGGTTGATAATCGGTTAACGTCCACGTAGTTACCCTGAACAGTTTCATGAGGTGCGCGCAGTGTACCAGGATATTTCGTCTCCATCTTTTGAAGTGCGTCTTGCACGCAATGACGCTGATGTGCGTGAGGCTCAGTCGCTTCGATATGAGGTCTTTGCCGCAGAAGGCGGGGCTACAGGAAAGACGGTCAATCATGAGCAAGGGATCGAGGCTGACTCTTTCGATCAGCATGCCGACCACTTGCTTTTGTGTGATGTCACACAGCCTGTAGGCCAACAAATCGTCGGCACGTATCGCGTGATGACCTCCACACAAGCAGAAGCCGCCGGCGGCTTTTACTCCGCAGATGAGTTTGACCTTGGACCGCTGTTCGCAAATGGCGGAAAAGTCCTGGAACTTGGCCGCTCGTGTTTAAAGAAACCATACCGTGGTGGAAGCGCGCTGCTGCATCTGTGGCGTGGGCTCGGGCAATATGTCCAAGACCACGAAATTGAGGTTCTTTTCGGCGTCGCATCTTTGCCAGGGACGGATCCGGTGCCTCACCAAAACGTTCTTTCTTACCTTTTTGACGCGCATGTGGCACCTGCCCAGATGCGACCAAAGGCTGTTGGCAGGAATGGCGCGCAGACTGACCTGCTAGCCGTCGAAGCGATAGATCGACGCGCCGCACTGACCCAAATGCCCGCTCTAATTAAAGCCTATTTGCGATTTGGTGGCGTTGTGGGCGACGGTATCTATATCGATCATGCATTCAATACCATCGACATCTGCTTGATTCTTGAGGCGAAAAACCTCTCCGCGCGGCAGCGCGCCCTGTTAGAGGCAGCTTAGCCGTGGCGGAGACCTGGTTTAGTCAGGAACCGCCCCCGCCGACAACGAAATTCACAACGGCAGACTGGTGGCGCATTGTGCGGCGCGCACTTCCCCTCATCGTTGTGGTGTTTGGCGGCCTTATACTCCTTCTCCTCGTTCGCTTGGTGGAGCGTCCGCTGCACGGTATGTATCGCCCGTGGACGCCAGGGATAACCGTGAAAGTCTGCAGGATTTCCCTTTGGCTTCTGGGATTAAGCGTCAAAGTTGAGGGAGAGCTACTTAACGGCGTTGGTGCGATGGTCGCCAATCACACCTCGTGGCTCGATATCTTCACGCTCAATGCCCTAGATCGCCTGTACTTTGTGTCCAAAGCGGAAGTCAGCAAATGGCCCGGCATAGGTTGGTTGGCCCGCGCGACAGGGACCGTATTCATCAAGCGCGAACGGGTAAAGGCGCGCGGCCAAGTCGCCATGTTTCAGAACCGCCTGAAGGCGGGCCACCGCTTATTGTTCTTTCCGGAGGGCACCTCGACTGATGGGCATCAAGTTCTACCATTCAAGCCAACCTTGTTTGCAGCCTTCTTTGACGCATCTCTCCGTCCAGGCATTCAAATTCAACCCGTCACCGTGCGCTACATTCCGTCTCCTGGGTCAGATCCGCGCGTTTATGGCTGGTGGGGCGACATGGAGTTTGGACCTCATCTCCTGTCTACCCTTGCCATTGCTGCACCGGGACGCATTGAGGTGATCCTCCAAAGCCCTGTTAAAGTTTATGATTTCCCCAATCGAAAGGCATTAGCTTCAGCGCTCGAACAGACCGTTCGAAACGGTCTAATGCGTGACAGCCGCACGGAGTGATGCGAAGGCGGCGAGGGGATCATCCGCGGTCCAGATCTCATCCCCAAGCCCAAAGAAGTCCGTATGGGGGGACAGGGCGCTGATCCGCTCCGGTGTCAAGGCGCCTTCGGCCACAACTGGCACCTCGATCATCATAGACCACCACGCAAACAGCTCCGCATCCGCGATACGACCGTCTCCCAAAACGGTTTCGGTGCAAGGGCCAAAGCTTACGTAATCGACGCCAAGCTCGCCAGCAGTCATGCCATCGTGTTTAGAGTTTCCACAGTAGCTCCCGACAATTGCATCAGGGCCAAGGTCTTTGCGCACTTTTTTCACGGACCGCCCACCATCCAACAGGTGCACGCCGTCGAGGCCAAGCCGTTCCACCAATTGCAGATGGCTGTCGATCACTAATGCAACATCACGGGCATGTGTGACCTCGCGCAGGGCGTCGGCTGCGCGCGCGATGCGGTTTTCGTCCTTCGTGCTCAGCGCCAGCCGCACACAGCTGACGGGAGAGGTGTCCAGACACGCCGCCAATTGGTCAGGGAACGTCATCAAGTCCACCTCAGCCGGCGAAATCAGGTAAAGCTGCGGAAGGTCGGAGTCGTCGTTGGCCATGTTCGGTCCATTTTTCTTTGTCTTGGCCTCGTTTAGCGAGCTTTCTTCGGCTTGGCTACTTTTGGCGGCAGACTGCGCGCGTAGCTCAGCGCCATCTCAACGATCTGTGCTCTCAAGGCCTCATCCTCAAAGACCGATTGATCCGCATCGACCATCCCTCCCATCTTGCGACCGGTGAAGCTGAGGGGGCTGATTCCTTCGATCATAAGGGCCGCTGGTTCTGCGTCCTTCCCAACCCGGGCCATGCCGCCATCTTGATGAACACCACAAACCATGTTGCCGTTCTTCAGAAAACAGAGACCCCCAAACATCTTCTTTTCTGAGATGTTAGGTTCGCCGTGCAAAGCCGCACGTAATAGTTCGGCATGATCCTCGTTGTAGGCCATGTGCTCCTCCCTTGTACTGAGGTCGGCCGCGCCGTATCAGGCGCCCACCCTGATAAGGAGCCTGCAATGCCCAGCCCAACCCCGCAACCCAGCTTTGTTTTGGTTCGCCCGCAGATGGGGGAGAATATTGGGGCGGCGGCGCGGGCGATGTGGAACTTCGGGCTGGATCGAATGCGGATAACCAGTCCACGCGACGGCTGGCCTAACCAGAAGGCCATCGCGATGGCGAGTGGAGCTGGGCGCTTACTCGACGAAGCACAGATGTGCCAGACAACCGCGGAGGCAGTTGCCGATTGCTCTTACGTCTACGCGACGACGGCGCGACCACGTGAGCTGACCAAACCCGTCTTTACGCCTGCCCATGCAATGCAAGACGCAGCGCGACGCATTGCATCCGGCGAACGGGTCGCCGTCATTTTTGGGCCAGAACGCGCCGGGCTCGGGAATAACGATATCTCCATAGCGAATGCCATCGTCTCGGTCCCGGTAAACCCCGAGTTTCCTTCGTTGAACCTGGCCCAGTGTATATTGCTCTGTGGGTATGAATGGCGCAACGCAACCGTTGAAAACACGCCTGCAACCGTGAACATGGAAGGCGTTTGGGCCACGCAACAAGAGATAGAAAAACTCGCTGAACATTACGAAGAGCGCCTGCAGACGGCTGGCTTCTTTTACCCCGAAACCAAGGCCGCCAACATGAAAATCAACCTACGCAACCTTTGGTCGCGCATGCCGTTAACGCGCGCGGACGTGCAGATGCTCCACGGGGTAATGCGGCAGATGGTGCGCTGGAAAGAGCGGGGCGACGAATGACGATCGGTTACCGTTCAGGTCTATTTGAGGATACAAGCCGCCCGCATTGGCGTGAAGACCGCCACCGTCCAATGGCCTGGTCCGCTTGGTATCCCGCAGATGGTGGCGACACATCACGTCCAGAGCACTTTTTTGATATGGGACCGCTTGCGATTGATGTACCGCCAGCAATGACCATGGCACTCCCGCTCGTAATCATCTCCCACGGGACAGGCGGTGTCACAGAAAGTCTCTCCTGGCTGGCACGCGGACTGGTAGAGGCGGGTTACATCGTGGCAGGCGTCAACCATCACGGCAACTGCGGCGGTGAACCCTACCTGGCCGAGGGATTTATGTGCTGGTGGGAAAGGGCGCGCGATACCAGCGTCCTTCTGGATTACCTCCTGCGCGGACCGTTGTCAGATTTCGTCGATGCGGATCGTATCGCCCATGTTGGGTTCTCGCTTGGCGGGTACACCGGGCTGGCATTAGCAGGCGGGCGTACTTCGATGGCGGCTTGGGAGGCATTTCAAGCCACCCTTGAAAGCCCGATGCGTGGTCCGAAGGAGTTCGAGGGTATGGCGAATGAATTGGAAGGCCTGGCCGCGACTTCGCTGCAATATAAAGCCTCGATGGCACGCCATGCTGACGTCTACACCGAGACGCGCATCAAGTCCGTCGTCACTATCGCGGCCGCGCCGCCACTGCGTGCCCTAACCGAGGCGTCAGTAAAAGCAATAGGTACGCCCGTCACGCTCGTGACAAGCGGTGCGGATACGGAAGCCCCAAAGGAACAGTGTTCGGACTGGTTGAAAACACAAAATCCGATGTTTCGCTATTACGACGTTGGTGATGATGTCGGCCACTACACGTTTCTAGGCGAACCAACCAACCCGGCCTTAAAAACGCGCCTCGACATTTTTCAAGACCGTCCCGGTGTCGTGCGTGCGGAGGTGCAGCAAGACACTCTCGACATCGTCAGGGCCACGCTCGCATCTGATCTGGCTTAGACAACGCGGCATTGCGCCACTTGCCGCCTCGCGCACTGCACCATAGGTTCCGCGCAAGACCATAGGAGAGCCCGCATGGCCACAAAACCGCGTAGCATTTTTGAAGAGGTGGGGACGACCGAAAAGCAGGAGGTCACGACCGGCAGCATTGACGCGAAAAAGCGTGGTGCACGGAAAGGGATCCGGCTGTGGCTCATGTCGCTCTTTGCATTGGTGGCCGTGATGATTGCAGTGGGTGGCCTCACCCGTCTGACGGATAGCGGATTGTCCATTACCGAATGGCAACCTGTGCGCGGGGCATTGCCACCCTTGTCGGTTGAAGCTTGGGATGTAGAGTTCGAGAAGTACAAACAAATCCCAGAGTATCAGGAACAGAACCAGGGCATGTCCCTTTCTGAATTCAAGTTTATTTATTGGTGGGAATGGGGGCATCGTCAGCTGGGCCGCTTCATCGGATTGGTCTGGGCTGTTGGCCTGATCGGGTTCGTCGTTACACGAAATGTTCCAACGGGTTGGATGCCAAAGCTCTTGTTCATTGGCGCACTCGGCGGTCTGCAAGGGTTTATCGGTTGGTGGATGGTCTCGAGCGGTTTGGAAGTTGGTATGCTTGATGTAGCGTCTTACCGCCTTGCCACGCATCTCGGGCTTGCGTTTGTTATCTTTGGGTGCATCAGTTGGTATATCCTGCAACTGTCGCGCCGGGATGCGGACCTCCTGCAAGCCCGTCGTCTCGGGAATGCCCAGCTCGCGACATTGTCCAGCGTTCTGATTGGCGCGACCTTTCTGCAAATCCTTCTTGGCGCACTGGTCGCGGGCATTGACGCGGGCCGCGCGTTCCCACAGTGGCCGCTGATGGCGGGTGGTTTTTTTCCACCCAATGCCTTCACGCTCTCCCCGATTTGGCGGAACTTCTTTGAAGATGCGGGCCTCGTGCAGTTCATGCACCGGATGATGGGGTACATCCTGCTCGGTCTTGGCATATTCGTCTGGACCCGCGCCCGCACCTCCGCCAATGCGCAAACACGGTTTGCGTTCAATGCGGTGCTCGCCATAATGGTGCTGCAAATGCTGCTCGGGATCGTGACAGTGCTGTATTCCGCACCCTGGCAGATCGCAATTGTGCACCAGTTCGGGGCCGTTGTGCTCTGGGTTCTCGTCCTACGTGCCCGTTTTCTTTCCATTTACCCACTTCCACAATCTGTTCGAGAGGCAGCCGCATGACCGCTTACGATGATCTGATGGCCTTTCAGCGCGAGACCGAGGCGCTGAGCCAAGTGGCAGGTCGCCTCGGCTGGGATCAGGAGACGATGATGCCCGATGGGGCTACGGAGCAGCGTGCTGAGGAACATGGGGCCATGGCCAAAGTCCTGCACGCCCGCCGGATTGATCCGCAGATTGGCGAATGGCTCGCGGCGGCAGAAGGGGATGACGCGGTGGCCGCAGCCAACTTGCGCGATATTCGCCGGGCCTATGACCGGACGCGCAAGGTGCCGGCTGAT
This sequence comes from Pseudomonadota bacterium, assembly GCA_038526085.1. Lineage (GTDB taxonomy): Bacteria > Pseudomonadota > Alphaproteobacteria > Rhodobacterales > Rhodobacteraceae > Yoonia. The sequence continues at coordinate 142,522 of JBCBHE010000006.1, read as the reverse complement.
CTGGCTGCCGCGCTTGCCAAAACAACCTCTCGTGCGCATCGCATCTGGGCGCAATGCCGGATGGAAGAGGATCCGGCCGGATTCCTGCCTATCCTGAAGGACGTTGTCGATTTGCGGCGGCAAGAAGCGGCGGCTGTCGCGGGCGACGCGGATCCTTATGATGCTTTGCTCGATGATTATGAACCGGGCGCGACTGGGGCGGAGCTTGCCGCCATGTTTGATGCCCTGCGCCCGCGGCTTGTGGCGTTGCGGGCCGCAATTCTCGACAAACCCGCGCCGCTCGCCCTGAACCGAGAGTTCGCGGAAGCGGATCAATTGGCGCTGTCCACCAAGCTCGCCCAAACTTTTGGCTATGACACGAACAATGGGCGGATCGACAAGGCCGTCCATCCGTTCTCCAGCGGGTCCGGGCTTGATGTACGGATCACAACAAGGACGTCGTTGAAAGACCCGTTTAATTGCTTCTACTCGACGATCCACGAGGTGGGCCACGCGTGTTACGAGCAAAATATCGACCGGGATCACTTGCTGACCCCACTCGGCGGGGGCGTGTCGATGGGTGTGCACGAAAGCCAAAGCCGGATCTATGAGAACCAGCTGGGTCGTTCAGAGGCCTTCACCGGGTGGCTTTTTGGCCAAATGACGGACACCTTTGGAGACTTTGGTATCGCGGATGCAAAGACCTTCTATGCTTGCGTCAACCGGGTCTCTGATGGGTTCATCCGCACTGAAGCCGACGAAGTTCAGTATAATCTCCATGTGCTACTGCGATTTGATTTGGAGCGAGCCTTAATGGCAGGTGACTTGACCGTCGGTGATCTAGAGGCGACCTGGAATGATCGGTTCCTTGCGGACTTCGGCTTTGCCGTCGACAAGCCGTCCAACGGGTTTCTACAAGATGTCCATTGGTCTGAAGGGCTGTTTGGCTACTTCCCGACTTACACTTTGGGGAATGTCTACGCCGGCTGTTTGCATCAGGCTCTGCGTGCAGCAGTGCCGGACTTGGACGCGCAACTGGCGGCGGGCGACACCGGTGCCGCAACTGGCTGGCTGCGAGAGAACTTACAGCGCTTTGGCGGGCTTTATGCACCGAAAGACGTCATCGCGAAGGCCTGCGGCTTCGCGCCGTCAGAGGCCCCATTGCTCGACTATCTCGAAGCGAAGTTTGCCGGGATATACGGGCTCTAGAATGACCTGATATTCACGTTGGGGCTCTGCCCCCGGGGGCGCAGCCGCGAGGCTTTTTGACCAAAAGAAAAAAAGGGTCACGCCCAGTCTGGCGGGCGCTTCTCGAGGAAGGCCTGGATGCCTTCGTTGGTGTCCGCGTCGAGCATATTGTTCACGATCACCTCGCCGGTAAAAGCGTAGGCGTCTGCTGTGGACATCTCTGCTTGCTGATAGAACGCTTGCTTGCCGTACCGCACAGCGGTGGGAAGCTTGCTGGCGATGGTCTGCGCCAAAGCGTGAGTTTGCGTGGCAAGGTCGTTTGGCGCTGCAACTTGCGTCACCAGGCCTAGCTCCTTGGCCTCTGCCGCAGCGATGAAACGGCCCGTCGTGAGCATCTCAAAGGCAGCTTTGCGCGGTATCGCACGGGTGAGGGCGACCATAGGGGTCGAACAAAAGAGACCGATGTTCACGCCATTGACGCCAAAACTGGCGTCTTCCGCAGCGACAACCATGTCGCAGGTCGCTGCCAACTGGCAGCCGGCAGCGGCTGCAAGACCGTGAACTTGTGCGATGACAGGTTGGGGCAGGGACTGAATGCGCTGCATCACGATGGCGCAGCGATCAAAAAGGTCCTTGAAGGCCGCCGCGCCGCCATCTTCTCCGTGCCGCTTGCCTTGCATTTCCTTCAAGTCATGCCCGGCACAAAAGGCACGCCCTGCGCCGGACAGGATCACAACCCGCGTCTCGTCTTCGGACGCGATCTGGTCGAAAGTATCCTGTAGGGCCGCCAGCATCCCGTCGCTGAGTGCATTCAAGCGGTCCGGAGCGTTCAGCGTTAGACGAGCGATGGGACCTGTGTCAGAACGAGTCAGCAGGGTCATGGGCTTGCCTTTCATTGTCGTGTCGGGAAAGGGTAACGCCGAAGCGGGGGCGGGGAAAGACATGACCAAAGGGCTGAAGATGGACGCTGCGGCATTAGAGGCGTTTTTGGCGCGTGATTTCCCGCAGGTGGACGGCGCTTTCTCGGTCGAAGCCCTTTCGGACGACAGACTTACTGTTCGGATGCACATCACCGACGCGCACTTGCGCCCAGGCGGCACTGTGTCTGGCCCCACGATGTTTTCGATTGCAGATGTCAGCGTTTATCTGGCGATCCTCGCGCGGCTTGGCCCAGTCGCGCTAGCGGTGACCACCAACTGCAGTATTGATTTCATGCGCAAACCGGCAGCAGGTGCCGACCTGATTGCCAACACACGCCTGCTGAAGCTGGGCAAGCTGCTCGCCGTGGGTGACGTGTTGGTTTACAGCGAGGGGCAGCAGACGCCGGTTGCGCGCGCCTCACTGACCTATGCGATTCCGCCAGGCTAAACGGGTTACCTCATAAAACTGCATGTCCGTCGGGCCGCCACTGGTGTTCATCTGCTCCGTAAACCGGTAAATACCGCCGATTTTTTGGGTGGCCTTTTGTGACCGAATATTTGTGGGCCCGATGTGCAGCCAAACACTATCAAAACTGTTGAAAGCATGTTCAAGCATCAGCGTCTTCATAGCGAAGTTCGTCGCGCCACCCCATTCCGAACGGACCAAGAACGTGTAACCAATTGCAATCGTGCCGGGTTGCGTTGAGCCTGTGTAATAAGTGGAACTGCCAATCACCGCCCCGTCCCTGAGCACAATCAGCGCGCCTTGAAAGGCTATTAGCTGGGTGAACAGCGCGTCAAAGACATCCGGCTTGAAACGGTCCGTCGCCGGGTGACCAGCCCAAATGAATGGATCGCTGGCCGCAGCGCGTAGCGCGGGCAGGTCAGAGACGATGAGCGGACGCAAAACGAGAGATCCATCCGTTAAGGTCGGTTGCCGATTAAACATGGGGCACCTGGCGAAAAAGGGGCCGGGCAAAGCCGGCCCAGGTGGGGGACAGAATTAGCGTTGATAGAAACGTTTATCTGCTTCGCGGCGGGCTTCACGCGGGGTTAGACCAACGTCGCTCAACTCGTGCGGCTCGAGCTTTGAAAGGGCTTTTCGGGTGCGCCAATTCATATCCCATTTGGTCACCATCACCGCAACATCGACGGCAATGCGAGCCAGAGGGGGAAGCTCTGTCTGGGCAGCAAGCAGTGCAAGTTGGGCGGGGTGGCGTGTAATGGGTGACATGAGACGTCCCTTTCCTGATTGTATTGACACATTTGGCAGGTACTGCCTAATATGATCGATACAATCCTCAGTGAGTCGCGTCGAATAAATGATTGTACCTGATACAAAATGGCAACCCCACATCCAAAGTGAGGGGCGATCCAAATACAAATCGCTCGCCCAGGCGATACGTGAAGGGATTGTATCGAAACAATTGTTGCCGGGCGAAAAACTCCCACCCGTTCGGGACTTAGCCTTTAAAATTGGTGTAACGCCCGGTACAGTCGCGCGTGCGTATGCTTTGTTAACTGACGAAGGGCGGCTCATCGCAGGGGTTGGGCGCGGTACATTTGTCGCCGACGCGGAATCAAGTCGACCACCGCCGATTGGTGAAGCGCCTTTGATGTACGACACGGAAGATCTTCCGGCGGACAAGACACAATTGATCAGCCCGGTGGTTCCCGAGTTTGGCCAGGGTGAAATCATTCGGGACCATTTGCGCGGTTTAGCCGCGGGGATCACGCCAGAAGCATTGATGAATTATCCCGGGCGCCAATCGGACTTAAGGGCCAGAGAGGCGGAGCTCGCAAGACTCCAATCGGCGCCAATTGGGCCTGCGACAGTTGATGATCTGATCGTTTCGAATGGCGGGCAAAACGCCATTTCCCTCATTCTGCAAACCGTGCTTCACGGTCAGCATCCGGTCGTCGCGATGGATGAGCTTGGCTATGGAGGGATACGCACCATGGGCGCTGCCTTGCGGGCCGAGGTTCTGGGAGTTCCTTGGGACGATGAAGGGCCGGATCCAAACGTGCTGGAACATTACATCAAGACTCGCAGTGTCCAGGTGTTTGGGACGGCGGCCGAGATCAACAATCCAACGGTACAATCCACCTCACTTAAGCGCAGGAAAGAAATCGCCGAATTGGCTCAACGCTATGGTGTGCATGTCATTGATGATGATTGCTTCGGTCGGAAGGACGCAGACCGTATCGGCCCAAGCTATCGTGCATTGCTGCCCGACCTGGGGTGGTATGTGACGTCACCGTCCAAAAGCATTACGCCCGCGTTGCGCATTGGGTTTGCGGTTTCGCCAAAAGGCTGGGCTACCAATTTGGCCCGGACAGCAACTTATAACTACTTCGGCGTCACACGGATCGTATCCGATCTGTATGCCGCCGTCATCGGGGACAGCCGCTTGCCCGGTATACAAGAGAAAGTCTTTGCACGTTATGCACAGGATGTGACCAGCGCTGCCAAGATTCTCGACGGATTCCAAGTGACCTGGGCAGAAGACGTGCCATTCCTCTGGCTCATGCTGCCTGATGGTTGGCGGGCAGGGGCGTTCAAGCAGGCGGCAGAAGCGGAAAATGTGGTACTGAAGTCAGCGGAGGACTTTACCCTGCGCAACGGTCCTGCGGTGCAGGCCGTTCGGATTGCAGTGAACGGGCACTACAGTCACTATCGGTTTCTCGCGGCCCTCCGGCTGCTGCGCCGTCTGTTGGATCATCCCTACGATCAGATGTCCGTTTAACTGGGGTAAAATAATACCATATTTGTAATGCGTTGTTTTTCAATATTTAAATAAAGAGAACGGGTGTTGACCCGTTGCGCGCAGTCTTTATAAGCCTCTCATCTGAATGACAGGGCGATCTGCCCCCGAACCACTTTGGTGAGATATGAAAACCTTTTCTGCAACTCCAGCAGATGTCGACAAGAAATGGATCCTGATTGACGCCGAAGGCGTTGTTCTGGGCCGTCTTGCTTCGATCATCGCGATGCGCCTGCGCGGCAAGCACAAGCCATCCTTCACGCCGTCCATGGACATGGGCGACAACGTGATCGTCATCAACGCCGAGAAAATCCAAATGACCGGCAATAAGCGTGATGAAAGATACTACTGGCACACTGGCCACCCCGGCGGGATCAAGAGCCGCACCAAGGGCCAGATCCTCGAAGGTGCGCACCCAGAGCGCGTCATCACAAAAGCCGTTCAGCGTATGCTGCCTGGCGGTCCACTGTCCAAAAAGCAGATGACACACCTCCGTGTTTTTGCGGGGACAGAGCACGGCATGGATGCCCAGAAACCTGAAGTTCTCGACGTGAAAGCGATGAACAAAAAGAACACGAGGACTGCATAATGGCCGATCAAGTGAATTCTTTGGAAGACCTTGCTGCCGTTGCAGGCGACGTCGTCGCTGCAGCGCCTGAAGCTGAGGCACCGACACCTGAAGTTCAGATCACGCGTGAGCCTGTTCGTGATGAGCTGGGGCGTTCTTACGCGACTGGCAAGCGGAAGGACGCCGTAGCCCGTGTTTGGATCAAGCCAGGCTCTGGCAAGGTCACTGTGAACGGCAAAGAGATGAAAGTCTATTTTGCGCGTCCCGTGCTGCAGATGATCCTGGCACAGCCGTTCGCTGTCGCTGGTGTTGCCGGTCAGTTCGACGTGGTCGCCACTGTCAAAGGCGGCGGTTTGTCAGGTCAAGCGGGTGCGGTGAAGCACGGTGTCTCCAAGGCACTCCAGCTATACGACCCGAGCCTGCGCCCGGCGCTGAAGGCCGCTGGCTTCCTGACACGCGACAGCCGCGTCGTTGAGCGGAAGAAATACGGTAAGGCGAAAGCCCGGAAGAGCTTCCAGTTCTCCAAGCGTTAAGCTTCGCGATTGTGGTTTTGGAAAGGGCGTCCGTGCGGACGCCCTTTTTGTTTGGATTGCGAGAGCGATTTCATTGAAAGAAGTCGTCGCCCTCAGTTCGCAAAAGGCCGGAAACGGCCGCGGTTCGTGTCCCAGGTCACGGCGTACCGGATCGAAAGCGTCTCTAGACCGGGGTTCAGCGCTTGGGTGTCTGCATTTGAACGATGGTCATAGCTGACGGTCAGGGTGTTCCCGTTGTCAAATTCATATCCCACGCCAAGTGCGGACCGAAATTGCAATGCACCGCCAAGGTCGGGGCCATCACCTTGGAAGAAAACACCCGGCATCAGCGAGGTCTCAATAAAGAGCGGGCTATCGACCACGTTCTGCGAGGTCCATTTCCAACCGATCCCGAACCATGCCGCTCCGTCCGTGGTGACCGAGAGGCCGTAAGTCGGGTTAAACGGGCCCGGTTGGCGGTGGCTGTCGTAGCCAATGTAGAACTCCTGGCCGATGCTCTCTTCGTTGAACTGCACATCGGCGAATTGATAGGACACGCGCGGTTGGACCTTCTCGACCTTCAGACAGCCGTCAGGGCAGTCATTGATTGCCATATCGCCAAGGCTTGTGACGAGCCAGATCAGTGCGAGGGTGCCGTCCATGGGCGGGCTCCTTTGGTTGGGGAGAGCGGGGATGCCTCCGGCGGAGGTATTTTTGTCCAGAAGAAGATCAAGGGGGAGCCTAAACGTCCGGCGGGATCAAGCCCAGTCCTCGCAGGTAGATACCAATGCCGGTTTCGAGCAGATCTTCAGGTGGAAAGGGGCTTTTCGTTCCGGGGGAGCCACGGGCGAAAAGCTCTACCACGCCATGCGACATCGCCCAAATATGAGCAGAAAACATTTGCGGTGGCGGCCTTCGGTCGGCCGGGATGTGGTGGCTGAGGTCTGATGCGGCCTTTTCCAGCACGCCGAGCGCTCGCGTCGCGGACGCATTGAGATCGGGATTGCGCTGGATAGAAATTCCAGACTCGAACATCGCGACATAGTGACCAGGGAACTTGTTTGCGAAGGCAAGATATGCCCGCCCCGTGGCAAGGAAGGCAGACAGCGCTGACGGGTTACCGCCGTCGTAGGCATGCTCCATCAGGTCACCAAAGATTTGATAGCCCTGGTGGGCCGCTTCCGCGATGAGGTCTTCACGGCCTGCGAAGTGGCGATAGACGGCAGCGGGGGTCACGCCCGCCTCGCGCGCCGCTTCTGACAACGAAAAGCCTGTGGGGCCCTTTTCCTCGATCAGTTTGAGGCAAGAATTGACCAATGCCTCGCGCAAATTGCCGTGATGATAGCCCTTTTTAGCCATTCCAGATGTCGGGGCCTCCGGCGATCTTGCCGTCAATCTTGCCGACGTCCTGACCGGGATAGTCGAGATGCCGGAGGACAGACCGGATCGCATTCACCCGCGCGCGCTTTTTGTCGTCAGAGCGGACGACCGTCCAAGGGGCGTTGTCGGTATGGGTTTTCGTCAGCGTTTCATCGATGGCCTGCGTGTAAGCGTCCCACTTCGCGAGGCCAGCCACGTCGATCCAGCTCAGCTTCCATTGCTTCAGCGGGTCGCTTTCCCGGTCGAGGAAGCGTTTCAACTGCGTGGCTTGGCCGACGTTGAGCCAAATCTTGAAAAGCTTGATGCCATCGCCGGTGATCATCTTCTCAAAATCACCTACCTGGTCGAACCACTTGGCACGTTGTTCTGGCGTGCAGAACTCAAACACGTGCTCCACGACGCCCCGATTGTACCAGGACCGATCAAAGAAGACGATTTCACCCGCTGTGGGCAAGTGGTGAATGTAGCGCTGGAAATACCACTCGCCGGCTTCTTTCTCTGTCGGTTTGGACAGGGCGACAACCCGTGCGTTGCGTGGATTTAAGTTCTCTCGAAACCGCTTAATGGTCCCACCTTTGCCAGCTGCATCGCGGCCCTCAAAAACAATCGCGACACGCTGGCCGGTCTCCTTCACCCAGGACTGCATCCGAACGAGTTGGATCTGAAGGGCGGCAATCGCTTCTTCGTAGTCATCCTTGTCCCACCGTTCATCATAAGGATAGCTAGGTTCGAGGATATCACCCTTCTTCGCACCCTTGATCGCTTTCACCACGTGATCAGGCGCTTCATTCGCATAAAATGCGCTGATCCCGCCGTCTTGTGGTTTGCTGCCTGATTTCGCCATAAGAGCCCTTTCGTCGTGCCCAGTGTATATGGCGTTTACATCTGCCTAACGCAATCCGGCACGCGTCGCAGCCCGATCTATGGCGGCAACTGCGGCTTCTGGGTCAGCGTGGTGAGGCATATGGCCGATACCGTCGAGTGGGGTGAGCCGCGCTGAAGGGGCGATCTTGATCAGCTCTTCAGGGTGGACGTTGATCGGGACCGTCTTGTCCGCGGTCCCGTGGATAATCTCAATCGGGAGAGTCAGCTCGGGGTACCGTGCTGACATTTCCACAACGTGGGGACGAAGGGTATTCACCTGCCGGACATTCGCCCGGAACGTTTCTTGCCGCACCGCTAACGGGGCGCCGATGTGGGCGATGTACCCATCCGGCACGGGATCAGGCGCGAAGATCGACGCAACGGCGTTTTCCACACGGTCCGTCGTTGCAAAGGCAGAGATTAAGGGGATGATCACAGCCCCGCCAAAACGACTGCCGTTGAGCGTGTAATAGGACCCCAGCTCCCCAGGCCATGGCATGCTCACGCCAGCGTAGGAAACGACGGCAGATGCATTAACGGGGCTGTCCTGATCAAGCCCCGCATTGGCCCAGGCCATCGCGACGATCCCACCGAAGCTATGACCAACAACAATTGGATCGGCAATGCCGATCTGTGCTGCGGCATCTCGGAGGAAAGCGGCTTGATCCATCGGCGGGTCGCCCTCGACCGCAAGTGCGCCTTTGGCGACTGTCGGTAGGCGGTCCGTATAACCGAGACCCGGCCTGTCAAAGGCTGTCACGGTATAGCGATCCGTCAGGCGGCCCATCAAATCAAAAGTGAACTCACGCAGGTTGCCACCGGCCCCGTGGAGCAGCACCACATGCGGCCCGGCGCCCTTTTGCACGTAGTGCACCTTGGCGCCGTCCACCTCGACAAACTGACCAACCGGGGGAAACGCCGCCTCGGCGTCGGCGGTGCGTTTGGCCGAGACACAGCCTGTAAGCACGGCTGAAGCGGCCACCGCGGCGGTGGTATAAAGAAAGAACTTAAGTGCCAATCTCAGCCAGGTCATATCGTGTCGTTTGATAGATCTCATTGATCCAATTGCCGTAGAGAAGGTGGGCATGGCTGCGCCATCTGTTCTGCGGGTCTTGGGTCGGATCATCCTCCGGATAATAGTTGGTGGGCACGTTGATCGGTGTACCCTCTGAAATGTCGCGGTCATATTCCTGTTTGAGCGTCCCACTGTCGTATTCAAAGTGGTTAAAGATATAGAGAGCGCGATGTTTGTTATCTTCCACGAGGGCGGGGCCAGAAAAGTTGCTGGTGATCAGCGTTTTTAGTCCGGCAGCGTCGATCTCATCCTGTCGCATCTCTGTCCAACGGCTCACCGGGATCACGCAATCGTCTGAAAACCCACGCAAATAGGGGTTGGCGGGGTCGATGACCTCATGCCGGAAACAGCCGAAAGATTTTTCCGTCAGAATGTGTTTTTTCACACCATGGAAGTGGTTGATCATGGCCATGCCACCCCAGCAGACACCAAAAGTGGAATGGACGTTGGTCTGGGTCCAGTCCATGACTTCCGTCAGCTCATCCCAATAAGTGACCTCTTCAAACGGCAAATGCTCGATGGGGGCGCCAGTGATGATAAGGCCATCGTACTTCTGATCCTTGACGTCTTGGAACGGCTGATAGAACTCCGCCATATGGGCTGCGGCGGTGTTCTTGGTTTGATGTTCCGTCATGCGGATGAGGGACAGTTCGATCTGTAACGGTGTCGCACCAATGAGGCGGGCGAACTGGTTCTCTGTCTGAATTTTCTTCGGCATGAGGTTCAACAGGCCAATGCGCAGAGGGCGGATGTCCTGGCGAGAGGCCGCATCTTCATCCAGCACCATGACGCCTTCGTCCCGGAGGACGTCAAAGGCGGGCAGGGCGGCGGGCAATTTGATGGGCATATCGTACCTCTGAGCGTTGAACGCGAGAGGTAGGGTGATTGGAGGAAGGGCGCAAGGGTAGGCCGGTCACGAGGGTTTGATCCAGTGCTTGATCGGCCATAGACCGCTATTGATCTAGAGACCCTGACAAGCAGATACCCTAGGGCAAGGCCCCTGCAATCAACTCCACAAACCCGTCTACATCCTTCACCGCGGCCACATCATCCATCCCAACGGTGATCCCCCAGCGTTCAGCCATCGCCCGATAGCGGGGCTGGCGGTGGGCCAAGGCTTTCGCAAAGGCCCAGCGAATGAAATCATCCGGGTCGACCTGATCGGGGGCCACGGCGAACTCCGCCAAATAGGCATCCCAGGTCGCCAGTAGAAACACTGGGTCGTAAGACATGGGCTTGGGTTCTTTGTCAAATCGGCGGATTAGCTCTTGGCGATGCGCGTCCGAGCCTTCGATCCAAACCATAAGTGTCTTGGATGAAAGATCCGTCATTATCGGATCGTTGGGGTTGGACACGTCCACCCACTCGCAGATTGATCCACCTGTATCGCAGACAAAATGCGGATAGCCGTAAAGCCGTGTCGCACGGTCGATGAAATGGCCGGTATCGTGCAGCGCTGCGACCTCTGACGCTTGGAACTGGTCCTGACGACGTGTGTACTCATCCCAAAGCAATCCGCCTTTCGCAGGATCACCGGGCTTTCCAAGGTAGGACGAAATCGGCTTCAGATCGTCAAATGAGATGTTTGACCCGATGTAGATGGAATTCGACCGCAGCAGATCCCGCAGAAACGGGACCTTCATGGCTTCCGCCTTGGCGTTGTCCGCAATCGCCTCACCCATGTACCGGGTCCCGATGCGGTAATCGATGGAATAATGGAACCACTCACCGGTTTCGCGCAGCATATGAGACAGATAGGTTTTGCCGAGGCCGGACATGGCAAACAGCAGAACACGTTTGTTTGGGGCATCGCGCCAGTCGTCGGACGTTTTGTAGATCATGTCAGGTGACTAGGGCGGCCTGACAGCAAGGTCCAGATCGATCGTATTGTGATACTATTCCGACAAGCTTCTGTTGCTCTCGAGCCGCCAATGTATTGGAACAAGCCCCGATCCATGTGATGTTCCGCAAACAGCGTTCCGAGAGGAGATGCGCGTGACCCTGCATCGTTCGACAATCAACACCATCGTTGCGTCCCTGGAAGGTAGCTCTGAGGTCAGCGCACTGTTCTTAAGCGGCAGCTTAGCAAAGGGGCAGTCTGACGCCTGGAGCGACATTGACTTCGTTCTGGTCACGCCAGGCGGTCCAACCGACGCAATAGCACAGCTTTGGCGGGACGGCGTCTCTGGGGTTGGGGAGATTGTCCTTTGGTGGGATCGGACCACCCGGCCCATGTTGATTAACGCCATCATTGCGGATTGGACCCGCATTGACGTGGTGATCCTCAAGCCCGATCAACTCGCAACGCACGCTCAAGACAGTTTGATGCCGCTTTTGGATCCGGCCAACCTTTACGCAAGTCTTCGCGCCCGCAGCGTGCATCCCCTCCCAAGTCCGACACGGTTCGCGTGGGAAGTGGAAGAGTTCCTCCGGATATTTGGTCTGCTCCACTTGGCCATTGGTCGCAGGGAGTATCACACAGGCGTGCTGGGTCTTTTTCATTTGCGCAACCTCTTGGTGGAGCTCTTGATCGCAGAGGCCGGCGTTCAAGACAGAGGAGGGGTGCTGCACTTGAACCGGCTGATCACCTCTGAACACCAGGCGCTTTTGTACGCACTGCCCACACCGATGCCACAGAAAGCTGAACTCATCGCTGCGTATCGCGCCTATGCGGCAGCCTACTTGCCCCGAGCACGCGACAGAGCTGCGAGACTTGGTCTGACTTGGCCAGAGGCCTTCGAAGCTGCAACCTGGCTTAAATTGACAGCAGAGGTGGGATTACGCCCTCTCGATTGACGCGCTCGGAAAAGGCTGTCAGATCGCGCGCACGACAACGGAGAAAAGTGATGGCCCCCATTCCCAAACGTATGTCAGGCATTGTCCTCACAGGTCATGGTGGACCAGAAATGCTGGCGTGGCGCGATGACTTGGATGTTCCGCAGGCTGGCCCCGGTGACGTACTGATCAAGGTCGCGGCAGCAGGGGTCAACAACACAGATATCAACACGCGGATCGGCTGGTACTCAAAAGGGGACAATGATGCAGCCGACGCTGGATGGACCGGAACGGCACTCCCGCTTCCACTGATCCAAGGCGCAGATGTCTGTGGGCATGTCGTCGCCGTTGGCGCCGGCGTGTCAGAACGTCGGATCGGTGAACGTGTGATCATTGAACCGTCTTTGCAAGAAGCCAATGGGGCTCTCTTGCCGTCGCCGTGGTACCTTGGTTCGGAATGCAACGGCGGTTTCGCAGAATACACTAAGATCGCGGCGCGCCATGCGCATCCGGTGAAATGTCAATTGAGCGACGCGGAATTAGCATCGTTTCCGTGCTCCTATTCCACCGCTGAGAATATGTTAACTCGCGCCGCCGTCCAAGCAGGAGATACCGTCTTGGTCACGGGCGCGTCAGGCGGTGTGGGCTCTGCCGCCATCCAATTGGCCAAGGCCCGAGGTGCAACAGTTGTTGCGGTGACCAGTCCTACCAAAGCGGACGATTTGATTGCGCTTGGCGCGTCTCAAACCATTGGTCGCGACGCAAACCTCGTGGATGGATTGGGAGCCAATAGTATCGATGTGGTAATCGATCTTGTCGCCGGCCCAAACTGGCCTCAGCTCCTGGAAGTCATGCGGCCGGGTGGGCGCTACGCCGTCTCTGGCGCGATCGGCGGGCCAATCGTCGAATTGGATGTGCGCACGCTTTACCTGAAAGACCTGAGTTTCTTTGGCTGTACCGTGCTAGGCCCAAAAGTCTTCTCGGCGTTGGTCGCGCGGATTGAGGCACAAGAGATCCAGCCGCTCGTCGCAGAAACCTATCCTCTCCAAGACATCGCCACAGCACAAGACAGCTTCCAGAAGAAGTCCCATGTGGGCAAAATTGTCCTGACGGTGGGTTAGACGGTCTGGGCCCGCCGGTTGGGGTGATCCCCAATTGCGGCGCCACGATCACCCGTAATCCAGCCCCCACCGAGGACACGCGTGCTGTCGCGGTCATAAAAGACGCAGGCCTGGCCGGGCGACACACCTTCCTCGGCGACCATCAACTCCACCTCCGCCGTTGTTGCGGAGATTGGACGGAGAATGGCATCTGTGGGCGGACGGGTGGAGCGGACCTTCACAGCAATCTGTCGTTCGCCACAATCGGCGAAAGCGCCGTGACCAAGCCAGTTAACCTCCTTGAGCGGGACAGTGCGCGTGGCGAGCAGCTCTTTGGGGCCGACAACCACGTGCCGCGCATCGACATCGAGCCGCACAACATAAAGGGGATCCGCCAGCCCGCCGATCCCAAGCCCCCGTCGTTGCCCAATCGTATAATGGATGACCCCTTTGTGGTCGCCCAAGACACGCCCGCTCGTATCGACGATATGTCCTGGTTCTGCGGCTCCAGGACGAAGCTTTTCAATCACTGCTGCATAGTTCCCGTTCGGAACAAAGCAGATGTCTTGGCTGTCGGGCTTGTCAGCCACGCTAAGCCCGTATTTCACGGCCAGGGCACGGGTTTCCGCTTTGCTTTTGAGATGTCCAAGCGGAAAGCGTAGATAATCGAGTTGCTCTGCTGTTGTGGAGAACAAAAAGTAAGATTGATCGCGATTTGGATCACCCGCAGTATGGAGTTCCGCACCTGATTCGCCGATTTTGCGCTGAATGTAGTGGCCCGTCGCCATACAATCCGCGTCCAAGTCACGGGCTGTTTCCAGCAAATCTTTGAACTTCACGCGCTCATTGCATCGAATACAGGGCACAGGCGTGGCCCCCGCCAAATAGCTATCGGCGAATTCGTCAATCACGGCTTCCTGAAAGGTGTTCTCATAGTCCAGCACATAATGAGCAAACCCCATGGTTTCGGCCACCCGACGCGCGTCATGAATATCGCGCCCAGCACAACAGGCGCCCTTTTTTGCAAGGGCTGCGCCATGATCGTAGAGCTGTAACGTCACTCCAACCACGTCATAGCCTTCTTCGGCCAATTGCGCCGCCACAACTGAACTATCAACACCACCAGACATCGCCACAACCACCCGCGTGTCGGCGGGGGCTTTGGCGAAGCCAAGAGAGTTCAAGGGGCGATCCAAAGGCATAAGGCGACCTGTAGGTTAAAGGTTTCGCAGGGAAAATACCGACAATTGTCTTTGCCAGCTAGCACCCCGGCTTACCGAAACTTAAGCGATGACGTCCATATGTATGTGCGCCGAAATGAAGTCAAAGGATGGCGGCATGTATTTGCGTAAAATCGATGGCCCGCGGTCAGTCACGCTCCCTGATGGAACGATTATGACACGTGCAGATTTACCACCGGCTCAAACGCGCCGCTGGGTGGCTTCGCGAAAAGCGGCTGTGGTCAAGGCAGTGGGCGCTGGGTTGCTCGGGCGCGATGAAGCGCTGAAATGCTACGCCCTGTCCGATGAAGAGTTTTCAGAGTGGGAGACTGCGGTCGCAGAGCATGGAGAGAGCGCATTAAAGGCAACTGCTTTACAACGCTACAGACAACCTTAAGGTGAAAACATAATTTTTTGGATTGAGTCTCAAAAGTAACCGGACGTTAAGAAGTTTTATAATATGTTGAGGTCAATTATCCTCAGTGGAGACAGCGGATGCGCGTATTATTAGTCGAAGACGATCCAACGACATCCAAAAGTATTGAGCTGATGCTCACCCATGCGAACCTCAATGTCTACGCCACCGATCTGGGGGAAGAGGGGATCGATCTAGCTAAGCTATATGACTATGATTTGATCTTGCTGGACTTATTGCTGCCAGACATGAACGGTCACGACGTTTTACGCCAGTTGCGGCTCAGCCGGATCGAGACGCCGATTTTGATTTTGACCGGCGACGACAGCACGGAAGCCAAAATCAAAGGCTTCGGGTTTGGCGCCGACGATTATCTCACTAAACCCTTCCACCGCGAAGAATTGATTGCACGCATTCATGCGATCATCAGGCGCTCAAAAGGGCATGCCCAGTCGATCATTAAGACCGGTAAAATTGCCGTCAATTTGGACGCAAAGACCGTCGATGTTGGTGGCCACACTGTTCATTTGACAGGCAAAGAGTACCAAATGCTTGAACTCTTGAGCCTGCGAAAAGGGACAACTTTGACCAAGGAAATGTTCCTCAACCACCTTTACGGCGGAATGGATGAACCTGAACTGAAGATTATTGATGTTTTCATCTGCAAACTGCGCAAAAAGTTGAGCCAGGCCACCGATGGTGAAAACCATATCGAAACCGTCTGGGGCCGTGGCTACGTCTTGCGAGATCCAGAGCCGGGAAGCAACGCAGAGCGGATGGCCATTGGCGCCTAGCGCGCGGGGAATAGCTCAAAAACGCATAGGCGGGGCGATGATTATCGGCCCGATTTGCCGTTTTCAGGCCTACACCACAGACGATGGAGACCAGCCATTGCCGAAGCTGGCGATGAAGGGGCTTTGGCGGCTGTGCCTCTAAATGCAGCTCCCCAACCACTGACCAGCTGTTCTTTGTTTGCCTGTCTGGAAGCACGGCATACCGCTAGACGTCTGTCGTCCCGCGCCCTACAACCCTCCGCAGCACCGCAAGGGAAGGGGGCACCGTGGCGCAGAAGATCGATGATAAGACGCTCCAACATCTGCAGACGCTTGATCCTGCGGAACTGACGTCTGAATCCGCTGCCGATGCCTTGGCCACGCTTGCAAAGGTCCTAGGATCTGCAAATGAGGCCTATCATACCAATGACGCACCCGACATCGATGATGCCACATACGACAGGCTGAAGCGCATCAATACGCGCATAGAAGCAGCCTTCCCAGATCAGAAACGAACCGATAGCCCTAGCGACCAAGTGGGCGCGCCTGTGTCCGAAACGTTCAGCAAAGTCACACACGCTGTCCGCATGTTATCGCTTGGCAATGCGTTCACTGACGAGGACGTGGTCGATTTCGTGGTGAGCGTCCGACGCTTTCTCAACTTCGACAAAGTCGCGCCACTACCTTTCACAGCTGAACCGAAAATTGATGGTCTGTCTTTGTCACTACGATATGAGCAGGGGCAGCTTGTCCAAGCCGCGACCCGAGGTGACGGTGGCGTAGGTGAGAACGTGACCGCAAATGCGCGCACCATCAGCGATATTCCCCATACACTCAAAGGTGCGCCGGATATCCTCGAAGTGCGCGGCGAAGTTTATATGAGCGAGTCCGACTTCTTGGCCCTCAACGCACGGCAAGAGGCCGCAGATGCAAAGCCCTTTGCCAATCCCCGTAATGCCGCCGCCGGCTCGCTCCGGCAGCTCGACGCAAGCATCACGCAGTCGCGACCTTTGCGCTTCTACGCATATGCCTGGGGCGAACTCAGCGCGCCCTTGGCGGACACTCAGTTTGGGGCCATTGAACGATTGGACGCGCTTGGTTTCAGCACCAATGCTTTGACCAAAATCTGCGTCACGCCCGACGAGATGATCGCGCATTATACCGATATCATGCTCAAACGTGCGGATCTGGGCTACGATATCGATGGTGTGGTCTACAAAGTGGATGATTTGGAACTACAGCGTCGGCTTGGGTTTCGATCAACTACGCCACGTTGGGCCATTGCGCATAAATTTCCGGCCGAACTCGCCTGGACACGGTTGGAAGCCATCGACATTCAAGTCGGGCGCACCGGGGCATTGTCCCCCGTCGCACGTCTCGCGCCGATCACGGTCGGTGGTGTTGTGGTATCCAATGCAACGCTGCACAACGAAGACTATATTACCGGGATTGGGGGCGATGGGGGTGCCATTCGCGATGGACGCGATCTGCGGGTCGGAGATCTTGTTCAGGTCTACCGGGCCGGAGATGTGATCCCGAAAATCAAAGACGTGGACCTCAGCAAACGTCCTGCGGATGCGGAACCCTATGTGTTTCCCGAAGTTTGCCCAGAATGCAACTCACCAGCGGTCCGCGAGGCGGGTGATGCAGTACGACGCTGCACGGGTGGACTGATTTGCCCGGCGCAAGCCGTCGAAAAGTTGAAACATTTCATAAGCCGTGGCGCGTTTGATATCGACGGTCTCGGCGCAAAACAGATAGAAATGTTCTATGCGGACGATGTGCTACCGATCAAAGAACCGGCAGACATCTTCACGTTAAAAGACCGGAATGAGTCCAATCTTGGAAAGCTCGAAAACCGGGAGGGTTTTGGCGAAACCAGCGTCACAAACCTAATGCAGGCCATTGAAGAAAAACGCACAATTCCACTCGCGAAGGTCTTGTTTGGCTTGGGCATTCGCCATGTTGGCGATTCCGCATCAGCGCTTTTGGCCAATCATTACGGCAGTTGGTCGGCGCTCAGCACGGCGATCGATAGCGCCAGCATTGGTGAAGGGGCAGCATGGGATGACCTGCTCAGCGTCGACGGGGTAGGTGCCGTGATGGCGACATCGCTTATCGAAGCGCTGCAGAACCCGGCAGAACGAGCCTCTATCGACCGGCTGATCGCTGAGTTGAACATCGAAGATGCGGTCGTGCAGGACACCTCAGACAGCCCAGTGGCGGGAAAGACGGTCGTGTTTACCGGTACGCTTGAAAAGATGACACGGGCGGAAGCAAAGGCTCGCGCAGAATCCTTGGGCGCTAAGGTGTCAGGCTCTGTCAGCGCAAAGACCGATCTGTTGATCGCAGGCCCAGGTGCTGGCTCAAAAGCCAAAAAGGCCGCAGATTTGGGCGTTGAGACGATTGATGAAGAGGCCTGGCTGACCCTGATCGGCGACACATGAGCGGGCGTCCGGCGGTCCTGTTCCCGCTTTTCGCGGGTCTACAAACTCTGGATGGGATTGGGCCAAAAACCGCTGAAATTTTGGCGGGCGTCGGAGTTGAAAGGCCCCGCGACGTCCTGATGACTCTTCCACAGAACGGCATAGATCGCCAAGTGCGCGACAGCGTGCGTGATGTGATCCCACCAGCAACAGCTACAGTTAAGGTCACCGTTGGTTCGCATTACCCGCCAAAGACCCGCGGCCGGCCCTATCGGGTGCATGTCACGGATGCCCAAATGGAATTCCAATTGGTGTTCTTTCACGCCAAGGCCCCGTATTTGCAGAAAATTCTGCCGACGGGCCAACAGCGATTGGTGTCTGGCAAGGTTGAAACTTTCGACGGCGTGGCCCAAATGGTGCACCCCGATCACATCGTAAGTTTAGACGAGGCAGAGAGCTTTCCCGCTTTTGAACCGGTCTACCCGCTCCACGCCGGGATCACGCAAAAGCTGATGTGGAAGGCAACCCGGTCCGCTTTGGGCAAAGCGCCAAATGTGTCAGAGTGGATTGATCGGGCCTTGGTGGACAAGGAAAATTGGCCCGCTTGGGGGGACGCGATGGTGCGCGCCCATAACCCAACAAACATGAATGATCTGTCGGTTGAATATCCGGCGCGGCGGCGGTTGGCATATGACGAACTGTTTGCCCATCAGATCACCTTGGCACTTGCACGCTCAGCGTCGCGTCGCGCGAAGGGGCGGGTGACGCTGGCGACAAGGGCGCTTCAGAGCAAAGTGCTGGAGGCTTTGCCGTACAATCCTACCCGCGCGCAAACGCGGGCGAATGGGGAAATTACAGAGGATCTGGCGCAACCGATCCGGATGAACCGCTTACTGCAAGGCGACGTCGGGTCGGGAAAGACCCTTGTGGCGCTCATGGCCTTGCTGGCGGCGGTAGAGGCCGGAGGGCAGGGCGTCATGATGGCTCCGACGGAGATTTTGGCACGCCAGCATCTGGAGGGATTGCAACCACTTGCGGAAAAAGCGGGTGTTGTACTGGAGATCCTCACTGGCCGTGATAAAGGCGCGGAGCGCGCAAAGAAGCTTGCTGCACTGGCGACAGGCGACATTCAGATCCTCGTTGGGACTCATGCGGTGTTTCAAAAGGATGTCAGCTTCCATGACCTTCGCTTGGCCGTGATAGATGAACAGCACCGCTTTGGGGTGGCCCAACGGATGGAGTTGGGTGCGAAAGGTGAGGCGGTGGATGTTTTGGTGATGACGGCGACGCCGATCCCACGCTCACTTGCTTTGGCGCAATACGGAGACATGGACGTCTCCGTTCTTGACGAAAAGCCGCCTGGTCGGACGCCAGTGCAAACTGCCTTAGTGTCGACGGAGCGTATGGATGAGGTCGTGGGCAAGCTGCGTAGCGCAGTCGCCGAAGGGCGGCAGGCCTATTGGGTTTGTCCCCTGGTCGAAGAAAGCGAAGTCAGCGACATGATCGCGGCGGAGGAAAGGTTCAAGCAACTTCGCGCGGCATTGGGTGAAGGCGTGGTTGGCCTTGTGCATGGCCAGATGCCCCCGGCCGAGAAAGACGCAGCTATGGCGCGGTTTGTCGCAGGAGATACCAAGGTGCTGGTGGCAACGACGGTGATTGAAGTTGGGGTGAACGTACCCAACGCCTCCATCATGATGATCGAACGGGCCGAAAGTTTCGGACTGGCGCAGCTCCACCAATTGCGCGGGCGTGTCGGGCGCGGGTCAGCGGCCTCTACCTGTCTGCTACTGTTTCAGGCGCCGTTGTCGGAGACAGGCAAGCGGCGGTTAGAGATTTTGCGGGAAACCGAGGATGGATTCCGAATCTCAGAGGAAGACCTTGCAATGCGGGGCGCTGGAGATGTGATTGGGACGGCGCAATCGGGGCTGCCCCGGTTCTTCATCGCTGATTTGGAACGGCAAGCCGGACTCATGGCCGTGGCGCAGTCGGACGCACGAAAACTATTGGCCGATGACCCGAAACTGGAAACAGAACGGGGGCAGGCCGCCCGTATTCTGCTGTGGTTGATGGAACAAGACAAAGCGATTCGTTTGATTTCAGTGGGTTAGGCTGGATGTTCCAAAAAGTTCACAAATGTTCTTAAAAAGTTCTTTACAGGATTCCGCCGATATGAGAACAAAGCGGCAACAGAACGACACGACAACACACCGCATTGAGGAGCATTCCAATGGCCAAAGATCTGAAAAGCGCATGGGTCCGGAGCAGCGATACGATCGTCATGGATGCACTGGGTGTAGTCGCGTTAGGTGTGATGCTTTTTGTTGGTCTGACGTTGCCTGCGTTGGTCTAACCTGCCTGGATCGCGTCCCGGTGCACGTCTGAACTACTCCCACTAGTCTTCAGATGTCCCTCTGTCCCAAGTCCTGAAGGTTGGCCGCTCGCCGATACCTATTGGAAATTGCACCGGGACGCGATCTACCTTTGCGCCGCCATCCTGCCTGGGATGTGCGGCGCTTTTTTCTTTATATGAAGCATGTTAGGCGGCAGTCTTAGCGTCCGCGATGGCAGCCAGTGTCGCGTCAAAAGCAAGAAGGATGGAGGCATGCCGGTTCTTGTAATCCTTGGCAGGCTCCAAAACGGAAAGCCCGTCGAAGGGCGTGCCTGGCACAGGGCCACCCGCTGTTAGCATCGCATGCAGCTGATCCCGCCCAGCTTGTACCTCATCTTCAGTCAGGCCAATGATGGCTCCGCCGATCACCGAGGCCGCAGCTTGGCCGAGGGCGCAGGCCTTAACGTCCTGGCCAAAAGCGCTGATCGCCCCATCTGTTAGCGTGATATCAACTGTCACGGTCGATCCACACAGGGGCGACCGTTTTTTGGCGGACGCTTGTGGCGCCTCAAGGCGCGTCGCATGGGGCATGTCCGCTGCCAAGGCGAGAATGCGCCCTGAGTAGAGTTTGATCATATCTGTTTCAGCACTCACGGCATTTGCCCTCTTGTCGACTTCCTCATAGATAGACCCGAGCACCGCAGAAGCAAAGGCACCGGTCATGACATTTGATCCATCAACACTGGTCTATAACGACGCAGGACTTATCCCCGCGATTGCCCAAGATGCAGCAAGCCACGAGGTGTTGATGATGGCTTGGATGAACGCGGAAGCAGTTGAACAGACGCTCCAAACTGGTCGAGTGACCTATTGGTCGCGGACGCGGCAAGCGTTTTGGATCAAGGGAGAGACAAGCGGCCATACCCAGTCCTTGGTCAGTATGCGGGTCGATTGTGATCGCGATTGTTTGCTCGTGCTCGTCAATCAGCTTGGGGCAGCTTGCCACACCAACCGACGGACCTGCTTCTTCACGGCTTTAGAAAGTGGCGACGAGGTGGAACTCATGAAACCGATGGCGTGAACGGCCAGGTTTGATCCAGGAGAGCACCCCTTCGGCGCCTGTGATATTTGGATTTGTAACGCCGCCGACGGTGCAGCCGTTGGTGTGGGACGCTTTCGGCACGAGGGCACTTTTGACAAAGGGAAGCAGGTACTTCGCCTAGAGGCCTACCATAGTACGGACATCTGCCGGGGTTGCGCCGTTGGCACGATAGCTGGCGATCGACCTTGACTTGTCAATCTTCGCGAGACGTTTGCCGTGATTGTCAGTGATGAGCTTATGGTGATGGTAGCGGGGCGATGGCCAACGCATCAGGTTTTGCAGGACGATGTGGATCGGGGTGAGCGGGGCGACATCCGCGCCCCGGATGACATCGGTGATGCCTTGAAGCGCATCGTCATGGCTGCAGGTGAGGTGGTAAGCCGGATCGCCAGTTTCGATGCGACGCAGGACTGGTGCGCCGATTGTTGAATTGAGGTCCGCAATCTGGAGCGCTTTTTGTTGATCCGTGTCGACATAGATAATTTCGGACGGGAGGCAATCTTGCGCTTTGGTCAAGTTGAGGCGGAGCGCGTCGCCGGGTTCCGCGTCTGATATTGGTCGGTTGGCACAGGTCCCCGGGTAAATGGGGCCGTCAGGTCCGGACCCCAGACCGGCGGCTAAAACAGTCCGGCGGTTGCATGAGCAGGGGAAGACAAGGCCCTGGTCAGAAAGGACTTCCAAAACCATGTTATAGCCTGAGATGTGATCTGATTGCCGCCGCGGTGTCGGCCATGAAAGACCCAACCAGGAAAGATCGTCGTAAATCTGCGCTTCATATTCCGGCCGCGCCCGTGTGCTGTCGAAGTCTTCAATCCGCAGAAGGAAAGTTCCGCCTGCCGCCTGCGCCGCGTTCCAAACCGTGAGCGCTGAGTATGCATGCCCCAAATGGAGCGGCCCCGTCGGCGACGGCGCAAAGCGCGTGATCACGCCGCGTCTTGGCTTTGGTGGCCGAGCCAGGCGAGCCAGTCTGCCTTCGCACGATCCGTGTAGCCCTTGTACCGCTCCTTACGTCCCTTCCGGCCGCCTCGCATGCCCTCAAGCGGCGGAAACAGACCAAAGTTCACATTCATCGGCTGGAACGTCTTCGCATCCGCACCGCCGGTAATGTGGGTCACGAGCGCGCCCATCGCCGTTGTGTGAGGCACCGCTGCCAATGGTCGTCCCGTCATATCGGCAACGGCCATCCGGCCTGCAAGCAAGCCCATCGCGGCACTCTCAACATAGCCTTCTACTCCCGTGATTTGACCGGCGAAGCGAATGTGGGGCCGCGACCGCAGCCGCATCTCGGGATCCAATAAGGTGGGCGAGTTGATAAACGTATTGCGGTGGATCCCACCGAGCCGTGCGAACTCTGCCGCCTCAAGTCCCGGAATCATTTTGAAAACAGACTTCTGCGCCCCGTATTTCATCTTTGTTTGGAAGCCCACGATATTAAACAATGTCCCCAAAGCGTTATCTCGCCGCAGCTGGACAACGGCGTAGGGTTTATGTGTCGGATCGTGGGGATTGGTCAGCCCAATGGGCTTCATTGGTCCGAAGCGCAAGGTCTCACGCCCACGTTCAGCCATGACCTCAATGGGCAAACACCCGTCAAAATAACCGGCCGTCTCGCCCTCTTTAAACTCGGTCTTCTCGGCGGTCAGCAGCGCGTCAATAAACGCCTCATACTGGTCTTTCGTCATCGGACAATTCAGATAGGCGGTTCGTTCCGCCTCGGTCTCGCCTTTGTCGTAGCGAGACTGCATCCAACAGACATCCATGTTGATACTATCGAAATACACGATCGGTGCGATTGCGTCGAAGAAGGCAAGCGCCTCTGCGCTGGTCTCTGCTTGAATGGCTTCGGCCAAGGCACCTGACGTGAGCGGACCAGTCGCAATAATCCACTCCCCGTCTGCGGGCAGAGACGTGATTTCTTCATAGGAAACAGTAATATTCGGGTGCGCTTTTAATGCGGCCGTGACGCTCTCAGCGAAAGGATCTCTATCCACAGCCAGCGCGCCACCTGCTGGTAAGCGATGCTTTTTTGCCATTTCCATGATCAACCCACCGGCCTGACGCATTTCCCAGTGCAGGAGGCCAACAGCGTTCTGTTCGTGGTCATCCGAGCGAAATGAGTTTGAACAAACCATTTCCCCCAAGTTGCCGGTCCGGTGCGCAAAGGTTTCAACCTTCGGACGCATTTCATGGATTACAACCGAAATGCCCATTTGTGCAGCCTGCCACGCAGCTTCGCTGCCGGCCATGCCACCGCCGATAATGTGGAGAGGTTCTGTCATGGTCCGGGATGTATCCCGAACCACGTGCTTTGCAAAGGGGGCCTAGAAGCCCGGAAGGATCTCAAACAGGCTTCGTTGGCCAAAGGTGGTGCCGCGCTCTGCTCCGAAGGCGACCCGAGCGCCAAGTCCGATAAAGGTTTCTTCGGCTTCAACCCCAAATCCATCTGCGTTGACGCTACCAATCTCCGCATAGAACTCAGGTCCGCCGGTCACCTCGTACTCCGCGCCCAATGCGATGCGAGAAAGGTCGGCGCTATCGCCTGTCGCAAAACCATAGCTTGCGATCGCCGAGAACCCGTTCCCAAAGGCATATTTACCATCCGCTCCAAACAGCGTGGCGTCCTCATCAGCGCCGTCAAACGCGGCGACGTAGGCTTCCACTTCTGCCGTACCGAACTCTGTACCCGCTTCGATGCCGTACAGGCTTTGACGGTCGCTGTCAGACAACGCGTCAGAGCCGACGAATGCGCCGAAGGACGTCATTTCATCAAGGTGATAGATGCCGTGCAGCGTCAAGTTCGTCGCATCATTGCTGATATTGTCGAGCCGATATCCCGCGGCATCAAATGACAGCGAAAAATCGCGTGTGATACTGTATTCGATGGCCCCAGAATAGGTCGTGCCACCAAGATCACCACCACCCGTGGGGAAATCGTATTCGATATCAAGAGACCCGCCGGTCACCTGTGCTGCGGCTGGGGTTGCTACCATCAAAAGGGCAACAACAACTGCTGGTTTCGTGAACATACCTATGCCTCAAGCTTTTTTTGATGAGGCGTCAACGCGCCTCTTAAGCTTGTGGATAAGTCATTTGGCGAGTCGGGGCAAGGCGAAAGGCCTACGCGTCGCCGCCTTCCGCCTCATCCTCTTCTTGCTCGGCAATCCATGCGACGCTAACAACTTCCTCGTCCGCGGCCGTATCAAAGACTTTAACTCCGCCAGCTGAGCGAGACCGGAAGGAGATCCCATCCACAGGGACGCGGATCGACTGACCCGCCGAGGTGACAAGCATAATCTGATCTGCCAGATCAACCGGGAAGCTAGAAACAACCGCGCCGCCACGCATCGCCTTGTCCATGGCCGCGACCCCCATACCACCACGCCCCCGGATCGGATAATCGTGTGAAGAAGAGAGCTTACCGGATCCTTTTGATGTGATCGTTAGAATCAAGTTTTCTGAAGCTGACATTTCCGCATAGCGTTCCTGGCTGATTTGCCCAGGTGACGCCTCTTCGTCTTCGACCTCCGCATCATCAGCAAGGCCGGCGATGGCCCGACGCATTTTCAAATATGCGGCACGCTCTTCCGGATCGGCATTAAAGTGCCGGATAACAGCCATGGAGACGACCTTATCATCGCCCTGCAAGTTGATCCCTCGGACACCAACCGACGCCCGGGAATTGAAGACGCGGACATCCGTTGCCGAGAACCGGATTGCGCGGCCCGAATTCGTGACCAGCATCACGTCATCGTCGTTCGACGCAATCCGGGCATTAATGAGGCTCATGCCTTCATTCTCGCCTTCAAACTTCATTGCGATCTTGCCGTTGGCCTTCACATTTGTGAAGTCTGACAACTTGTTGCGCCGCACTGTTCCTGCGGATGTGGCAAAGACCACCTGAAGATCGTCCCATTCATCGTCAGGTCGATCGACCGGCATGATTGCCGCAATCGAAACGCCCTGTGGAATTGGTAAGATGTTCACAATCGCCTTGCCCTTGGCGGTCCGAGACCCAAGCGGCAAACGCCATGTCTTCAGCTTATAGACCATCCCGTCTGTCGTGAAGAAGAGCAGTTGTGTATGCGTATTCGCCACGAAGAGGGTTGTGACGACATCCTCTTCCTTCGTCTGCATCGATGACAGCCCCTTGCCACCGCGCCGTTGCGCACGGAAATCGGCCAAGGCGGTACGTTTGATGTAGCCGCCGGAGGTCACGGTCACCACCATGTCCTCACGCTCGATCAAGTCCTCGTCTTCCATGTCTCCCGACCAATCGACGATCTCGGTTCGGCGGGGAACGGCGTAAGCCTCTTTGATTTCGGTCAACTCATCACGAATGATCTGCATGATACGCTCACGAGAGCCGAGAATTTCTAAGTACTCTCGGATATTTGCGGCAAGTTGTTGCAGCTCGTCAGTGACTTCCTTCACACCAATTTGTGTCAAACGCTGTAGCCGCAAATCTAGGATCGCACGGGCTTGGGTTTCCGACAGATTATAGGTTCCGTCGTCATTCGCGGTATGGGTGGGGTCATCGATAAGTTTGATATACTCAAGGATACTTTCTGCAGGCCAGCGCCGCGTCATCAGCTTTTCCCGGGCCTCAGCCCCATCTGCGGAAGAGCGGATCGTATTCACCACCTCATCGATGTTGGTGACAGCCACAGCCAAGCCACACAGAATATGGCTGCGGTCACGCGCTTTTCGCAGCTGAAATGCGGTGCGACGCGCAACAACTTCTTCCCGGAAGCTAATGAAATTCGTAAGGAAACTGCGAAGTGTGAGCTGTTCTGGCCGTCCACCGTTTAGGGCCAACATATTGCAGCCAAAGTAGGTCTGCATCGGGGTGAATCGGAACAATTGGTTCAGCACGACCTCTGCAGTCGCGTCGCGTTTGAGTTCCACAACAACCCGGACGCCATTGCGGTCAGATTCGTCTTGGACGTGGGAGATGCCTTCGATCCTCTTATCGCGGGCCGCTTCCGCGATCTTGTCGATCATGGCGGACTTGTTCACTTGGTACGGGATCTCATCAACGACGATGGCCCATCGGTCTTTGCGAATTTCCTCCACCCGTGTCTTGGCGCGGATAATGACGGACCCGCGGCCTTCTAAATAAGCCTTTCGTGCCCCGGACCGGCCGAGCATGGTGCCGCCAGTGGGGAAGTCAGGACCCGGAACATATTCAATCAGCTCTTCCGATGTCAGATCCGGATTATCGGTGAGCGCGAGCGTCGCATCGATCACTTCACCAAGGTTATGGGGCGGAATGTTCGTTGCCATACCCACCGCAATCCCGCCGGCCCCATTGACCAGCATATTCGGGTAGCGGGCCGGCAGCACCGTGGGTTCCTGCTGCTTACCGTCGTAGTTATCTTGGAAATCGACAGTGTCCATGTCGATGTCAGCCAGCAGCGCACCCGCTGGCTTGTCCATTCGCACTTCCGTGTAGCGCATCGCGGCGGGGTTATCGCCATCCATCGAGCCAAAGTTGCCTTGGCCGTCCAACAAGGGCAGCGACATGGAGAAATCTTGCGCCATCCGTACCAAAGCATCGTAAATCGCGCCGTCACCATGGGGGTGATACTGCCCCATAACATCCCCAACCGGTCGCGCCGATTTACGGTACGGTTTGTCGTGGGTGTTGTTGGTTTCATGCATCGCAAACAAAATGCGACGGTGGACTGGCTTCAGCCCGTCACGCAGGTCCGGGATCGCGCGGCTGACGATCACCGACATCGCGTAATCGAGGTAAGAGGTCTTCAGCTCATGCTCAATTGTCACCGACGGGCCATCGTAAGCTGGTCGTTCCATCGGGGTTTCGTCTTCGTTTTCAGGTGTTTCTGGATCGTCACTCACGTGAATGTTCCCGCCCGGCTTTGCCGTCTATATTTGGTTTGTGACATTCTATCAGACACGTGATCTTGTGTGCAATGGGTGATCGTCACCACCATTAGCACTCACCACGGAAGACCGGTAACACGTTCTTTTTGTTGACTTATTTTCAACAACTTTGCTGAATGAACTAAGGAGGGGCAAAGAGCAGAAGGAAACAAAAATGACAGAAACAGAATTGATGCTGAAGGGCTATGGGCTCACCACGGCCGAAATGTTCTACCGCATGCCGGATCATCCGCATGTTTTGAACTCTTTTATCTGGCAGGATTACGATCTCGCACCCGACCACAACCGGCTGCTGAAGTTCATCGGTTTTTGGCAAGAAGAGATTGAGGGGCCACTACATTCGGTGGTGTTCACGCACCGGAAGATGATCTCACCCGGTGAGTGGCGCAATGTGGTGGGTGAGTTTACTTACCACTAGCCCGCATCAACATACCGAACAGATCCCGTGGATCATCCGGATCTGCGATCATGTCGAGGTGGGTGAAGTAGGGCGTACCTTGCACTGCACCGTGGACATAGCGCAGCGCTGAAAAGTCTTCGATGGCGAAACCGACGCCATCAAACAGGGTGATCTCGGACGCTGCTGTGCGGCCCTCAGCAGCGCCTGTAAGAACCTGCCAAAGTTCGGTGTAGGGGTGATCGGCTGGCATTTGCTGCAGTTCCCCCTCGATCCGTGTCTGCTCCGGGTATTCCACGAACATGGAGGCGCGGGCGACGATGTCGCGGTGCAGCTCCGTCTTGCCGGGACAATCCCCGCCAATCGCGTTGATATGCACGCCGTTGCCAACCATGTTGTCGGTCAGGATCGTCTGCATGTTTTTGTCAGCCGTGGCGGTCGTGATGACATCCGCCCCTTCAATCGCTTCCTCTGGGTTGGAACACGCCACGACATTGATACCGCGTCCCGCAAGGTTGGCGGCACATTTGACGGTGGCATCCGGGTCAATGTCGTAGAGCCGCACCGTGTCGATCCCACAGACCGCCTTCAGCGCCAAAATCTGAAACTCTGACTGCGCCCCGTTGCCGATCATGGCTAACGTGCGGCTCTCCGGCCGCGCCAGGGCCTGTGTTGCAACAGCTGACATCGCGGCGGTCCGCAGAGCGGTCAGCATCGTCATTTCACTAAACAGAACGGGGTAGCCCGTATCGACATTCGCAAGGACGCCAAAACCAGTCACGGTTTGCAGTCCTTCCTTCATATTCTTGGGGTGGCCGTTGACGTACTTGAATCCATAAAGTTCCCCATCGGAGGTGGGCATCAATTCGATGACACCAACGTCCGAATGCGACGGCACACGAGGTGCTTTGTCAAACTGGGGCCATCGTTTGAAGTCTGCGACGATCTCTGCCGCAAGATCTGCGAGGAACCTCTCAAGCCCCACGTGATGCACAAGCCGCATCATGTTCGCGACTGAGACGAAGGGAACCAGAGCAAGCCGAGATGGTGGAGTTGTCATGTCCTGCTCCGTGTCAGACGGTCAAACACGCGGCGGCCCATGAGCGATGCCGTTAGGTCCACCATCAGGTTCGCTGTCATGCCGCGGTCGTCTAGGAATGGGTTCAGCTCTACCAGGTCCAACGATTGGACAAGGCCGCTATCACACAGCATCTCCATTACGAGATGCGCCTCTCGAACGGTCACACCACCGGGCACGGTTGTGCCAACGCCCGGTGCCACGCTTGGATCAAGGAAGTCGACATCGAGCGAGACATGCAACGCGCCGTTGACGGCCGCGACCCGCTGCAGGAACTGAGACAGCGGCCCGCTGATCCCCTGTTCGTCGATAGTGCGCATGTCCACGAGCGTTGTGGCACCTTCCGCCAAGTGCTGCCGCTCTGCTGGGTCAACGGATCGAAGCCCAATCATGCAGATGTTTTCGGTCGGGACGGGCGACGTGAGTGCCGGGAAGGATTCGAACCCAGGACGTCCTGTGAAGTAGCCCACAGGTGTACCATGAAGGTTACCGGAATCCGTTGTCTCGGGCGTATGCACATCGCTATGAGCATCGAGCCAAAGGACAAAGAAGGGACGGTCTTGCGCGGCCCAATGTGCGGCCATGCCCGACACGGTGCCAGCAGCAAGGGCGTGATCACCACCCAGGAAGATTGGCACGCCCTGTTGCGCCGCGCGCACCGCGGCGTCTTGCAGCGTTTGCGTCCAGCCCACGGTCCGCGCCAAATCGTGAACTAGCGGGTTGGTGGCCGACGGCACGGTCAGCTCTGCCGGAGTCAAGTTGCCCCAATCAACCGGGTAGTGCCCAAGGCTCGACAGCGCCTCTGCTAGGCCGGCGGTGCGATACGCATCGGGGCCCATCAAGCATCCTTGGCGGCGTTTGCCACAGTCAACAGGCGCGCCGATCAAGATGCAATTTTTTGTCTCTGGTGATGTCATGCGTCTAGTGTGATGCAAAAAAGGAGACTCACATAACCTCTCAAATTGCGCTAAACGATCTTTGATTGCTCAATTGGGTCAAAGTTTATGAACGAAACGGACAAACGCTTGATCGCATACTTGCGCCAGGACGGGCGCGCGACCATCGCCAAGATCGCGAGCGATTTGGGCTTGGCACGGAACACAGTACGCAAACGCCTCGCTGACCTCGAAACGGATGGAGACATCGCCGGGTATACCGTGTTGACCCGGGGCGACCTTGCGACACATCCGGTGCGGGGGCTGATGATGCTCGAAATCGCCGGGCGGGGGACGGAAAAAGTCGCGCGCATGCTACGCAAGATGCCAGAAGTCCAGGCCGTTCACTCAACGAATGGGGCCTGGGACCTGATCGCAGAAATTGGAACAGACACGCTAGAAGATTTTGACCGCATACTGACGGACATTCGCCGGCAAGAGCCGATTACGAGATCCGAAACCTCGCTGTTGCTCAGTACACGCCGTTAGGTGCGCAGGCTGCGTGCAGCAACAAGCCAAAGCCATACCGCGACCAGCGAGAAAACCGCATTCCAACTGGCCATGGAAAGCCCAAGCATCTCCCACGACACCTGGTCACACATGATCAATCTGGGCCCATCGAGCGACAGCAAATCACCGCCCGAAAGCCCATCAAGGCCACCGCCGCCGGTGCAGCTTGAGGGGCCTTCCCAAAACCCGCGCTCAACCCCCGTATGGTAGATCCCAATGCCCGCGGTCGTCAGCGCAGCAAGCGCGCCGAGTAGCCCCAGGACAGCAGCGGGCAAGGCCAAAGCGACCGCGCCGATGCCAATCGCCGCCATATGCGGCCAACGCTGCCAGTAGCACATCGTACAAGGGGCGTAGCCAAAGTACTCAAAAACATAAGCTCCGCCTAGCAACGCCACAGAAACGCCAGCAGCGATCAAAACGCGCAGGCGTGTCATCAAAGCGCGCCCACCAAGGCAAACCCGCCAAGTAACAGGACGCAAAAGATGATGAACATCAGGCCCAACCTTTTTTCGATGAAGTCCCGGATCGGCTCTCCAAACTTCCAAAGCAACGCTGCAACCAAGAAGAACCGCAAAGACCGCGCGATGATCGCTGACACGATAAAGATGGGTAGCGACAGCGACGTAACACCGGACATGATCGTGATGACCTTGAACGGAAATGGTGTGACGCCCGCAATCAGGACAGCCCAGGCACCGTAGTCGTTAAAGCGGGCTTGGAATTCTGCCACGCTGTCCGCTTTGCCGTAGAAATCAAAGATCGGTTGCCCGATCAGCTCAAAGAACCCCCAGCCGATGAGATAGCCGAACAATCCACCGAGTACGGAGGCCACAGTACAGACCGCAGCAATCAAAAACGCCTTTGACGGCCGCGCGATGATCATCGGGATCATCAGGACATCTGGGGGGATCGGAAAGAAGGACGATTCCACGAAGGCGACAGCCGCCAGGACCCAAAGCGCGTAAGGTGACTGGGCTTGAGCCAAAGTCCAATCGTAAAGGCGGCGTAACATGTGAAAAAACACTCCATCAGACTGGTGCCCTTAGGCCAAAAGTTCCCCGTGGGGTCAAGCTTGCACAAATGCCCCGATTGCCGCAGGTATGAAAGGGCATTGTTGGGGGATCTTCTGATGAAGTGGCAAGGACGACGCGGCAGCAGCAATATCGAAGATCGGCGGCGACGCCCATCGCGCGGCGCCAGTAGTGGCGGCAAGATTGGCGGCGTTGGTTTGATTGCGATTTTGGTGATTGGCTACTTCCTTGGGATCGACGTCACACCGCTGCTGGATGGCAACCAAGGCGGGGGGATCAGTACCAGCCAATCCACAGAAATCACCGCGGCGGATGAGCAAATGGCTGAGTTTGTCTCTGTCACGCTGGCCGACACCGAAGATGTCTGGGCAGAGATCTTCGCCCGCCAAGTGGGGGAGCCATACAATGCACCAACACTGGTTCTCTTTAAAGGCACCACACAATCGGCTTGTGGCGGTGCATCTGCGGCAACCGGACCCTTTTACTGCCCGCCCGAACGGAAAGCTTTCCTCGACACGGATTTCTTCGTGACGATGGAACGCCAGCTAGGGGCAGGGGGCGACTTTGCTGCGGCCTATGTGGTTGCGCATGAGGTTGCGCATCACGTCCAGAATGAGCTGGGGATATTGCCGCAGGTCAATCGGATGCGTGCAACCGCCGATCAAGCGACGTCGAACGCATTGTCTGTGCGGGTTGAGCTGCAAGCTGATTGCTTCTCGGGCATTTGGGCGCGGCAGGTCCAAGAACGGTTTGGCACGTTAGAGCGAGGCGACATTGGCGAGGCCCTCAATGCGGCCAAGCAAATCGGTGATGACACGCTTGCACGCAATGCTGGCCGTGCAGTGCAGCCGCATACCTTTACCCATGGCTCGAGCGAACAGCGCCAACGGTGGTTCGTCCGTGGCTTTGAAAGCGGTGATCTGACGGCCTGCGACACGTTCTCGACCCAGCAGCTTTAGAAGCGATTGACGCCGCTGGCGGAAGCCCCTAACAGAGGCCCACTTGGTACGCCGGTGTGGCGGAATGGTAGACGCAGGGGATTCAAAATCCCCCGCCAGCAATGGCGTGCCGGTTCGAGTCCGGCCACCGGTACCAAGCGTTTCCAACCTTACAGAACAGCCTCGAAACTGATCGCGAGGATGTCGACTAGTTCGTCAATCTGCGCTTCTGTGCAGATAAATGGCGGGGCGAGCAGAACATGGTCGCCCTGGCGACCGTCGATCGTGCCGCTCATCGGATAGCAGATCAGACCATTTGCAAAGGCTTGCTTCTTGAGCCGAGCAGCCAACTGCGTCTTCGGCTCGAAGGGGGTTTTTGCGTCCCGGTCGTGGACAAATTCGAGACCGCGGAACATGCCGCGCCCTCTGATATCGCCGACATGTGGGTGCTGGCCAAATCTCTCCGTAAGGGCCTGATCAAGGTAGGCCCCCATCTGCGCCGCGCGGCCCGTCAGACCGCCGTCGGTCAGCTTGGTCACAACGGCATTGGCGGCAGCGCAAGCAACAGGATGGCCAAGATAAGTATGTCCGTGTTGGAAAAAGCCTGATCCATCCGCAATCGCTTGATAAATCGTGTCGCTGCAGAGCATCGCACCAATGGGCTGATAACCGGCCCCCAGTCCTTTAGCGATGGTCACAATGTCCGGGCGAACCTCATCTTGATCGCAGGCAAAGAACGTCCCAGTCCGGCCCATACCGCACATTACCTCATCGAGGATGAGAAGGATGCCGTAGGTGTCGCAGATCTCGCGGACGCGCTTGAAGTATCCTGGAACAGCCGGAACCGCTCCCGTCGTGGCGCCAACAACGGGCTCTGCCAAAAACCCAATGACTGTCTCAGGTCCGAGCCTGAGAAGTTCTCCCTCCAGCTCATTTGCAACTCGCTGGCCATAGTCGTGCAGGCTCTCGCCATCGGCTTGGCCACGATAGGCGTAGCAAGGGGCGATATGGCTAGCAGACACCATGACGGGATCGAACGGCTCTCGCCGCCACATGTTCCCACCTGTCCCTAGAGCGCCCAGCGTGTTGCCGTGGTAGCTTTGGCGACGGGCGATAAAGTTGGTGCGCTTTGCTTGACCGATCTCCAGCATGTACTGACGCGCTAGTTTCATGGCCGCTTCAACGGCTTCCGACCCACCGGAAACAAGGTATACGCGGCTGATTCCCTCTGGCGCATGCTCAACAAGGCGGCACGAAAGCTCTTCAGCAGGCGCAGATGTTAGAAAACCCGTATGGGCAAACTCCAACGTATCCAATTGCGCCTTGACCGCCTCAATGACGTCCGAGTCCCCATGACCCAAACAAGACACAGCAGCACCACCCGAGCCATCGAGGTATTTTTTCCCCTCTGTATCA
Organism: Pseudomonadota bacterium; assembly: GCA_038526085.1. Classification (GTDB taxonomy): domain Bacteria; phylum Pseudomonadota; class Alphaproteobacteria; order Rhodobacterales; family Rhodobacteraceae; genus Yoonia. Next base: position 108,922 of record JBCBHE010000006.1, on the reverse strand, counting down.
ATAAGATATATACCCTCACCGCGCGCTGCGACGGGTAGCTGCGCTTGGGTGTGGCGCGGAAAAACATGGGACATGGGGATAACTCGATTCGCGTGTCAATAGGCAATCAAGCAGATGGCCGAAACGTTGACAACTTATGTCGCGCACCAGACAGTCTCATTATCAACCGTGGGCGGAATTAAATTTGACTGCGTCACGTGTGGTTTCAGTAAGAGGCCACTGGGGGACTTTTTTGGTTGGCTCGACGGAGGCAGCCACACTTTGACCCACGGGTATCGGCGACACGAGCAGGCATAACGACTGCGCGGCTGCACACGCGGCTGCGTGAGCCTGCGCGACGCCGCCGAAACAAAAAGAATGTGACATCATAGGGAGATTAGAATGTTCACAAATTTCAAACTCACAGCCGCAACTGCCGTATCGGTCGCGATGCTCGCACCCGCAGCTTTTGCGGAAGAGTTCATCACCATTGGTACGGGTGGCGTGACCGGCGTTTACTACCCAACCGGTGGCGCGATTTGCCGTCTGGTGAACAAGGGCCGTCGCGACCATGGCGTCCGCTGCTCGGTGGAATCCACGGGTGGCTCGGTCTACAACATCAACACCATTCGCGAAGGCGAGCTAGAATTTGGCGTCGCCCAGTCTGACTGGCAGTACCATGCGTTCAACGGCACAAGCCGTTTTGAAGAAAATGGGGCGTTTGAAGGTCTGCGCGCAGTCTTCTCCGTGCACCCAGAACCTTTCACAGTCGTCGCCCGTGCTGACTCTGGCATCGCATCTATCGATGATCTTGCTGGCAAGCGTGTAAACATCGGCAACCCCGGTTCCGGTCAGCGCGGCACGATGGAAGTCCTGATGGAAGCCAAAGGCTGGACAACTGGCGATTTCGCTCTGGCGACAGAGCTGAAGGCAGCTGAGCAGTCTGCAGCACTTTGCGACAACCAGATCGATGCGATGGTTTACACCGTTGGCCACCCATCCGGATCCATTCAGGAGGCGACCACAGCCTGTGACTCCGTCTTGGTTGAAGTCTCTGGCGATGTCGTTGACGGCCTCGTGGCTGACAATTCCTTCTACCGGACGGCAACAATCCCAGGTGGCATGTATCGCGGCAACGACGCTGACACGACGACATTCGGTGTTGGCGCAACGTTCGTGACTTCCGCTGATGTGTCTGAAGAGGTTGTCTATACCCTCGTCAGCTCAGTCTTCGAAAACTTCGAGGACTTCAAAGGCTTGCACCCAGCGTTCGCAAACCTGGTGCCAGAGGAAATGGCCTCTGCCGGTCTGTCCGCACCGCTGCACCCAGGCGCTGAGAAGTACTACAAAGAGCAAGGCTGGATCGAGTAATCCGCCCGACTTGACATGACAGGCGTCAGGGGCGGTCAACGCCCCGGCGCATCCTTGTCGCATTGCGCGACAAAGGGCGGTTGACCACCACTCACGCCATGGATCGGGGGATCTTATGTCACAGACAGAAAATCGTGCGCTTAGCGAAGAAGAGCTTCAGGAGCTTGTTGCCGCAAGCGACAGCGGGGCAAGAAACCCGGTTGGCGCGGTCGGAACTTTTATCGCCGCAGTGGCGCTGATCTGGTCGATCTTCCAGGTCCTTCTGGCCTCGCCAGTCGCGCCCTACATCCTACCTGGCGATTTGATCAACAACTCGCGCCAGATCCACTTGGCCTTTGCCGTTTTCCTGGCAGCAATGGCTTATCCGCTTTTCAAATCAAGCGCCCGCGACAGTATCCCCATTTATGACTGGGTGCTTGGCATAGGTGGCGCATTTCTCGCGCTATACGGTTACTTCTTTTATGACAAAATCGTCGGAAACGGCGGCTTGGCTGACGCCACAGACGCCTATTTCGCGCTGGCAGGACTGATTGTTCTGTTCATCGCGGCGTACCGCGTTTTAGGCCCAGTGATGGTGATCCTGGCCGTCGTCTTCTTGTGCTACGTTTTCTTTGGCTCATCAGAGGCCGTACCAGACCAAATCCGCTGGGCCGGCGCCTCACTCCGTAAGGCGATGAGCCATATGTGGATCACCTCCGAAGGGGTCTTTGGGATCGCCTTAGGCGTATCGACTAAGTTTGTGTTCCTCTTCGTCCTCTTTGGCGCCTTGCTCGATAAGGCGGGGGCCGGGAACTACTTTATCAAGATGGCCTTCGGGGCCTTGGGTCACCTGCGCGGTGGTCCAGCAAAGGCGGCGGTCGTTGGTTCGGCAGCCACCGGTTTGATATCGGGGTCCTCCATCGCGAACGTGGTGACCACCGGCACATTCACCATCCCTCTGATGAAGCGTGTGGGTTTCTCGTCCGAGAAGGCGGGCTCCGTTGAGGTCGCATCCTCTGTGAATGGCCAGATCATGCCGCCCGTCATGGGTGCCGCCGCCTTCTTGATGGTTGAATACGTGGGGATTTCTTACGTAGAGGTCATCACCCACGCTTTCCTACCAGCGATCATTTCCTATATCGCGCTGGTGTATATCGTTCACCTGGAAGCAGTGAAAAACAACATGCCGACCATCGGCAACAAGGTTGTCAGCATGGGCCGGACAATAGGCGGCATGTTTGCCTTTTTTGCCGGATTTGCACTGCTGTGCTACGCCACGCAATATCCGGTTGGCTGGGTCGTTTCGATGTTTCCTGAGGGATCAGGGCTGGTCCTCTGCGGCCTGCTTGGCCTTGTGTACCTGGCGTTGATCTTCCTCGCCTCACAAACACCGGACTTGGAGGCCGATGATCCGAACGCAGAGGTTGTTGAGCTGCCGGATGTCGCAAAGATCTATAAGTCCGGTCTCTACTACCTGCTACCGATCATCGTCCTCGTCTACTTCTTGATGATCGAACGTAAGTCACCGGGCCTGTCCGCATTTTGGGCCACATTCCTTCTGTTCTTCATCCTGCTCACACAGAAAAGCTTGAAGGCGATGTTCCGTGGCCAGGGCAATCCGATTGGTCGCCTCTACGAGGGTTTCATCGACCTGATCGAAGGCATGATCGATGGCGCGCGAAACATGATCGGGATCGGTCTGGCAACGGCCACGGCCGGTATCATTGTTGGGACCGTATCACTCACAGGGATCGGTCAGGTGATGGCTGACTTTGTCGAGTTTCTCTCCGGTGGAAACTTGATCTTGATGCTGATCTTCGTGGCGATCTTGTCACTGATCCTCGGGATGGGCCTGCCAACCACGGCGAACTACATCGTCGTGTCCTCGCTGATGGTCGCCGTGGTCGTGGAGCTTGGCGCCCAGTCTGGTCTCATCGTGCCGCTGATCGCTGTCCACCTCTTTGTGTTCTACTTTGGGATCATGGCGGATGTGACGCCCCCTGTAGGACTTGCGAGTTTCGCAGCCGCCGCTGTGTCTGGCGGAGATGCCATCCGGACAGGGTTCACAGCGTTCTTCTATAGCCTGCGGACTGTGGCCCTGCCATTTGTGTTCATCTTCAATACAGACTTGTTGCTGATTGATGTGACATGGACCCAAGGGATTATGGTCTTCATTACGGCCACCATCGGGATCTTGGTGTTCACTGCCGCAACGATGGGCTGGTTCCTGACAAAGAACCGCATCTGGGAAACCTTTGCGATGCTTGTGATCGCATTCGCCTTGTTCCGTCCTGGCTTCTTCATGAACCAGCTGCAGCCACCGTTTGATAATATTGCGCCGTCAGGTTTCGCGGAAGCCGTAGGTGCGGCGAAGCCGGGGGGTGAATTGCGAGTTGTGATCTCTGGTCCAGACTTCGACACCTTGGAAGTTAAAGAGGTCACGGTGCCGCTGACCATACCAGAAGGCGATAGTGCTGAAGCGCGCCTCGATGCCATGGGCTTTATCATCGTTCCCGAAGGCGACGTGCAGCGTTTGGATGAGCCTGGCTTCGGGTCTGAACTGGGTGATGCGCTCTCAAGCTTCGACTTCTACGGCGACGATCCAGTGCAGATCGCGAGTGTACAAGCCACGGCCAGTCAATTGCCAAAAGAGCTGATCTTTATCCCTGCCTTGTTGTTGCTTGGCCTGATCGGTTGGCTTCAAACGCGGCGTGCCGAACCAGTCCCTGAAGGAGAACCAGCATGACCTCTGTCGTACTTTGTGCCGTGGACATCACGCGGCCTGACGAGGATGCCCACGTCTTGCAAGCCGCCAAACGCCTCGCTGATATGGACGGCGCGCAGCTGGACGTCATTACCGTCGTGCCTGATTTTGGCGCCACGATCGTTGGGGCCTATTTTCAGGATCACGATGTCGAAACAGCAAAGGACGGTGCGACTAAGGCGCTGAACAACTTCTGCGTCAAGGCGTTGGGTGAGAGCGACAACGCCAAACTTCGTCATATCGTAGCAGTCGGCACCGCTTACGAAGAGGTCTTAAAAACGGCAAAAATCTCGAACGCCGACTTGATCGTCATCGGAGCGCATAAGCCAGACTTTAAGGACTATCTCTTGGGGCCAAACGCAGCGCGCGTCGTCCGGCATTCTAACTGCTCAGTCTACGTTGTGCGCTAGTGCGCTTTTCGGCTGGAGCAGGCCGCCGCAGCGCTTAATCTGATCAGCGGTGGCGACATCTTTGCCGCCGCACATCCCAGATTAATGTGACAGATATCGCATACGCAGACCGGACAAATAGCAGTGATGTCCCGAAGTTGAGAATCGGGCAGCAATGTGTCTGGCACCCAAATTTACTGTTTCTTTAGAAAGCGAGTCGCGTGAACGACAGCGCCGATTGACGAACAGTCCGCAACAATGGCTCACACTGTCAGATAAGTTACGGCAACTTTATGGCGACCGCAAAAAGGCCCGAACGTTGTTTCCAAGATTGGAACAACCCACCCGACAGAGTGTTACATCGTACGGCAAATTGACGCAAATCGCCGTCAGTTGAGGCAATCGACGCTCATTCACCTGCCTTATCGTTTCTTGAATGAAAACAATCATATCCGCCATAATCTTCGCAATTGGCAGCCCCAACAGCGCAATAAGGCAGGACCAAGGCTCCACCGCGCTTTTTCGCCAAATTTTTCCTTTTGCGACAGTGAAGCCCCGCAGTACGCCAAATGGCATGACCCCGGATTGGCCGTGACCCCTTGGGGTGGGTCACGGCACGTTTAGCGCCCGTTAGGGTTACCGAGGGTAAGAGGCTCTATCTGCTGCTGATCACTCCAGCGCGCCGAAAGAGAGCATTTGGCCCAACCTCGGGGCCGTGTGTCGTCGCGGTGGGGCCGGCGGTGTTGAGTTTGGCCGACGTGGCCGTAGGAGCGGAAGATGACGAAGACAATCGACTTCAGCGATCTGGATTCAGGCACGATCGTTGATGATGAGTACAGCACTCAGGGCGTGACGATTTCAGGTTGGACCAACTGGTGCAACTCTGACCGGGCTATGACCTTCGATAGCGCCAACCCCACTGGGGGCGATTGGGACCTACACACTCAGAACCTCGGCAATGTGCTGATCATTTCTGAAGACGGCAACAGTGATGACCCCGACGACAATGCGCGCGGTGGGTTGCTGCGGTTTGACTTTGAAAATGGCGCTGATGTTAAAGCGCTCACCTTCCTGGATATTGAGGAAGGCGCGACGATCAAGTTTTACGACGCGGACGGAAATCTGATCAAAAAGTGCTGCGCTTACACTGACGACAATGGCCAAGCCGTCGCGAACTTCAACGTTGATGGCGTATACCAGATGGATGTCTGGATGCATGGTTCGGGAGCCGTCGATAACCTGGTGTTCGAAGACATCCGGGCGCTGGACGGCACCGTTGAAGGGACCGACGGCGATGATGTGATCGATGTCCATTACGACAATGACCCCGATGGCGACCGCGTCGACAACAACGACGCGATCCTGCCTGGTGCCGCCGGTGATGACGATCTGATTTATGCCTACGATGGGAATGACACCGTCGTTGCAGGTGGCGGAGACGATGAAGTCTTCGGCGGCGAAGGGAACGATGTACTTGTAACCGGCGAAGGGTATGACATCGCCTACGGGGGTGATGACGCGGATACGATCATCGCGACCGGCGGGGATTGGGTCTTGGGCGGCGCAGGTGGCAACGACGATGATGTGCTCGACATTACAGGGCAGGGCCCCTTCATCCTCACCAGTCCAACCGGCACAGGTAGCCCGATTGCGGATAGCAACGGGAATGGGTTTGACGGATGCGTTGTGTTCGTCGATGCCGAGGGCAAGCCAGATGGACGCGTGATTGAGTTCCGCGAGATTGAAGAGATCAAAGGCGATGCGCCGCTCAACGGCTCCCCATTCGCGGTTGATGATTCCTATCTGGCTGATGAAGACACGATCACTGACCTGGACAATGTTCTGGGCAATGACACAGACCCAGATGGGGATGCGCTGACCGTGATCGCCGTTAACGGCGACGACACCAACGTCAGTGCCCCACTTGTTGGATCCGCAGGCGGGTTGATCACAATCGCCGCGAATGGCGATGCTTCATTCGACCCAAACGGCGACTTTGACGATCTCGGCGACGGTGAAACCCGCGACACAACAGTCACCTATACGATCGCCGATACGGCCGGCGAAAGCGCGACGGCAACGGTTACGGTGACAGTGACCGGCGCGAATGACGGTCCAGTCGCGGTCGACAGCAGCTATGTCGTGGATGCAGACGAAGCTGCCGGAGACGTTGATGGGAATGCCATCACCGACGACACCGGTGCAGGGGCAGACAGCGATCCCGAAGGCGATGATCTGACGGTCGTGGCAGTCAATGGCGACGGGGCCAATGTCGGGACACCTATTGCAGGTGATATGGGCGGGCTGTTTACCATCAACACTGATGGGACGGTCGACTTTGATGCCAACGGCGACTTTGACGCGCTCGGGCAGGGTGTAAGCCAAGACACCTCCGTCACCTACACCATCGTTGACGGAAACGGCGCCGCTGACACGGCCGCGATCACGTTCACCGTCACGGGCAAAAGCGATGGGACCGTCCAAGGCACCTTTGGGGATGATGTCATGACGCCCGACCTGCCGTATGTGGATGCCGATGGCGATGCGATTGACAATGGCGATGGCCTTCTGCTGGGTGATGAAGGAACCGATAACGACCTGATCGACGCGCTGAATGGCGATGACAGCATTGACGCAGGCGACGGCGACGACCGCGTCTTCGGCGGTAGCGACGACGACACGATTGAAGGCGGTGTCGGTAACGACCAGATCTTCGGTGGCAGCGGCGTTGATCGCATAACCGATGCGTCCGGCCGCGAAGAAGTTTTCGGCGGCGACGGTCATGATTTCATCGACGTTTCCGGGCCTGATGGCACCGCTTTGCCAGACGTTGGCTATCCTTATCAATCGCCCGATCCTGTCTCTGGCAACCTCATTCCTTTCCCAGGCTACGCTGCGGACACGGATCCAGAGGACGACAAAGACACCGTCTTTGGTGGCGCAGGTGACGACCGTATCATCACAGGCGACGACAATGACGTCATCGACGGCGGCACGGGCAGCGACCGCATCTCAGCGGGTTTTGACGATGATACCGTCTATGGGCGAACCGGCTTTGACTTGATCGAAGGCGGCGAAGGGAACGACTATATCGAAGGCGGCGCAGGCGACGACATCATCTTCGGCGGTTTAGAAGATCCTTTCGCGGATCTCGTCAGCTTCCCCGACGACGAACCGGACACAAATGGCTTTCAAGACCTTGTCCCGGAGAATAACGGCGACACAATCTTCGGGGGCAACGGGAACGACAGCATCTTCGGTCAAGACGACGACGATACGCTCTTTGGCGGCGCGGGGAACGACTACGTTGACGGTGATGTTGATGACGATGTCATCGCACTTGGCGATGGAGATGACACAGGCATTGGCGGCCAAGGTGATGATGTCATCGAAGGCGGTCAAGGCGCCGACACGATCACTGGTGGGGCTGGGGCAGATGCGCTCTTCGGGGGCAGCGGGTCTGACGTCTTTGTCGGTGGTACCGCTGGCGACGTGGCCGTCGGGGGCGAAGATGCTGATGGACAAGACATTGATATCCTTGACCTGAGCACCACCAATATCGACCGAATTGACTACATCGATGACGACCCCGAAGCGGGCACAGTGTTCTTTTCAGATGGGTCTATGATGACCTTTTCAGAGATTGAGAATGTCGTCCCATGCTTCACACCGGGGACGTTTATTGCAACGCCACGGGGCGAACGCTTGGTGGAAGAACTTAAGCAAGGCGATCGCATCATTACGCGCGACAATGGCATTCAAGAGATTGCCTGGATCGGCCAGAAGCGGATCACCGGCCAGCAGCTCGTTCAAAACCCACATCTGACGCCGATCTTGATCAAACGCGGCTCATTGGGTCAGGGGCTACCAGAACGGGACATGATGGTCAGCCCGAACCACCGGATGCTGGTCGCGAGCGACAAAACCCAGCTCTACTTTGAAGAGACCGAAGTGTTGGCAGCCGCAAAACATATGGTTGGTGCGCAAGGTATCCACGCGGTCGATGTCATGGCGACCACTTACATCCACTTCATGTTCGAAAAGCACGAAGTTGTCTTGTCCAACGGGGCCTGGACCGAAAGCTTCCAACCTGGGGATTACTCGCTCAAAGGCGTTGGCAATAGCCAACGCGGCGAGATCTTTGAGCTGTTCCCAGAACTCGCGAGCAAAGAAGGCCTCGAGAATTACCAATCCGCACGCAAATCGCTGAAGAAACACGAGGCGCATTTGCTACTGGACTAGGATGCAACCTGCGGGTTGCGAGATCTGGCGCGCTGCGTTGGATCTGGAACAGGGGGTGCGGGGGTGCCCCCTGTTTCTTATTTTACTGCGGTGTTCTGCGCGCGCGCCAGGCCGCCCAATCTTCTGGCGTGTCAAGGTCTAGGAGCGCACGGTCGCCCGGAAGAGGCACAAGATGAACCTGATCAGCATGAGCTTTGACGATCTCTGCCCCGCCGGTGTCACCGGTCAAGTGAGAAAATGCAGGCCGCAATGACCCGTCAAACAAAATCGGATGACCCGGGGTCCCACTTGCTGTTGCCCCTCGCCAGACAACGGCATCCGGCGCGGCGTCGCGCGCCGCGATAACCCGCTCAAAGTCCGTGGTTTCAAGCGCGGCCAAGTCTGCAAGTGTCACCATGATGGCGTCACTTGCGGGCAGCTCGTCCATCGCAGTGCGCAGGCTGGCGCCCATACCCTCGGCTGCATCTGGAACGGGGATCAGAGTGACATCCAGCCCCCGTAGGCACCCGACCCGTGGATGGTTCAGTGCGGGCACGGCAATGAAGACAGAACACTGTGTTGCAATAGCCCGCTCAGCTTGTCGCCGCAGCAGCGCTTGGCCATCAACCGGTTCCATCAGCTTATCCAGGCCCCGCATCCTGCGCGATTGGCCTGCGGCGAGGATCAGAACGGATATCATATCAGTAAGTTATGGAATGATCCGTGTGTACTTGGCGCCTTCCAAAGTCGCGCCAACCCGCAAACCCGTTTGACCAAAGAGAACCGCGATCACCGGCGACAAAGTCGTGGTGGTGTCCGCGCGCAGCGTTTCACCTTCCGCACTGATCACGTACTCCAGGTCAGCACCTGCCGCCCAGCCTGGGGATTGCCGGAAGTCACGCAAAGCATCATCGGTCATAAAGAATAACACGTGGCTGAACTGCTGCGCGCCAATCTGAAAACCAGCAGAGCCTGTTGCGGCCGAGTAATAGTCGACCGTCGAAGGCCCCACACGCAATGCGCCGCGCCCGAATGACCCGCCCAATCCAAGACCCACTTCCGTGATCAACGGCATAACCAACATGCCGGAGGCGCGCGCCTCAAGATCGCGGGTCCCAGGATAACTCTGGCGCATAAACGCCAAAGTACTATCAACCCGTGCATCAATTGTCGCGGCCCCAGTGCCGCCGACGCCATTGCCGCAAGCAGCCAACGTTGCGCCGGCCACAGCGCCCAAGGCAAACTGCCGTCTGGTGAAATTGCTCATATCTCGCCTCTGTTCTCAATGAGCCATTTGTTGGCTCTTGCGCGGATTTAACCAGATTCCATTGGGCGAGTCACGCCACAAACGCAAGATATGGCGGTCGAACGCTTGTCAAACGCAAAAGACCGACCCAATTGGGTCGGCCTTCCGCGGGGGAGGAGAGGAAGATTAACGGGCGACGTCAAGCTCCAGCGTGTCGACAACTTGACCGTCAACAGTCAAGACAGCCAGAACGTCGTTGATTGGCTTCTTGCCCAGGTTGATGCGGACGTCGTAGTTCGCGCCGGCGTTCAAGTCTTCGGTGCCAAGCAGGGCGCCCTGAACACCAGTGTTGAAGTCATAGAGCTCAACAACAGCGGAACCCTGTGTGGAAACCAGGCCCAGCTCAACAGTTGCACTGTCGATGTCAGCTTCAGCATAAGGGAAGCTGTTTGCGGCAGCAGCAGAAGAAGCCAGAGCGAAAGTTGCAGCAGCAGCGATTGCGAAAGTCTTGATTGTCATAGTTTTAGTCCTTTGTGTGTGTGTGGCCCGGGAGGTGGGCCGTTGAAGTGTTGTGTAGGAGCGGCGTTGTGTGCCGTTCGATGAGATGAGGGTGCGGTGTGTGGGACGACAAAAACAGCCCCGCTCCGGTCACGAGATCCGGAGTTCGCGTGAGCTGTAACAATTGATCCAAAGCGCGCAGGTCGTCTGTGCAAACGCGCGCAAGTCCAGGAAAATCAATCCTCACTGGCCCGCAGGCCATCCTGAAGTGAGGCTAGGTCTGCGACACGGATCGCGCCGGCCCTGAAACAACCGCTCACGAAAGTGGTGAGGACACAGAGGCGTGAGATTGTTTTGTGTCAGCTCGCTCTCTGCGGCGTGAGCGGTTCAGGTCAATTGCTACAGAAATTGCGGCGCCGGTTCCGGCTAGCCGTGCAAGAATCGCGCAGCATCGGGCGCGAAATAGGTCAGCACGCCATCACACCTGGCCCGTTTGAAGGCCATTAGCGATTCCATCATAACCTTTTCGCCGTCGAGCCAACCATTTTGGACCGCTGCTTGGATCATCGCATATTCTCCCGACACCTGATAAGCGAAGGTTGGCACTCCAAACTGGTCTTTCACGCGTTGGCAGATGTCTAAGTATGGCATGCCAGGTTTGACCATCACCATATCTGCACCTTCTTGGAGATCGCGTTGAACAAGGCGCAGCGCTTCATCACTGTTGCCAGGATTCATTTGATAGGTGTTCTTGTCGCCTTTCAGCGCGGCAGAGGCGCCAACGGCGTCACGAAATGGCCCATAGAACGCCGAAGCATATTTGGCCGTGTAGCTCATGATGGTCACATCTTGATGCCCAGCACCTTCCAAAGCCGACCTGATCGCGCCAATACGCCCATCCATCATGTCTGATGGCCCAAGGATGTCTGCGCCGGCCTCAGCCTGTGCCAAGGCCATCTTTACCAGGGCGTCCACAGTGCGGTCATTGACGATGATCCCATCTTCGACAAAACCGTCATGGCCGTTGATGTTGTAAGGGTCGAGCGCGATGTCCGTCATGATTGCAATCTCAGGCGCGACATCTTTAATCGCCCGGATCGCTTGATTGGTCAGGTTGTCGGGCGACCAAGCTTCGGAACAATCCTCGGTCCGACTTTCCATACCAGTATAGGGAAAGATGCAAATCGCCGGAATCCCGAGGTCTTGCGCATCTTTCGCGACTTTAGCGATCCGGTCCACCGTGCGTCGAACAACCCCAGGCATGGAGACAACAGGCGTCTCATCATCCTTGCCAGCCATCACGAACACCGGCCAAATCAGGTCATCCACCGTCACCGTGTTTTCCCGCATCATCGCGCGCAATGCAGGGTTCTTGCGCATACGACGGAAGCGCGCGGTCGGGTAGGGCGGGACTGTCGGTGTCATAAGCGGGCCTTTCTGGTCACAGGTGATTGGTTACATGGAACAATGCGGTTCACAAGTCTGGGCATCTTGCTGCACCGCCGCTAGGGTCCGCCGAAATTTGCTGCATTCACACGAGGCTGCCACCCGTGGACTGGTCCACCGCCATCTTCGACGTTATCAATATTCGCTCGTTTTCCAGTCTTTGGTATTGGATCGGCGTCGCTGTTCTTTGGTCGTCTTTAAGCCACTGGGTCCTGGGCGTTCCCTTTGATCTTATCAGCAGGGCGAAACGCCAAGGGGGTGAAGCTGAGCAAGACCTGATCGACGTCGTGCGTGTGAATGTGAACCGATTACTTAGCATTGTAGACTCATCCGCCACGTGGCTGATCGGAATCACTTTCTTCTTCGTGACGTCGCTCATGGTATTGGCAATCTATTATGGGGTCGAATTTGCCCAGGCCCTGCTCTTTATGATCGTTCCGGTTTGCGGTGTGGGCGTGCTGTGTGTGTGGTCGGCGCGCCGCATCCGGAATGATGCCGAAGACCTTCAAATGCTCTTTAAGATGCTGGCGACCCATCGGCTTTGGACGCAGGTGATCGGCATGATCTCGATCTTCTTCACAGCGCTGTATGGCATGTATCACAATCTTAAGATTTTGATGCAGGAGATGACTGTCCCGCCATTCTAAAGGCGACCCATTGACACCATGGGTCGGCGGGGTAGGTGAGGGCCATGACGCAGACCACCCCCGCACAGACCATCGTTTCCGGCGCGCCCGAAGGGTACGACGCACAACTGATCCTCAAAGAGGTCGAGTCATCTGGCGTCCCAGTGTTACACATCGCGCGCGACGACAAGCGTCTTGCCGCGATGCAAGCCGCTTTAAGGTTTTTTGCGCCTCATATGCCGGTCTTTGCATTTCCGGCATGGGATTGTCTGCCCTACGATCGCGTCTCGCCAAACGCCGATGTCTCTGCCGCACGGATGGCCACCTTGGCCGGCCTGGTTCATGGGATGCCGGAGCGTTTTGTCCTGCTCACCACCCTTAACGCAGCAACCCAAAAGGTTCCGCCTCGGGCGTTGCTGAAAGAGGCCGCATTTTCGGCCCAAGTCGATCATCGCCTCGATGAAGCGGCTTTGCGTGCCTTCTTGGTGCGAATGGGCTTCACCCAAAGCCCCACTGTGATGGAGCCCGGAGACTATGCCGTTCGTGGCGGGATCATCGATGTCTTTCCGCCCGGTCAAAGCGGCCCAATCCGACTGGACCTCTTTGGCGATGTCCTTGACGGCGCGCGGCGGTTTGACCCTGCGACGCAACGCACAACTGAGACACTCAAAGAGATAGAGCTGGCGCCTGTCTCCGAAGTCATCCTTGATGAGGCGGCGATCACGCGTTTCCGCCAAAACTACCGGATTGAATTCGGAGCTGCAGGCACAGACGACCCGCTTTATGAGGCCGTGAGCGCGGGCCGCAAACATGCTGGGATCGAACACTGGCTAGGCTTTTTTCAAGAAAACCTCGAAACGCTCTTCGACTACATTGGCAACGCCACAATCACGATGGATGACCAGCTGCCGCCCGCGAGGACGGCCCGGTGGGACGCGATTGTTGATCAATACGAGGCGCGCATGCACGCGCTCTCGCAGAAGGGGCGGCTTGATACGGTTTACAAGCCGGCGCCACCGGCGTCACTCTACCTTGATGAGGCCGCCTGGGACGCTGCCGTCGCCGGGAAACGATCTTTGCAGTTCGCCGCACTTCCGCAAGCCACCGGCCTTGGGGTCATCGACGCGGGCGGCAAAATCGGGCGCAACTTCGCGCCCGAGCGCCAGTCAGAGACAACAAATCTTTTTACTGCACTCGCCGTGCACATCCGGGACAGAATTGATCACGGGCCAGTGGTAGTGGCGAGTTATTCAGAAGGGGCGCGAGAACGCCTGACTGGGCTGATCGAGGACGAAGGCCTTGAAGGTCTCATCCCGGTCAAAGACTTCGCGGGGGTTGGCAAACATGGGGTCCACCTTGCCGTTTGGCCACTGGATCATGGCTTCAATACGCCGGATATCACAGTCATTTCCGAACAAGACGTCCTCGGTGACCGCCTGATCCGGCAAACAAAGCGTAAGCGCAAAGCCGAGAATTTCCTAACCGAAGCGAACAGCCTTTCACCTGGTGACCTTGTTGTCCACGTCGACCACGGTGTCGGGCGTTTTCAGGGGATGGAGGTTGTGACGGCTGCAGGGGCGGCGCACGAGTGCCTGCTTCTCGAATACGCCGAACAGGCAAAGCTCTATCTACCGGTTGAGAATATCGAACTACTCTCGAAGTACGGGCATGAAGAAGGTTTGCTGGACAAACTTGGTGGCGGGGCGTGGCAGGCGAAAAAGGCCCGGCTGAAAGAGCGCATTCGTCAGATCGCGGAACGGCTGATCCGGGTCGCGGCGGAACGTGCCCTGCGCACGGCCCCCGCCTTAGACCCGCCAGAGGGGATGTGGGATCAATTCCTCGCACGTTTTCCCTATGCCGAAACAGACGATCAACTTTCTGCTATCGATGATGTGCTCGACGACATCGCAGCCGGCAAACCGATGGACCGGTTGGTTTGCGGTGATGTGGGCTTTGGTAAAACAGAGGTGGCGATCCGGGCGGCGTTTGTCGCGGCCTTGAGCGGCGTACAGGTCGCAATCATCGCTCCAACAACGCTCCTTGCACGGCAACACTATCAAAGCTTCGCCGAGCGGTTCCGCGGATTCCCGGTGCAGGTCCGACCTTTGTCACGGTTCGTGTCGTCTGGTGACGCGGCAAAGACACGGGCCGGGATTGCGGATGGGACAGTCGACATTGTTGTGGGCACTCATGCACTGCTTGCAAAAAGCATCAGATTCAGAAACCTCGGGCTGCTGGTGATCGACGAGGAACAAAAGTTTGGGGTGCAGCACAAAGAACGTCTCAAGCAACTTCGAACGGATGTGCACGTTCTGACGCTTACCGCCACGCCGATCCCGCGCACGCTGCAGCTTTCGCTCTCCGGTGTCCGGGATCTCAGCATCATTGGGACACCCCCGATCGACCGCCTTGCTATCCGGACCTACGTGAGTGAGTTCGACACGATCACTATTCGCGAAGCTTTGTTGCGCGAACATTACCGTGGCGGGCAAAGCTTTCTTGTTGTTCCGCGCATCGCCGATATGCCGGAGATGGAAGATTGGCTGAAACGCGAAGTGCCGGAGGTGTCTTTCATCTCCGCGACCGGTCAGATGGCGGCGGGTGAGCTTGATGATAGGATGAACGCCTTCTACGACGGCAAGTACGACGTGCTCCTCGCAACGACGATCGTGGAAAGCGGTCTCGACATCCCAACGGCGAACACGATGATTGTCTGGCGCGCGGATATGTTTGGGTTGGCACAGCTTTACCAAATCCGCGGACGTGTGGGGCGGTCCAAGGCCCGGGCCTATGCTTATCTCACAACGAAACCACGTCAGAAGCTGACCGATACAGCGCAGAAGCGGCTACGCGTCTTGGGATCGCTGGATTCACTTGGCGCCGGGTTCTCCCTCGCTTCACAAGACCTCGATATCCGCGGGGCAGGCAACTTGCTGGGTGAGGAGCAATCTGGGCAGATGAAGGAAGTGGGCTACGAGCTTTACCAACAGATGCTCGAAGACCAGATCGCGGCTATCAAATCCGGCGCGGCAGAGGGCCTGGCCGATGAAGGGGAATGGTCGCCTCAAATCAACCTCGGCGTCCCGGTGCTGATCCCCGAAACGTATGTGCCCGATCTCGACGTGCGTTTGGGCCTCTATCGCCGTTTGTCGGAACTGACGAGCAAAGTGGATCTAGAAGGCTTTGCCGCGGAAATGATCGATCGGTTTGGCAAGCTGCCGCGTGAGGTGAACACATTGATGCTGGTCGTGCGCATCAAGGCGATGTGCAAGAAAGCGGGCATCGCCAAACTGGATGCGGGACCAAAAGGCGCGACGATCCAGTTCCACAATGACAAGTTCGCCTCACCCGAAGGCTTGGTGGCCTTTATCCACGACCAACGCGGGCTGGCGAAGGTGAAAGACAACAAGATTGTCATTCGCCGGGATTGGGCGAAGGAACGCGACAAGATCCAAGGTAGCTTTAATATCGCCCGCGATCTGGCGCAGAAGCTAGCAGACGCGAAAAAAGCCAAGGTTTCTTAAGTGGACAGACGTTTTTGTCCAGAAGACGATGGGATCACGCATCGCCCGGCCGCTTCATTTGACGTGTAAGGGCGTAAGCGGTCAGGGCACAGATCGTGACACCCGCGGCCCAGGGGATCGGTGTGCCGTTGAAGGCTAAGCCGATTGGAACGGCGACAAATAATGAACCGATTGTCGCAATCGCGGCGATGACGGACGACGCGGTTCCCGCGATATGACCAAGCGGTTCGAGCGCAAGCGCATTCAAGTTGCCCAAGGTCAATCCTGTCGCAAAAAATGTGCACTGCACGAAAAGAAGGAACAGCCAAAAGCGAACGCTCTCGCTGGCAATGATCGGGTAGAGAACCAACAGGGTTGCGGCACAAATAGCTAAGGCAAGGAAACTTGTCCGAAGAATGCCGCGCATACCCAGCCGGACGACCAAGTAGGCGTTCAAGCCAGATGAAGTCATCGCGATCAGGGCCAGAGCTGCAAACCACAAGTGGAACTCGGCGGCGCGATCAAAGGTTACATCAAACACAGGTTGGATCGATTGGATCGCTGTAAAAAGCATGCCCATCGCCAAGGTCTGAATAACAATGGCAAGCCGCGTGATCGGGGGAACAAAGACCTCGCGCACCGCGCTCACGATGGTGGCGATTTTCAGGGGGCGTCGATCAGCCAGGGCGAGTGTTTCAGGTTGGCGGATCCAAAGCCACGCGCTGCTGAGCACGCAAAAGCTAATGAAACAGAGAAAGATCGCTCGCCAATCGAAGGCTGCCATAACGACATATCCCAAAGACGGCGCGAGCGCTGGCACGAGCGAAAAGATCATGAAGATGAACGACAAGATCCGCGCCATATCACGACCAGAATAGAGATCTCGCACAATAGACATTGTCACGATCCTCGGCCCGGCCGCACCCAACCCTTGGATAAAGCGCGCTGCTAGCAACATGTTCAGGCTTTGTGCTTGCCAAGCCAAGGCCGCTCCAGCAACGAAAACGAGGGCGGCCCAAACGATTACCTTTTTGCGGCCAAAGGCATCTGCCAACGGACCAACAAAAAGTGTGCCCGCCCCAAGGCCCAGAAAAAAGAACGATACAATCAGTTGCGCACGGTTCGCTGTATTGGGACTAAGCTCAGCCGCGATCTCAGGCAGCGCTGGCAGCATCGCATCGGTTGAAAATGCGACCGTGGCCACCAGCATGGCCATCATGGCGATAAACTCAACCCGGCCAAGCGCCTGGGTAGGTTGCTTCATTCAGCGGCGTCCAATTGCGCCTGGATCTCCTTGATCACATTCGCCCACATCGCGGGCGGCTGTGCGCCTGGCACTGCATGTTGACTGGCAACGATAAACGTTGGGACAGAGTTCACGCCCATCTCGCGAGAATGCGCATCGCGCTTGCGGATATCCGCAACATCGTTGTCGGAGGCAAGCAGCTTTGCAATCAGCGCCGCGTCCATCTCAGCTGTATCTGCAATGTCCGCCAGCACTTCGTGGTCGCCGATGTCGCGGCCCTCAACGAAGTAGGCCTTGAAGAGCAAGTCTACGACAAAGGTTTGGCGCTGCTCAATGCCCGCCCAATGGATCAGACGATGGGCATCAATCGTGTTCGGGGTCACCTTCATCGCTTCAAAGTCGATGTGCAGACCTGCCTTTTCGGCATGTTCAACCACCGGGGCATAGGCCCGCACCGCGCCCTCTTTGCCACCAAACTTACCTTCCAAATACGCGCGGCGATCCATACCGCCTGCGGGCATATCCGGGTTAAGCTGGAACGGATGCCATTCCATGACAAATGGGTGATCTGGCGCCTCTGCCAATGCTTTGTCGAGATTGGTTTTGCCGATGTAGCACCAGGGGCAAATGGGGTCGGAAATGATATCAAGTTTGACCATGTTCGGCCTCCCAGTCGCGGCGCAATCTTTGGCGCTGGATTTTATTGTTTGCCCCACGCGGAAGGTGCGGCAGTCGGATGAATTGGCGGGGTACCTTATAAGCAGCCATGGATTGGGCTGCGAAGGTTGTTAGCTCCGCCTCATCTAACACGTCTGAGCTGACATAAAAGGCCGTCATGACTGTGGTGTCGGCTGAGATGCGCGTTTCACAGACAGCGGCTTCGGAAATAGTAGGGTGGGAGGTGAGAACATCTTCGACTTCAATCGGGCTGACCCGGTAACCACCCGCGTTCATCATATCATCGATGCGCCCATCATAATAAATGGCCCCACCCGGCCCGGTGTGGCCAAGGTCGCCGGTCAAAAACCAATCCCCTTCGAACCGTGATTGCGTTTCAATGGGCGCGTTGAGATAGCCGAGCATCAGCCCAGGATCGTCTTTGTGGATTGCGATTTGGCCCGTTTCACCAGCAGGAACAGTTGCACCCTGTTCCCGTAACATCACCGCGCGGCCGGGTTGCGGCCAGCCCAGTCCAGTGCTGGGACGCCCCGGGCGGGTGGAGATAAAGGTTGAACATTCGGACATCCCGTAAGCTTCACAGACAGGCGTTCCGGTCTTGCGGGTCCAGGTCTCTGCGGTGACGCGCGGCAGCTTTTCCCCGGCTGAAAGGCCGTGACGCAACTGCGGGCAAAAGGGGATCTGCGCCCGGAGCAAGCGCCGATAGACGCCGGGTGCACCCGCGAAAATGGTGACGTTGTGGTCAGCCAGCAGCTGCGGAAGGTGATCGGCTGGCGTCCCGCTTGCGGGGATGAGCGCTGTTGCACCAATGGCCCATGGGTCCAATAGGCCGGTCCCCAAGGTGTAGGTCCAGTTAAACGCACCAGCATGCAGCACCCGGTCATCTTTTGTCAGACCGTACCAGCCGTCCCACATCATCCGTCGCGCCCAGATGGCCCGATGGGCATGCACAACGGCGCGGGGTTTGCCGGAAGTACCAGAGGTATAGACGATGTAGGCCGGGCGGTGAGGGTCGCCAAGCGCCGGACCAATGGGAGCTTCCGTGGTGGAGTTCGCGATCGTTGCGGCATCGTGGATCGGCACGTTGTGCAAAGGACGGGCAACGCCATCGGACGCAATCACGATCTTCGGGCTCGTCTCACGCGCGATGGTCGTCACCTCGGGCACGGTAAGCTGTGTTGAGGTGGGGATCGGGACCAATCCAGCATAAATCGCACCGAGGAAGACGATCGGGAAATCAGGCGTGTTCCCAAGCCGCATCAAGACCCGATCACCATCGGTCAAACCCTGCGCCATGAGAAAACCCGCGGTGCGGACGACAGCGTCGCAGAGCCGTCGGTAGGTCCAAGTATCCGTTTGGGCATCACCAACGATGCGCAATGCAACCTTGTCCGGGTTTTGTTGCGCGGCCTCAAGCACATAAGCGGCCAGATTGAAGCACGCGGGTGGCGCGCCAATCGTGGCGATTGAGGGATGCGGCGTCATCGTCAGAGGGCTAGACCCTCCGCGCTGATGTTGCAAGTATGCGCGGCTTGGCTGTAGAACGAGCGCCATGACAGAGACTGACCCAACCAGCCTGATCCGCGTGGCCCGCGAAAACGGGAACGAAGACATGGGCGAGCCGCTCGATCTTGGTGCACGCGTGCGCGATCTGCGCAAGGCCCGCAATTGGACGCTGGAACAGGCGGCCAATCAGGCTGGGTTGGCCCGCTCCACCTTGTCCAAGATCGAGAACGGTCAAATGTCGCCGACCTATGAAGCGCTCAAGAAGCTCGCGACAGGGTTGGAAATCTCCGTGCCACAGTTGTTTACGCCACCCTCAAAGGGCCAGGTGAATGGCCGCATGGCGGTGACGCGTGACGGAGAAGGGGCCCATAAGGTCACCACCACCTATGAGCATGATTTGCTGGGTGAAACGCTCACGCGCAAGGCCATGTTACCCTATCGTGCCCGCATTCGCGCCCGGTCGATGGACGACTTCGACGGCTGGATCCGCCATGACGGGGAAGAGTTTCTTTATGTGCTAACCGGGACGATCCAACTCTTTACTGAGTTCTACGAACCGATTGAGATGAAACGCGGTGATAGCGCGTACTACGACGCGGCCATGGGCCACAACGTGGTATCAACCTCGCCAGAGGATGCGACGATCCTATGGGTAACGTCGCTCGTCGATAGCTAGGTTTGATCCAAAGAAGGCCTAATCGTCCTTGGCAAAGAGCTTTGGGAAGACAAAAGTTGCGATGGCCACCCCGATCAACTGCGCGACGATAAACATGACCACATGCGCGGGATTGATCCCAGCAAACGTATCTGTAAACGCCCGCGCGATGGTCACGGCCGGGTTGGCGAAGCTGGTCGAGGATGTGTACCAATAGGCGCCCGTGATATACAGCGCGACGAGGGTTGGGATCGTCTCTGGCTTGGATCGCAGCCCCCCGAAGATCACGAAGAGCAGGCCAAAGGTCGCGAAGATCTCTGATCCCCATTGTGCCGGGCCGGTGCGCGCTTTCTCAGAGAACTGGAAGATTACGTCTTCAAACATGAAGTGTGTGAACCAAACGCCGATAATCCCGCAAACAATCTGCACCGCAACGTATTTGCCAGCTGTCGGTGTATCAATTTCCTTTCGCAGCCAAAACGCCAGTGTGACAGCCGGATTGAAATGCGCACCGGAAATCGGGCCGAGGACAGTGATCAAAATGTAGAGCATACATCCTGTCGCGATGGCATTGGCCAGCAAAGCAAGCGCAACATCGTCAGTCAGCGTTTCCGCCATAATGCCAGAGCCGACCACGCCTATTAGCAGCATTGCGGTGCCGAGGCCTTCTGCCAGGAGCTTTTGCATTAAGACTCTGTCCCGATCTTGTTGAGGGTCGTTTGAAGCTCAGTCGCACTCATGCTGTCGATCGGCAAGCCGGGCAAAGCCTCCGCGCGTTTGCCAAAGCGGATGTAGGCCAGCTTAAAGGCTTCTTCCCTCTCTGGTTCCGCCGCTGTAGCTGGGTCTTCAACGCCCCAGTGGGCCCGCACCGGCGCGCCCTGCCACATCGCGCATTCCTCTCCTGCCGCGGAGCCAAAGACGGCAATTACCGCGTCCATCATGAGAGCATCTGGCTCAGCGGAGACATACCAGACTTGAGAGCTGAAACCCTTTATCGGGAAGCCTTCTTTCGCAAGAAAAACAAAGGGTTGCGGATGGACTTTGCCGCTGGATTTGGACCCAGCGGAATAGGCTTTGACGCACCCGTTGGACCGATGGGTGAGACGGCTCTCCAACGGGATTGGCCGTACTAAATTGCCCGTGCAGAGGTCCTGAAAATTCATAGCCCGTCGCTATCGCCGCATTGTTTCAGTTTTGTGAAAGGATGTTAGAGAACCAGATCTGCAGCTCCCAGCGCCACCTGGCCTGTCGTCACCGCTGCACTGCCAGCCGTTTTCGCGACCGAACAGCCAGCAACGCTCGCCATAAGCGTCGCAACAAAGATCATCTTTTTCATGAAGTTACCTTCTGCTCTTATTCTTCGTACCACCAGACATCTGGTTGCCACCCCGGCCAATCACCGAAAATAGGCAGATTTGTTGGGTACTTCAGTTCTTTGGCAGAGGCCACCCGGCTGATATTCCACTGATAGATTGGGATGACGTAACGCCCTGCTGTAAGTGTCCGATCAAGCGCCCGCACAGCTGCGCGGAAGTCGTCCTGACTTTCGGAGGTCAGGAGCCTTCCGATCATCGCATCAATTGCTGGATTCTTGACCCCCATGAGGTTCCGCCCGCCAGGTGTGTCTGCAAATTCGGTGCCATAATAGGCGTATTGCTCGTTCCCAGGGGAAAGCGAAACACCGCGCCGATAGTAGGTCATATCGAAGTTATAGGCGTCAGTTGCTTCCTTGAACTGCGCGGAATCAGCGGTTGTCACAGATGGCGTGATCCCAAGCCGGCTAAGCGACTCAATATACATATCGATCATTGCTTGCGGCTCCGACGCGCCGACTTGCAGTAGGATATTGAAAGTGAATTCTTCGCCGTCCGCGTTTTTCATCACCCCGTCCTGCACCGTCCAGCCTGCCGCTTCAAACTGTGCCAGGGCAGCCGCGATATTGGCCCGGTTTCGTTCAGAACCATCGGAGACGGGCAGGGTATAGCCCTCAAGCGTTCCCGGCACTAAGTCCGCCGAGAAGGGCTCCAGGAACTCCGCAACGCGGCCTGTGGCGGGGCCGTCTTCCATGCTCATTGGTGAGTTCGACCAATAGGAGCTAATGCGCGGTTGTTGGGAACCGGTCATGGCTTCGTTGATAAACTCGAAGTTAAACGCATGGAGCAGGGCATCGCGCACGCGCCAATCTTGAAAAACATCCTTGCGGGTATTGAACACGAAACCAGTCATGCCGGAGGGGCGCTCGTGAGGAAGCACGGCCTTCACCACGTCACCATCTTGGACAGCGGGGAAGTTGTACTGCTGGTCCCAGCGGTTCACGTTGAACTCGCGCTGGGTATTCACTTCGCCAACCTTAAAGGCCTCAAAGGCGGCGGTTTCATCCCCGAAGAACTCCAACCGCAGTTCATCGAGGTTATGCGTCCCGTTTCGGAAAGGGACGACACCGTTACCCCAATAATCTGGGTTGCGCTTAAGCGATATAAAGCGACCGGCCTCAAAATCGTCGATCACGTATGGCGCAGAGGTGATTGGGATTACATCAACGCCGCTTTCCGCGAAATCGAGGCCTTCCCATTGTGCTTTCTTCAAAATCGGCCGCATCCCAACAAGCAGAGCCAATTCGCGGTCGTCTTCACTGAACGTGAACCGCACAGTCCGCTCACCCGTCTCTTCAATGCTAGCGATCTTGCCATAGACGCCGTGGTAGCGTGGATGGCCGACGGTACCGAGGGTATTGAAGGACCAGATCACATCTTCGACTGTGACAGGGCTCCCGTCAGAGAAGGCAGCTTCCTCTCGCAGGACGAATTCCACCCATTCGCGATTCGGACCGGCCTCAATTGTTTCGGCCAAAACTCCATAAAGGGAGAATGGCTCATCCAACGAACGGCCCATCAAGCTCTCACCAATTAGATAGCGCATCTGCCAATGGACAGAGCCCTTCAGGATGTAGGGATTGAGGCTGTCGAAGCTGCCAACGTTCGCGGTGATCAAGGCACCGCCGGTGGGGGCATCCGGGTTGGCATAAGGCAGAGACACGAAATCTGGGGGCAGGGCAGGCTCCCCATACATAGCGATGCCATGCTTCGGTTCAGCAGAGGCGAAAGAGCCAGCGAGAATCATCGCAATGCCAGCAACGAAGCGCCGCGATGTCGCGAAACAGTGTGATCTCATTTTTCGAACAATCCCCCAGGTCCCAATGTGTGTTGAATCCAAGCGTAAACAGGGTTCCCAACAACATCAAACTTTTAGCTTGGCCATCCGCAAGTCATTGCTTATAAAGAGGTCACTGCTCGATAGGTTTCTTGCCTGTATGAAACCTGCCTCAATGACTTACGCCCGCCTTGTGCGGGCGTTTTTTTTTGGTCTCTTTCCCCCTCATCACGAGATTGCGTGCATGGTTTCTTTTGCAGGTGCAGCATGTAAGGTGCAGCCAAAGACAACCGCAGGAGAGAGCCATGTCGCTTCAGGGCAAAACCGCCGTTATCACAGGGTCTAATTCAGGCATCGGCCTGGGGGTGGCCCAAGAATTGGCGCGGCAGGGCGCCAACGTGGTGCTGAATTCCTTTACGGATCGGGACGAAGATCATGCGCTTGCGGCAGAGATAGCGAAAGAAGCCGGCGTGGAAGCAAAGTATGTCGCAGCAGATATGTCGAAAGGCGATGACTGCCGCCGTTTGATCGCAGAATCAGGTGCTTGCGATATTCTGATCAACAATGCGGGGATCCAATTTGT
Source organism: Pseudomonadota bacterium (assembly GCA_038526085.1). Classification (GTDB taxonomy): domain Bacteria; phylum Pseudomonadota; class Alphaproteobacteria; order Rhodobacterales; family Rhodobacteraceae; genus Yoonia. The sequence goes on along the minus strand of JBCBHE010000006.1, from coordinate 85,082 downwards.
TGCGCCCATCCCAGAGTTTCCGGCGGAAAAATGGGATGCCATCATCGCGATCAACATGTCGTCCGCATTTCACACCACGGCCACGGCACTGCCTCTGATGCGCGAAAAGGGATGGGGCCGGGTGATCAACATCGCCTCGGCCCATGGTCTGACGGCCTCGCCATTCAAGTCGGCTTATGTCGCTGCCAAACACGGTGTCGTTGGGATGACAAAGGTTGTGGCGCTGGAAACAGCGCAGGAGCCGATAACCGCCAATGCGATCTGTCCTGGTTACGTCCTCACACCGCTGGTGGAAAAGCAGATCCCTGAGACCATGAAGGAATATGGCATGGACCGGGATACCGTGGTGAAAGAGGTTCTGTTGGAACGTCAGCCATCAAAAGAATTCGCCACCACCGAACAGCTCGGCGGCACAGCTGCCTTTCTGTGTTCGGATGCTGCAGCCCAGATCACCGGCACGACGATCAGCGTCGACGGCGGCTGGACCGCACTGTAGGCGCGCGGTGTAAAACGATGGTCAAAAAGATCAATCTGGCGCTGCAAGGTGGAGGCGCACATGGCGCTTTCACTTGGGGCGTGCTCGACCGCGTTTTGCAAGAAGACGACATTGAGTTCGCCGCCATTTCTGGCACATCTGCAGGCGCGTTAAATGCAGCGGCCTTAAAGGCCGGTTGGGTCGAAGGAGGGCGCGAAGGCGCACGCGAAAACCTCAAATGGTTTTGGGAGCAAGTCGGCGCGATCACGGACGAGCGCTGGCAGGACTGGCTCGCGGGGCTGACGCCTTCGGCCCCAGCGGTAGCCAAGGCGCTCGAATATTCCCCCCTGTATCAAGCCTTTGACATGACGACGCGCCTCTTGTCGCCCTATATTTACGGCCCGGCGATGCAGAACCCTTTGGCGCGGATCGTAGAGGACTTCCACTTTGACAATGTCTGTTGCCCCGAAGGACCGACCCTCAACATCTGCGCGACCAACGTCCGCACCGGGAAGATCAGGGTCTTCTCGGGAGAGGAGGTGTCGCCCGAAAGCCTGATGGCATCCGCCTGCCTGCCCAGCTTGTTTAAAGCAGTGGAGCTCGCGGATCCAAAGACGGGTCAAGTGGAGGCCTTTTGGGATGGCGGCTATACAGGAAATCCCGCACTTTTCCCTCTGTTTGGTAATGAGTTACCGGACGATATTCTTGTCATCAATATCAACCCACTTCAGCGTGATGTCCTGCCAACAGACCCGCAAGCCATCCAAAATCGCATCAATGAGATCAGCTTCAACTCTTCTCTTTTGCGCGAATTGCGGGCAATCAATTTCGTGAAACGGCTGATCAAACAAGGCACTGTCCCTCAGGGCAGTATGAAGAATGTATTGGTGCACATGATCAGCGATGATCGGTTGATGAATGAGCTGAATGTGGCCACAAAGACCATCCCAACTCCGGTGATCTTGGCGCGTCTCAAAGAGGCGGGTACTGAAGCGGCGGATACTTTCTTGAAGGCCCACAAAGGCGACCTGAACAAGCGTAGCACTGTAAACTTGGAAGAGATGTTCAGCTAAACAAGAGCTTATAGGCCAAAGCGAACATGACCAAAGCGATAATCACGTCCAAAATGCGCCAGGCACGCGCTGATTGCATGATTGGCGCTAGCAAACGTGCGCCATAAGCCAAACCAAAAAAGAAAACGAAAGACGCCGTGACCGCGCCAGTGCCAAAAGCAACTTTTTCCGCCCCTATAAACTGCGTCGATACAGCGCCGATCAACCCAAGTGTATCCAAATAGACATGGGGGTTGAGCCACGTGAATGCCGCCGCAGTTGCGATGGTGGCGCGCAGTGACCCGCTTTCTCCAGCCAGCTGCATGTCATAGTTGCCTTTGATAGCAGCCCAAAGCCGCAAGAAGCCGTAGCAAATCAAGAACGCCGCACCCGCGATCGCCATATAGGTCGGAAAGGCCGGGAACCGCTCCACAACCGCGCCAAACCCCCAAACGCCTGCCACGATCAGGATCGCATCCGACAGCGCACAGAAGAGCGCGAGGGGGAAAACATGAGCCTTCAGCAACCCCTGCCGCAAAACAAACGCGTTCTGTGCGCCAATCGCCAGGATTAACGCGAAACCTGTCGCGAAACCTGTTGTTGTTGCTGTAAAAATCACGCTGGTGGTTTTGTGGGATCTTCTGGATTTGGATAAACCAGGCCAGCGGAGATCACGAGCTTTGCGGCATCTTCAACCGTCATATCCAGCTCTTTTATGTCTGAGCGCGGCAAGAAGAGCAGAAAGCCAGATGTTGGATTTGGCGTCGTTGGCAAAAAGATCGTCGCGTATTCTTCGCCATCCGACAACTTTTCAAAGATCTCACCCTTGGCGTTGATCGAGATAAAGGCGATTGCCCATATCCCACGCCGTGGATATTCGACAAGACAGGCCTTCTCAAACGACGTATCACGCTGCGTGAAGACCGTTTCAGCGATCTGTTTGACGCCACTATAAATCGACCGGATCACCGGCATCCGCTCGACGAGGCCCTCGCCCCAACGAATGACAGAGCGCCCGAGAATTCCCTTACCAAGCCAGCCAATAAAAACTGTGAAAAGAAGAAATATTACAACGCCTAAGCCGTGAACGTTCACGTGAATTGGCGGCTCAGGTTCGCCCATGAAACGGTTCACAAGCGCTTCGGGGTGATAGGCGTTTGGCACAAACGGCCAAACCCAGCCATCGACCCACCCGACAACGGTCCAGATCAAGTAGGCCGTCAGGCCCACCGGAGCAATAATAATCAAGCCTGCCAAGAAGTTGCCGCGCAAGCGCGCGACAAAGCCCGGCCGTTTCGCTGGCCGCATGTCAGTCATGAGTGGATCTGGCTGCATCACCCCTCCCGTCGTCAGACGCAGATGTAAGGGTAGACCTTGGCGTTCACAAGTGCATGTTGTGGCAGCGATCTGGTTAGTTTCAGGTGATTGCGCGTTCTTTCAGCGCGACGGCCACTTTCGCGGCAAGTCGGGCATTGTTGCGCACCAAAGCGATGTTTGCCGTCAATGACTTGCCGTTTGTCAGTTCAAAAATCCGACCAAGCAAGAACGGGGTGACGGCTTTCGCGGCGATGCCTTGGGCCTCGGCCTCGCGGAGCGCTTGTCCGATGACGGGGGCCAACTCACTCGTCGGGATTTCGTTTGCCGCCGGGATGGGATTGCAGACGAGTTGTCCACCCTGAAGCCCCATTGCGCTGCGCATCGCCTGCGCATTCGCAATGTCCGCGGCCGTGTCCATTCGCAAAGGTGCGCGCAAGTCAGAGCTGCGCGACCAGAATGCTGGGAGTGTGTCTTGGCCGAAACCGATGACGGGAACACCAAGTGTTTCAAGGACTTCATAGGTCTTGTTTAAGTCCAATATTGCCTTTGCGCCGGCTGCGATCACGGTGACGGGCGTTTGGGCAAGTTCCTGCAAATCCGCAGAAATATCAAAGCTTTCTTCGGCCCCTTTGTGGACGCCACCAATTCCGCCGGTCGCGAAGACGCTGATCTCGGCCAGATGCGCTGCAATCATCGTCGCCGCAACCGTTGTCGCGCCTGTGCCACCCGTTGCGATACAGGCGGCAATGTCTGCGCGTGAGAGTTTGGCAACGTTCTTGGCTTGCCCCAAGGCACTGAGTTCATCCGCCTCCAGCCCCACATGCAGGACGCCATCGATCACTGAAATTGTTGCTGGTACTGCGTTGTTATCACGCACATCTTGCTCGACCAATCGCGCTGTCTCAACGTTTTGCGGATAAGGCATCCCATGCGTGATGATCGTGCTTTCTAAGGCGACGAGTGGGGTGTTGTTTGCCCGGGCTTTGGCGACTTCGGCACTGTAATTGATGGGGATCATAGGGGTGTTTCTCCGGACACATAGGTGGCGGCAGCATTCAGCGCGCGGGTCAGGGCGGCAGCGCGATCCATGCCGCTCACTTCGGAGGCGATGTGGGCGGCCATGAATGTGTCACCGGCCCCTGTAACGCGGGTAACCATGACTGACGGCGGTGTTGCGGTAATGACCTCACCCGCCGTGCCTTCTGCGGCCTCTTCCCCGCCATTTGTGACCAACACACGGTGTGCACCACGCGTGCACAGCGCGTGCACCGCTTCTGCACTGGACTCAAAGGTTGTCTGACAAAGCAGTCCCGCCTCTTCGAGGTTCACATAGAGCGTGGCGGAAGGGTGACCCAATAGGGTGAGCAGTCGTGCCGCCTTGCCAGGTGATGCGGGCGCGACGCGCAAATCCGCGCGCGCAAAAAGCGGAGAGGTGGCGATCTGCTGGAGCAGGTCCTCCGTCAAATTGCCATCAAGCGCTACCGGGCCCTGATAGGGTTCCTCGGCTGTGCCAAGCGATCCGTTCTCAAGTGCACGCAGGATTTTCGCGCCTGCGGCTTCTAGGGAGTGAGCATCCGCGATGGCGGCAATCAACCCATTGGCGCCTTCGATTGCCATGTAGACATCGGTCGGCAAGTCATCGGAGCGGTAGACATAATCGGTGATCATGCCCATGCGTACCGCTTCTGCGATCAGCTCCTGACCTTCTGCATCCTTGCCAATCGCGGTGAGCAGGGCAGGGGTCAATCCAAAGCGCGCCAGGGTCATCGCGATATTCATGGCGACCCCACCAGGCAAACGAGTGATCCGCCCCGGCACATCGGAACCGACCCGCATGTGGCTCGCGGACCGACCGATCACGTCCCACAGGACGGAGCCGATACAAAGGATATCTGGACGACGCGTCATTGCCGTTGTCTGCCGTAGGCGCGGAGGCAGGACAAGAGGTGATCCGCACGCTTGCAACTATAGGGCAACGTGATAGCAAGATGCATGACCCGTACCATCCGCTACCTCACCCATCCACAAGTGACGATCGACCCGGACATTCCCGTTCCGGAGTGGTCGTTGTCGGTTGAGGGCGCCAAACGGGTCACCAATCTGGCGGAAAGCGGCGCACTTACCCTCACCCAGTACATCTATTCAAGCGATGAAACCAAGGCACTGCAAACAGCTGGCCCTTTGGCCGCGGACACGATGGCAGATGTATTGATCCGTGCGGAGATGCGCGAAAACGATCGGAGCGCCACCGGCTACCTGCCGAGCGACGCCTTCGAGGCTCATGCCAACGCCTTCTTCGACAAGCCGGACGAAAGCACTAACGGTTGGGAAACGGCAATTGCCGCGCAAACCCGTATCGTCGCTGCGGTCAAAGCGGCTATCGCCGAAGCGCCGCATGGCGAAATTCTCTTTGTCGGGCACGGCGGTGTCGGCACGCTGCTCTATTGTGCCTTCGGGGAGTTGGACATTGACCGGGTCCATGACCAGGGTCCGGGCGGTGGCGGAAATTTTGTCACCTATGACGGCGACACACTCAAGCCACTGCACCACTGGCTGCCCATGGAAAGCCTGTATCGCAGCTGATCAGGGCGTTTGAAACGTCAAGTTAGCCCAAAGCGTTTCCCACTCCGCGCCAGAGGACGCCGCAACGTCTTCCGCAGGTTCGCGCAAGACAACAGCGTCAAGCTGGTACGCGACCCCGGGAAGAACTGGGATCGTGGCGATACCGTTAGCGTCTGTCCGCTCAAACGTCACAGTGACGTCGCCATCAGCGGTTTTTGCAAACACCTCCACCTGAGCATCCGCGCGCGGGGTCGTGCCGTAAAAGACTTGGACCTGAACGCCACCCGCAAGATCGTCGGTGTATGGGTTTGTAAGCGCAACAATCTCGGTCTCAAGCCCCATGCGTTTGTCGGATCCAATGGCGGAGCCGACGCCGATAAGCGTCTTTGAATAGCGGGTGTAGCGTTCCTGAAAACCGGCCTCGGGCAGTCCGCGCGCATCATGCGTAGTGCGGACATCACCAAAGTCTTTGTGGTCTACAAACTTCTGAAACTTGGCCCAGTTTTCGTATGTGAGGTTTTGCGGCTTTGATTGGTAAGCCACGACATGGAGCCCATCGTCCTGCGCGGACATGTTGAGGGCAGGTGTATCACCAGGTCGTCCCGGCACCTGCACATTGCGTGCTTCGGAGGAGACCACAAAATGCTGAAATCGCTGCGGCAAATAGGGCAGGGCTGTTCCGGTAAAGTCTTCGCCATTGATCACCCGGGCTTGGAGTTGACCACCCGGCGCGACCTGATAGTCAAGTGGCTCTAGCCATAGCTCGTGCGCCGAGACGGCGTGGGCGCAAAGCGTGGCAGCAAAGCTGAGAATGAGGGGTGACAAGCGCATGATCTGGACCTTTCCGTTGCGGTGTAACCTGTCTGTTCTGGCGAGTGTGTCAACCGCTGGGCTGGTTTTGCTCGCGAGCACGTTACCTTTGCGTGCCCATGAGGTACTGCCCGCTATTTCCGATATGGAGCAGGTCGACGACCGGCTTGAGTTTAACACGCGGCTGAGCATCGAAAGTTTCATTGCGGGCATCGATCTTGGTACCGTGATTGACACCAACACCGCGCCTCAGGCGGAACTGTATGACGAATTGCGGGCCTTAGACCCACAAGAGCTCGCTGCACGCTTCGACGCGTTTTGGCCGGACATGCAAAGCCGGATTACCGTCTCCTTTGATGGTGTCGAAGTGCCGGTCGAAGCACCGGTGATTGTCGTGGGGCCCGTTGGGAACGTCGAACTTGTCCGCGAGAGCGAGCTGTTCTTTAGCGCCGAGATTCCGGACGGGGCTGAAACTGTCGTGTTTGGATGGGATTCTGCGTTTGGAACGATTGTGTTGCGCCAACAGGGGGTCGAAGCGCCCTATGATGGTTTTCTCCAGCAAGGGGCCACAAGTGATCCGATCCCCCTGGCCACGCCGCGCCGTGGGGTATGGGGATTTCTAAGCGGCTTGTTTGATTGAGCCCGCATTGCGGGCCCTTGTTTCGCTGATGAACAGGGCCTCGTGATCTTTTCCTTGCAGTGCTGGGCAAACCCGTCTAAGGGACGCCCACTTACCCCACAGGCGGGGGCGGTTTAGTCAGGGGAGACATCCCTGAGTGATCCACCGGTTGGCCAACAGGCTGATCCCCCGCTGAGGTTGAAACCGGAAAAAGGATATACACCATGGCTCTTCCTGAGTTCTCCATGCGTCAGCTGCTGGAAGCTGGCGTTCACTTTGGCCACCAGACCGCGCGCTGGAACCCAAAGATGTCTAACTTCATCTACGGTAGCCGCAACGGCATCCACATCATGGACCTGACACAGACAGTTCCTATGCTGGACCAGGCACTGAACGTGATCCGTGACACTGTCGCCAAAGGCGGTCGCGTTCTGTTCGTTGGCACAAAGCGCCAAGCGCAGAAGCCGATCATGGATGCAGCCGAAAAGTCGGCGCAGTACTACATGAACCACCGTTGGCTAGGCGGCACGCTGACCAATTGGCAGACTGTGTCCCAGTCCATCAACCGCCTGCGTGCAATTGATGAAGCTGCTGAGCAGGGATTTGCTGGCCTGACGAAGAAAGAGCGTCTGGGCATGGAGCGTGAGCAGGGCAAACTGCAAGCCTCTCTCGGCGGGATCCGCGAAATGGGTGGCACCCCGGATCTCTTGTTCGTGATCGACGTGAACAAAGAGTCGCTGGCGATTGCCGAAGCCAACAAGCTGGGCATCCCAGTTGTGGCCGTGGTTGACACCAACTGCTCCCCTGCAGGCGTGGACTACATCATTCCTGGCAACGACGACGCGGCGCGCGCGATTGCGCTTTACACCGATCTGGCCTCCCGCGCGGCACTTGACGGTATGTCCGCACAGCTGGGCGAAGCTGGTGTCGACATCGGCGCAATGGAAGAATTGGCTGAAGAGGTCGCTGCCGAAGAGGCCGCTGCTGAGGCTGAAGCTGCACCTGCTGAGGAAGCCGCGGCTGAGTAATCAGTCCAGCGACACAAATCTGTGACCGGGTCGGGGTATCCCCGCCCGGAACAATAACATCCGCTCAAGGAGAGATAAGATGGCAATCACTGCTGCGATGGTGAAGGAACTGCGCGACAGCACAGGCGCAGGCATGATGGACGCCAAAAAGGCGCTGACCGAAAACGACGGCGACATCGAAGCCGCTGTTGACTGGCTGCGTACCAAGGGTCTCGCGAAGGCTGCGAAGAAATCTGGTCGCACGGCGGCTGAAGGCCTGGTGGCCGTGGCTGTTGAAGGCGGCAAAGGTATCGCTGTTGAGGTGAACGCTGAGACCGACTTCGTCGCCAAAAACGCTGACTTCCAGAAGATGGTTGCGGGCATTGCGCAGGTGGCCCTGGGCGTCAACGACGTGGACGCGCTGAAGGCCTCTGACATGGACGGCAAGACGGTTGAGCAGACCGTCACAGACGCGGTTGCCGTGATCGGCGAAAACATGGGCGTCCGCCGCATGGAAGCGCTGGAAGGCGACACCGTTGTTACTTACGTCCACAACGCTGCGGCAGACGGTATGGGCAACATTGGTGTGCTTGTCGCGCTGAAAGGCGACAACGAAGCCTTCGGTCGTCAGGTTGCAATGCATATTGCTGCGACGAACCCCGCTGCCCTGGACGAAGCCTCGCTCGACGCAAGTGTTGTTGAGAAGGAAAAACAGGTTCAGATGGACATCGCGCGCGAGTCTGGCAAGCCAGAGCAGGTGATCGAGAAGATGATCGTCGGCCGCATGAAAAAGTACATGGCTGAAGTGACGCTGGTTAACCAGCAGTTCGTGGTGAACCCAGACCTGACCGTTGCCGCCGCCGCTGCTGAGGCAGGCGTTGAGGTCACCGGTTATGTCCGCCTGGAAAAAGGCGAAGGCATCGAGGTTGTTGAAGAAGACTTCGCGGCAGAGGTCGCCAAGCTGAACGGCTAAGCCCGAACGATTTGGAGAGAGGAGGGGCGTCCTGGGAGGGGCGCCCCTTTTTTAATGTGGGAAAGACCTGCGGAACTCCCGCCGCGCATGGCCACCTGAGCCTTTAGGACAATCTACACACATTACTGCGAGCTTGATCGCGACGAAAAACGGCATCGCGTCGGGAGAACGCGATGCCGAACGATAATGACGCGTGTCCATTGGGACGGGGACGAACGCGGATATCGGGTGTCGGTGCCTTCGGGCAAACCCGGCAGCAACCGACGCGTAAATCACCTGGCCCCGAAATGACGGGGGTTATGACCCACAGTTCCCAGGCCTAAGGCCACCACTCACGGAACATCACTATACTGCAAATTAACGCAGCGTAATGAAAGTAAGGGAAACCTGACCTTCTAATAAATTTTTAGTCAGCGGATGTGGTGCAACAGCCAGATATTGCGGTCAGCTTTCCATCACAAACATCTGGTTGTAGAAAGCGGCCTTCAACACGGCTTGCGCCGTTGTTTCGACGTCAAGCGCTTCCCTAGCCAAACGGAGATGTTTTTCGACGGTCGCCGCCGTGAGGCCCAAGAGAATCGCAATGTCCTGAGTCGTTTTGCCGTCTCCCACCCACTGCAGTACCTCGCGCTGACGACTGGTGAGCTTGCGAGAGCCGGTATGGGGCAGGGCGAGAATCTTCAAGTGCATCACGTTGTTGAGCACCATCAGTTCTTCGCCATGCTCCGCCCAGATTTGGTCCGCACGGTGCTGTCCGACTTCCTCTGGCACGATCAATGCAATCGCACCCTTGGACCGCTGGCTCACCGACCGAAAGCTTAAGGTATAGCCCGCCTTGATGCCTTTTGCCTGGTTGAAGGCAAAGACCGCGCGCTCTTTCTCTGTCGCCATTTCCGAAGACATCATGTCTTCCATCCAACGCCAGCTGCAAGCTCCGTCATTGTGGACAGCCCAACGCACCATCGGCGCATTGGCGTAATGGCCACCTTCGACAAACTGATCGACGTAGTCAGACGGGAGATTCGTCAGCAAAACCCAGTCTTGTGGATCGCCCAACGACATGTCGGAGGAGGTCATCGCAGACTGATTGGAGTAGTAGCGGGTGAACGCGTAGATCAGCCGCGGAAAGCCGAGGGCCGCCATTTGCTTGGTATGCACGTCCCAAAGTTCTTCAACAGACTTTGCGTTTGTCAGCTCATAAAGTCTGGCAATGGTCGTACTCACTCTGTTGCCCCCAAATAGCCGATAATTGCGTCAATCGCCAAAGGATAGCCTGCCGCGCCAAATCCACAGATCTGGCCAACCGCGGCTTTGGCTATGTAAGACGTATGGCGGAATTCCTCGCGTTGATGAATGTTTGAGAGGTGAAGCTCAACCACTGGGAGCGCCACAGATTTGATCGCATCCATCAGCGCAATCGATGTGTGGGTGTAGGCGCCGGCATTGAGAATGATCCCATCAAAGTGGCCAGATGCCGCATGGATCGCATCCACCATCGCACCTTCGTGGTTGGACTGCAGAAAAGCGACTTCAATACCCAGTGATGTTGCCTTCGATTGGCAGAGGGCTTCGATATCGCTTAGGGTTGTCGCGCCATATACTTCGGGTTGGCGCGTGCCCAATAGATTCAGGTTGGGCCCATTGATGATATGTATGCGATGTCCCATGCGACCTTAAGTAACAGCGCAACCCGTTAAGGTAAAACGGAAAATATCGCATCGCGCTTGACGCGATTTGCAAAGCGCTTTGGGTTTGAAGACACCAACCAACAAATGATCATTCCCGCAGATCGATATATTACATAATACTGATTATACGTTTTATTGGTTTGGATCATGGGGATGCCGCCCCATTAGAAACCTTTCGACCCCATCGCCGCCAATAGACAAGCAAGGTTTGATATATCGAAGGTCTACCCGAGCGCGTAACCAGCGCCACGGACAGTCCGCACCGGATCCTCACCACCCTGTCCCGTGAGCGCCTTGCGCAGCCGTCCCACATGCACATCAACGGTCCGTGTGTCCACGTAGACGTCACGCCCCCAAACACGGTCCAGAAGCTGATCCCGCGACCAGACCCGGCCAGGCTTTTCCATGAACGTGCTGAGCAAACGAAACTCGGTCGGCCCCAGCTTCAGCGACGCACCATTGCGGGTCACACGGTGCGTTTCCGCGTCCAACACGATGTCTTCATACGTTAACATCTGACCGACTGTCGCCGGCCGGACGCGTCGTAGCTGTGCGCGCAGGCGTGCCATGAGCTCCGTGACAGAGTACGGCTTCACAACATAGTCGTCTGCACCGGTCTCGAGACCACGCACTTTGTCAACTTCCTCAGACCGTGCTGACAGCATGATCACCGGGATCTCACGCGTTTCCTGGCGGATCTTGAGCTGACGACACACCTCGATCCCGGACAACCGTGGCATCATCCAGTCCAGCACAATCACGTCCGGCGGGTCTTCCGCCACGGCCATCAAGGCCTCCTCGCCATTTTCAGCGCGGGATGTGCGGTAGCCTTCCGCTTCGATGTTGTAGACGAGCATCTCGCGTTGCGCTGCTTCATCATCCACCACCAGGACATGTGGTGCCTGTGACATTATTGTTCTCCGTACGCCTTATTGCTCTGGCGTGCTTACAAATGCGGTTTGGTCATCTTTGGGACGGGCATCGTCTGGCATTTCGCCGGTTGTCAGGTAAATCACCTGTTCAGCCATGTTGGTGACCAGATCACCCATGCGTTCCACGTTTTTGGCCATGAAATGCAGGTGCATACAGGCCGTGATGTTGCGAGGATCTTCCATCATGAATGTGAGGAATTCACGGAAGAGCGCGTTGTACATCTGGTCCACTTCCAGGTCGCGTTGACGGACGTCTTCCGCCAAAACCGCGTCGCGACGCAGGTATGCGTCAAGCACGTCTTTCAGCATCGCTTGGACTTCGCGGCTCATCCGGCGCAGTGCCGTATCGGCCCCCATGATGGGCGGGATATCGACAAGAGTGGAGGTCCGCTTGGCGATGTTCTTCGAATAGTCACCGACGCGTTCCAACGAGGCCGCAATGCGCAACGTCGTGAGGATCGACCGCAAGTCTTTTGAAACCGGTGCCCGCAACGCGATAATCCGCGCGGCCTCTTCATTGATTTGCATCTCGAGGCCATCGATCATCTTGTCGCCGGCGCGCACGTTGTCGGCCAGTTCAATGTCCCGCCGAGCGAGCGCTTCACCGGCGTTCAGGATGGCCGCTTCGACAAGCCCGCCCATCTTGATGATGAGCGTCTGGAGCTCTTCCAGGTCCCGGTCATAGGCCGAGTGGATGTGTTCTTCATTCATATCTTTGGTCCCTACCCGATCCGGCCGGAAATGTAGCTTTCCGTCCGTGGGTCCTTCGGATTGGTGAAGATCGTGTCGGTGTCGTCGTATTCCACCAGGTTGCCAAGGTGGAAGAAGGCGGTTTTCTGGCTGACGCGTGCCGCCTGTTGCATCGAGTGGGTCACGATGACAACAGCGAAGTTTTGGCGCAGTTCGTCGATCAATTCTTCAACCTGTGCGGTCGCGATCGGATCGAGCGCGGAACACGGCTCGTCCATCAGCAGCACTTCAGGTTCCGTCGCCACAGCTCGTGCAATGCACAGACGCTGTTGTTGACCACCGGATAAGCCAGTACCGGGCGCATGTAGGCGGTCTTTAACCTCGTCCCAGATGGCACCCCGGCGCAGGGACTTTTCAACGATCTCGTCGAGCTCTGCTTTGGATTGCGCGAGCCCGTGGATGCGCGGCCCGTATGCGACATTGTCATAGATCGACTTTGGGAATGGGTTTGGCTTCTGGAACACCATGCCGACCTTGGCGCGCAACTGAACCGGGTCCACTTGCCGATCGTAGATGTCTTCGCCGTCGATCAGGATATCCCCTTCAACCCGACAAATATCGATAGTGTCGTTCATCCGGTTCAGGCACCGCAGGAACGTGGACTTTCCGCAGCCCGACGGGCCAATGAAAGCGGTGACCGTTTTGTCGCCGATCTCCACATCCACGTCTTTGATCGCATGTGTGTCGCCGTAGTAGACCTGTACACCTTTGGCGTTGATCTTTGTGTCTTGCATGGTGCTCATCTTCCGGCTCGTTCTGTAATGGTCGTCCATAGTTGTGTCCCCTTCTACCACCGACGCTCAAAGCGGCGGCGCAGGATGATGGCAATGATATTCATGGTCAGAAGGAATACGAGAAGCACGATAATCCCACCCCATGCTTTTTCATAGAAGCCGGCATCCGCGCGAGCGGCCCAGGTGTAGATCTGCGCTGGCATGGCGGAGTTTGGGTCAAGAAAGCCGCTTACGACCCCTTCTGGATATTCGCGTGCCACGAAGCCGACCATCCCGATGAGCAGCAAAGGTGCTGATTCACCCAACGCCTGCGCCAGACCAATGATCGTCCCGGTTAAGATGCCTGGCATCGCCAAAGGCAGCACATGATGGAACACTGACTGCATTTTTGAGGCCCCGACGCCGAGGGCCGCTTCCCGAATTGAAGGCGGCACCGCTTTGAGGGACGCCCGGGTCGAGATGATGATCGTCGGTAGAGTCATTAGTGTCAGTACCAGCCCCCCCACGAGGGGTGCGGATTGAGGAAGGTGCATGAACTGGATGAAAACCGACAGGCCAAGGATACCAAAGACGATCGACGGCACCGCAGCAAGGTTTGAGATATTCACCTCAACCAAGTCAGTAAATTTGTTCTGCGGCGCAAACTCCTCAAGGTAGATCGACGCTGCAACACCAATCGGCAGGCTCAAAAACAGCACAACCAGCATCATAAAGAACGACCCGATCGCCGCAGCCCCGATGCCAGCACCGCCGGGGTTATCCACGCCAGAGTCTTTACCGGTGATAAAAGACCAGTTGAACCGGCTGGTAATGATGCCAGCGTCTTTCAAAACGTCGACAATATCGAGGTCCGTGCGCATCAGGAAGCGGCTGTCGACCACAGTGTCACGTGACAAACGCCCTTTGAAGTAGCCTTCAACACGCGAGGATGTTTGAAGTTGGAACGTCACTGGTTCGCCAATATCGCCCAGGTTTTCGCGGTAGTAAGACCGAATGTCACCACCAACTTTACCCAAGAGGCGTTCAATTGCTTCCGCATCGTAGGGGACTTCAACGCCCCGCTCATCGAGGTTGCGTTCGAAGTTTGCGATAAAGATATCTGTGTAAGCCGCAGTCTTGAGAACCTGGCTTTCTGCAGAGTCGAACTCTTCCTGACTCAATGTCACCTCAAGTTTCATCACATATTGTGTGAACGCTGGCAGGCCGGAGCGCAGGATTGAAAATGTCAGGAACGCAAGAAACGCAACACCAATCGAAATTGCGATAATGCCGTAGGCTTTGAACCGCTTTTCGGCAGCATTGCGCTTGGCCGTGCGTGCATCCGCAACGGTGAGGTATGCGTGGGCAGGACGCCCGGCTTCGGGGCCTGGGGCTGCTGTTTGATCAGACATTAGTCGTACTGCTCCCGATACTTGCGGACAATGTAGAGCGCGAAGATGTTCAAAGCGAGCGTGATGATAAAGAGCGTCATCCCAAGCGCAAAAGCCACCATCGTTTCTGGGCTGTTAAATTCACCGTCACCGGTCAATTGGCTGACGATCTTTGCCGTGACCGTCGTCATCGCTTCGAACGGGTTGAGCGATAGGTTGGCCGCGGCCCCTGCCCCCAACACGACGATCATCGTTTCACCAATGGCGCGGGAAGCCGCAAGCAGCACAGCACCAACGATACCCGGTAGAGCCGCCGGCAAGACGACCTGACGGATCGTCTCGGACTGCGTCGCACCCAGTCCGTAGGACCCATCCCGCATCGCCTGCGGCACCGCGTTGATGATATCGTCTGACAAAGACGACACAAATGGGATGAGCATCATGCCCATCACGACCCCTGCGGTCATCGCCGCCGTGCCGCCGGACATCCATTCAACGCCCAAGACACCATCCTTGCCGAAAACACCGACCAAAAGCGGCCCAACCGTCAAAAGCGCGAAGAGACCATAAACAATCGTTGGAATCCCCGCCAAAACCTCAAGGAGCGGTTTTGCAAACGACCGCACGCGGTTTGACGCATATTCTGAAAGGTAGATCGCAGAGAAAAGGCCCAGTGGCACTGCCACAGTCAAAGCGATGATGGAGATAAAGAGTGTCCCCCAGATCAGCGGCAAGAAACCAAGATCGGACGCACCGCCGCGGCCCGAGAAACTCGGCTCCCACCGCGTCCCGAAGAAGAAGTCAGCGGCAGGAAACATCCGGAAGAACTCGACCGTGTTGAAGATCAAGCTCAGCACAATACCCACGGTCGTCAACACCGCGACGGAGGCTGCAGCGATCAAGATCCAAAGCGTTCCGGTCTCAACAATATTGCGGGCGCGAAAATCTTTGTCTGTCCGCCGATAGGCGAAACCAAAAAACGCGAGCGCAACCGTGATCACCGCGATCCCGCGGAACAGGTTGCCCATATTGCTCAATGTTCGATAACGCTGTGCCGCATTCAGCGTCGATTGCGTGACAGCAGAGCCAAGCGCCACGCCCACGCTCGAAAGCCGCTCGCGCACATTTGTGAAGTCGGCGCGCATGTCATTTGCGTCTTTGCGGCTAATCGCGCCTTCGGCGACGGCGACATCAAGTCCATTTGCCACCCGCCGGACGTCTGCCATTACAAGGGCCCGCGATGAGCCAGCCGCGACGTCCCGGTCCGTGATCATCCCGGTCACAGCGTTTTGGATCAGGAGGGGCTGAACGATCATCCAGGCGGCGAGCAGCAAGAACGACGGCACCACGACCATCAGCGCCATATTCTGCCCGTAGTATTTTTTGAGTGAATGAAGAATCTTCTGGTTGCCACCAGCAGAACTCATCGCCCGCTGGACACCAACGAAGTAGCCAACAGTGGCGAGCACCAAAACCACGACAACGACAGATATCAATGACATAAGCGGTGTGCCCCCTGGCACGAAGATCTTTGGTAGTGCGCCTCCCCGACGATGCAATCAAACGGCGAAAGTCGGGTGCGGAGGGTAGATCGGACGGCCCCGCAGGGCCGCCCGGAAATTTTGAACCGTCTTAGTTGACGTCCAGGATTTCTTCAGCGTTTACAGACGCTTGTGTCGCACCCAGCTCTGGATCAGCAACCAGACCGTATGCAGACAGCGGGCCTGTTGGACCAGCGATATCGTCGGAGATGAAGAATTCAGCGAATTCTTTCACGCCTGGGATCACGCCGATGTGGGCCTTCTTGATGAAGAAGAACAATGGGCGGGATACAGGGTATTCACCGGAAGCGATTGTTGCTGTCTCAGGTACGACACCGGACATCGTTGCAACTTTCAGCTTGTCTGTGTTGTTCTCGTAGAACGCCAGACCGAACACACCGATACCATTTGGGTTAGCGTCGATACGTGCCAGTGTTTCTGTGTAGTCACCGTCGATGTCGACAGTTACGCCGTTGCCGCGTACTTCGAGGCATGCGTCTTCTGCGTCATCTTCGGACATGCCGCCAGCGATCATGGCTTCCATCGCGCCGGTTTCTTCGCAGCCGATCAGCAGAACTTTTTCTTCAAACACTTCGCGTGTGCCGTGCTTTGTGCCCGGGATGAACGCGATGATGTCAGCAGCTGGCAGCTCACCGTTGAACTCAGACCACTGTGTGTAAGGGTTGTCGACAACTTCGCCATCAACCAGAACTTTTGCGCCGAGACCGTTGAAGATGTCTGTTGGCTCAAAGGCTGTGAAAGCTGGGCCGCTCGTCTGAGACGCGAAAACAATCCCGTCGTAGCCGATGCGGACTTCGATGATGTCGGTTACGCCGTTTTCGAGGCACAACGCGATGTCGGAGTCGCGGATTGGGCGAGAAGAATTCGCGATGTCGATTGTGTTTTCGCCAACACCTTCGCAGAAGCGCTTGAGGCCAGCGGAAGACCCGCCGGATTCAACAACTGGTGTTGGGAAGTCTGTGTTATCGCCAAAAGCTTCAGCAACGATAGAAGCATAAGGCAGAACAGTTGAGGACCCAGCAACCTGCACGTTGTCACGTGCGGCAGCGGAAGTAGCAGCGATTGCTGTGATTGCCAGAACAGAGGCAGTCAGTTTCATAGACGACATCGAAATCTCCCGTGTGTCAGTCAAGTAACGTAGGGGAAGCCGATTTGCCCCCCCTCCGAGCCGCTGAGTAAGCGTCTCGAAACAAGCTTTTGTGACATTTATGTAAAAGTTTTATGACAGCAAAAAACTACTATATGTAGTAGTCAAGTTACCTCAGTGGGCAACATAAGGGTCACAGTTGTCCCTTCGCCTTCGACGCTTTCAAATAAGAGCTTGCCTCTGTGACGGTTCGCAATGTGCTTGACAATCGCGAGTCCAAGGCCGGTGCCGCCTTGCTGGCGAGACCGGTGCAAATCGACTCGGTAGAACCTCTCGGTCAGACGAATCAAGTGGTGCGCAGGGATACCTTGACCGCAGTCTGTAACAGTCAGGCGAATGGCCTGTTGGTGCACTGTGGTTTCAAAGGCAGGTTGGTGGACTTCGACCGTAATGCCCTTGTCCGACGCACCGTATTTGATCGCATTCTCAATCAGATTGTTGAGGACTTGCTGCAATTGCGCATCGTCCCCAGGTACCAATGGCGCATCGTCCGACACCTTCACGATCAACTGTGTGCCAGCTTCTTCGGCCAGGGGCCCTAACAGCTCCGTCGCTTGCCGGACAATCGTTCCCAGGTCGACTGGCTCCACGGGTCTGCTCCGCTCCACCTCTTCCACGCGGCTGAGCGAAAGCAGGTCATCGACCAGGCGGCGCAGACGATCGGCCTCTGTCGCCATAATGGCCAGGAACCTCTCCTGTGCGGCGGGATCGTCCCGGGCCGGGCCTTGGAGCGTTTCGATGAACCCAAGCAGCGCTGTCAGCGGGGTTCGCAGCTCATGGCTGACATTCGCGACAAAGTCCCTGCGGAGGGACTGGGTTTCTTCAACGGCCGTTTGGTCTTCAAAAGAGATCACGATGTGATCGTCGACAGGGATTGCAGAGACTTCGAAGATCCGGTCAGTGTTTTCAACCCGCACAAGATAGCGCGCGGATTTGGCGACCTGATCCGTCTTCGCTTCAACCACCGCATCAATCGTGGCGGGCTGGCGCAGTGCGGTGATGTAATGACGGCCCTTAAAGTCGATCTTCAGAAGATCCGTCATCGCCTCATTTTGGAGTATGACTCGATCTTCCGCGCCAATCAGCATCAGCGGCGTTTTCATCGCCGCGATCATCGCTTTTGCTAGAAGATCGGCCATGTCCTATCCGTTTGGCGTGAGTCCCGCCCGGAAGCGCGAGGCGTTTTGTTGATAGTGCAGCGCAGATTGTAACAACCCCTTGATGGCTGCCTCATCTAATTCGCGCACAACCTTGCCAGGCACCCCCATGACGAGCGACCCATCCGGAATAGTCTTACCTTCGGTAATCAAGGCCCCTGCCCCAATGAGGCAGTTTCTGCCAATCGTCGCACCGTTCAGCACTGTCGCGCCCATGCCGATCAGGCTTTGCTCTCCGATCGTGCAGCCATGCAGCATCGCTTTGTGGCCGATGGTGCAGTTTGGACCGATCGTTAGCGGGCAGCCTGGATCTGTATGGAGCACGGAATTTTCTTGAATGTTGGAGCCTTCTCCAACCGCAATCGGCTCATTGTCCCCGCGGATGGTCGTTCCGAACCACACAGAGGAGCGTGCGGCCAATGTGACATTGCCAATCACATGGCAGCCGGGCGCGATCCAAGCCTCAGCGTCGACGGTTGGTGAGACACCATCAAGCGAATAGATCATTCCATGTCCTCAAATTCCATTTGTAACTTGCGGACGTGATCCACCAAGGCCGGTTGCTGACTGGCCCGCAGGCGTTCCGCCGTGATGATCGTTTTCAGTTGTTCCTCAGTCGCGTTAAGGTCGTCGTTCACGATGACATAATCATAGCCGTCCCAATGGCTGATCTCATCCCAGCTTTTTTGCATGCGTCGTGCGATCACATCCGAGGCGTCTTTCCCCCGGCTCACCAGGCGCCGGTGCAGTTCGGGAATGCTGGGCGGGAGGATAAAGATCGACAACACGTGATCTTGCAAAGCGGATTTGCTGATCTGTTGCGCACCCTGCCAGTCGATATCAAACAGGACATCGCACCCATCGTTGATGGCCTCTTCGACCGGCGCCTTCGGGGACCCATAGTAGTTTCCAAAAACCCGCGCATGCTCCAGCATCTCGCCATCCGCGACCTGGCGTTGAAAGCTCTCAACCGATTCAAAGTAATAGTCGTGACCATGGATTTCACCTTCACGCGGCGGGCGCGTGGTTGCGGAGACGGAAAAGCAGAGGCTGTCGTCCCACGTCTGGAGCGCCCGCGCCAAGGTCGATTTTCCGGCACCTGATGGCGAGGATAAGATGATCAACAGGCCACGGCGCGCCATCATTTACTCCACATTCTGGATCTGTTCCCGCATTTGGTCGATCACCGTCTTCAGGTCCAACCCGATGGCTGTGAGCGGGGCGTATTGTGACTTGGCACAGAGGGTATTCGCCTCTCGGTTAAATTCTTGGCTCAGAAAGTCGAGCTTCCGACCGACAGGCGTGCCGTCGCGCTCGCCAGATTGCAGCAGGTCTCGTGCTGCTGCGACATGGGCATTCAAACGGTCAACTTCTTCGGTGACGTCGGATTTGACGGCAAGGACCGCCAATTCTTGTGCGAGTCGATCAGGATCGACGGCGACTTCATCCAAAACGCGCTGCATAGCCACCTTGAGTGCGGATGCAGCCTCATCCCGGCGTCGCTGGAGGAGATCCTTCGCTTTGGCCACCAATGTATCAATCTGGTCGATCTGATCGCGGACAACAGATGTCAGCGCTTGACCTTCTTGTGCCCGCATCGCCCCCAAGTCAGCCAGGAGCGGGCTGATGTCCGCCTGCAATGCTGCGACCAAAGCCGCGTCAGGCCCCTGCCCTGTACTTTGCACTACCACACCCCGATGGGTGAGGACGTCGGCGGCCGTGGGTTGGGCCAAGGTCACGCCCATTTCAAAAGCACGTTCTTGGATTTGATCAAGCGCGGTCAGGACCCGATCCAGTTGGCCCGCGTCTAAGACCAGGCCTTCGTCTGACTGATCCTTCGCGAGGCGCAGGCTGAGGCTGATGTTGCCACGTTTGAACGCGGCGCCAATCTGCCGCCGGAGTTCGGCCTCAACACCGTCGAGCCCTTCCGGCAAGCGCAGCCGCATATCGAGGCCCCGCGCGTTCACGCTTCGGACCTCCCAAACCCATGATGCACCTTGCTGGCCGCCAGTACGGCTGGCAAATGCTGTCATCGAATGGATCATATTGCCTCCCCAAGGCGCTGAATGGGCCACCCCTAACGGAAATCAGCGGGGCGGGGCAAGGGCTTGGATACGCCTAGAGCGAGTTCGGGGGCATTAACCACTTAAGACTTTATTAAATGAAAAAATGTAACGGTCTGTTAAGTTCTGGGCGGGTCAAACGTTCATTTCGAAGGGTCATGGGATGTCACAAGAGCATACAAAACTCCGCTACAATCGGATCCCGTTTCATCGCGCCGACGGTGAGAAAATCTTGCAACACGTGGAGGCGCATTGGGAGAAGCTTCGGTCAACTGACGCGGTGCCGCACCAAATGCAGCTGTCGTCCGAGAACCTCAATGAAGCCTTGGCGCATTGCTTTGTGCTTGAACGGGTCGCGCCGACCATCGCCCGGTTCCGGGTTGCAGGAAAGCACTTGAACGACCTTTTGGGGATGGATGCCCGCGGGATGCCGCTGAGCATTCTCTTTTCTGCTGAAGGACGCGAAACACTGGCTGAACTCTTGGCGTCTGTTTGTGATGGCCCTGAAATCGTTGAGATTCCCTTGACGGCGACCCGCGGTCTGAGACGCACAGTTTTGCGCAGTCGGTTGCTGCTGCTGCCCCTCAAAGACCGCAACGGCCACGTGACCCGAATCTTTGGCGCCATGGTGATGGATGGGGCTCCTGGCCGTCAGCCAGTGCGGCTTGACATCGACCAATCGGTCCCGCTTCGCTGCAAGCGTTTGACCCCAATGATCCGGACGATCAGTGAAATGAAAACTGCGGTCGCAGATATGCAGGACGCTGCAAAGCCTGCAACAATCTCAAAGGTTATGCCGACGGATGCGCCCATGCCTCTGCCCGTTCGTAGCGCGCGGCCCTACCTGCAGCTTGTCGTCGATAACACCTAGGCTGGATTCACAAAAAAATGGCGGGCACGTTTGGCCCGCCATTCTTCATAATTCTAGAGTTGTCTTAACCAGCTTTTGCTGCAGAAATTTCTGTCCGACGCGCGGAAAGCTCTTCGGCCACCAAGAACGCCAGTTCCAGCGACTGTGACGCGTTTAGACGTGGATCGCAGGCTGTGTGATACCGATCAGCCAGGTTTTCATCTGTGACGGCGCGGACGCCTCCGGTGCATTCGGTCACGTCGGCACCGGTCATCTCGAAATGAACACCACCTGGGATCGTGCCCTCGGCATTGTGGACCGCAAAGAACTCTTTGACTTCTCGCAGCACGCTGTCGAATGGACGGGTCTTGTAGCCCGATGCTGACTTGATCGTGTTGCCGTGCATCGCGTCACAGGTCCAGTTCACAACTGCGCCCTCTTCCTGCACCGCTTTGATCAAACGTGGCAGATGCTCACCAACCGTCCCGGCACCGAAGCGCGCGATGAGGGTCAGACGACCCGGTTCGTTTTCTGGGTTCAAAGACGCCATAAGCGACTTCAAGTGACCTGTGGTCATCGACGGGCCACACTTCAGGCCAATGGGGTTTTGAACCCCTGTGCAGAACTCCACATGCGCGCCGTCAGGCTGTCGGGTCCGGTCGCCGATCCAGATCATATGGCCTGAACCTGCCAGCCACTTGCCCGAGGTGGAGTCGATACGGGTGAGCGCCTCTTCATACTCCAGCAACAAGGCTTCGTGTGATGTGTAGAATTCTACGGTCTGCAGTTCGTGGTTGGTCTCGGTGGTCAGTCCAGCCGCGTTCATGAAGTCGAGCGTATCGGAGATCCGGTTCGCCATGTCCCGATACTTTTCGGCTTCTGGGGCCTGGGTGAAGCCCAAGGTCCACTGGTGGACCTGGTGCACGTCAGCATAGCCGCCGGTCGAGAAGGCGCGCAGAAGGTTCAACGTCGCAGCTGCCTGCATATAGGCCTGTTCCATCCGGGATGGATCCGGCACACGCGCGCTTTCGGTGAATTCAAACCCGTTGATGATGTCACCGCGGTAGCTGGGCAGTTCCACCCCATCTTTGGTTTCCGTATCCGCTGAGCGTGGCTTGGCCATTTGCCCTGCCATCCGGCCCACCTTCACCACAGGCACTTTCGCGCCGTACGTCAAAACCATCGCCATTTGCAGCATAACTTTGAACGTGTCGCGGATTCCATCGGCAGAGAACTCCGCAAAGCTTTCAGCGCAGTCGCCGCCTTGCAGCAAAAACGCCTCGCCACGCGAACATGCGCCCAAGTGTTGTTTCAGCCTGCGTGCCTCGCCTGCAAACACCAAGGGTGGATATGACGCAAGACGGCTTTCCACAGCCTCCAACGCAGCTGCGTCGGTATATGTTGGCATTTGGATCCGGGGCTTTTTGCGCCAGTCCGTTTTCTGCCATTGCGTCATTGGTCCTACTCCGTTTCGATTGGGTTTAAAAATGTGGCCGACCTTGATGGTCGGTGGTGCTCTATAACGCGTCATAACAAGCCGTCCAATGGCAAAGTCACCTGCTCTGCGCAGGTCACTGCCGAATTGCTCTTGCCGGGGCTCTAGAAATTCGCGAAAGCTGGCAAATCACTCAGCGACGTCGGGCATATGACACAGCAACCGGGATCATCTCAGACGCTCCAAACGGCAAAACCGAAGCGATTTGTTTTTGTCCTGCTTGATCAGTTCACAATGCTTTGCTTTGCGAGCGCGATCGAATGCCTGCGCCTTGCGAACCGCGCGGCAGGCCGGCCTTTGTATGATTGGGCGATCATTGGTGAAGGTGGCGACACCGCGACTTGTTCAAACGGCTGCGTCTTTCAGCTGACTGGCGACCTGGGCGAGTTGGACCGTGAAGATGTGGTGATGCTTTGTGGCGGTGTCAAAGTCCAAGCGGCCACAACCAAACGCCTGCTGAATTGGGTGCGCCGCGAAGCGCGGCGTGGTGTGACGATGGCGGGTCTTTGTACCGCAGGCTACGCACTGGCAAAGGCAGGATTGCTCGACGGGAAGCGCGCGACCATTCATTGGGAGAACCACGACAGCTTTCTCGAAGAGTTTGACGAGGTCGAACTGACCAAGTCGGTTTTTGTCGTCGACGGTAACCGCATCACAACGGCTGGCGGCACTGCATCTATCGACCTGATGCTGAAACTGATTGCGGAAGATCACGGCGAAGCGCTCGCCAATGAAATCGCGGATACGCTGATTTATTCATCCATTCGCACCGACCGCGACACGCAGCGCCTGTCCATTCCCACGCGAATCGGGGTTCGCCATCCGAAGCTCAGCAAAGTGATTGAAATTATGGAGGCCAATATCGAAGAGCCGATCAGCCCGGCGGTCTTGGCCAAAGATGTGGGGATGTCGACCCGCCAGCTCGAACGGCTCTTCCGGCGTTATTTATCGCGCAGCCCGAAGCGTTATTACATGGAATTGCGTTTGCAAAAAGCGCGCAACCTGCTGATGCAAACCGACATGAGTGTTATCAACGTCGCGTTGGCCTGTGGTTTTGCATCTCCGTCCCATTTTTCAAAGTGCTATCGGTCGCACTATGATACGACCCCCTATCGCGAACGCGGCACTCACGGGGCGAATGCGCCCGCCTGAGACGGTGCTGCCAGCTCCCCAAACTGAAACATTTTCCTAAAACCGTCCATCTGGCGGGCCAACAGCCTGTCCATGTCCCAAATTTTAGGGATTTTGGCCAATTTAGCCCCAATGATCGGGACGGACTTCCATTTTGAAAAACGCCTGCGTAAGCTGCGGAGCAGGATGAAAAAAAGTCCACTAGGGAGACTAAAATGAAAAAACTCTTGGTTGCCTCTACGGCAATGGCACTGGCCGCTGGCGCAGCATTTGCGGACGGTCATGCGACAGATGTGAAGATCGGTGTAATCTTGGGCTTCACGGGCCCGCTGGAATCCATCACCCCCGCCATGGGCGCTGGGGCGGAATTGGCGATGGCCGAAGTCACCGAAGCAGGTGCGCTGCTTGACGGTGCTACCGTCACCTCGATCCGCGGCGACTCAACCTGTATCGACGCAGGTGCGGCAACAACCGCTGCTGAACGTCTTGTCACCGCAGATGGCGTGAACGCCATCATGGGCGCTGACTGTTCCGGCGTGACCGGTGCGATTTTGTCGAACGTGGCGCTCGCTAACGGTGTTGTGATGATCTCACCATCCGCAACGTCACCAGGCCTGTCGACCGCAGAAGACAACGGTCTGTTCTTCCGCACAGCCCCATCTGACGCACGTCAGGGTGTGATCATTACCAACATTCTGCAGGACCGTGGGTTCTCTGAAGTGGCACTGACCTACACCAACAACGACTACGGCAAGGGTCTGGCTGACGCGTTCCAAGCGGCGTTTGAAGCGGCGGGCGGCTCTGTCACCATCTCCGCAGCTCACGAAGACGGTAAAGCGGACTACTCTGCAGAAGTCGGCGCACTTGCTTCCGCAGGCGGTGAAGTCTTGGTTGTTGCTGGATATGTCGACCAAGGTGGGTCTGGCATCATTCGCTCAGCCCTTGATGCAGGCGCGTTTGATACCTTCTACGTGCCAGATGGCATGGTCGGTGCGAAGCTGAACGAGAACTTTGGCGCAGAATTGGACGGCTCCTTTGGTGCCTATCCAGGTACAGACAGCCCAGGCGCTGCGAAGTTCGTCGAAATGGCCGAAGGCGCTGGTTTCGACGGCACAAGCGCATTTGCACCTGAGTCTTATGACGCTGCAGCCCTGATCATGCTGGCGATGCAGGCCGCTGGCTCTGCAGACTCCGCTGACTTCAAGGACAAGGTCATGGACGTGGCCAACGCACCAGGGACCGAAATCTTCCCGGGTGAGCTGGCAAAGGGTCTTGAGCTGCTCGCTGCTGGCGAAGAGATCGACTACGTCGGTGCATCCGCTGTTGAACTGATCGGCGCAGGTGAATCTGCTGGGAACTATCAGGAGATCGAGTTCGCGGACGGTGTCTACTCCACCATCGGCTACCGCTAAACACACCGGGGGCGGCGTGCGCGCCGTCCCCGCCACGCCATCGCGTGGCTATGGGGGACCTGGACCATATGATCGTTGTTGAGAACCTGGTGAAGGCCTTTGGGGGCTTTCGCGCGGTGGACGGTGCTACCTTACAAATCGCCGAAGGATCGATCACCGGATTGATCGGGCCAAACGGGGCCGGAAAAACCACGCTTTTCAATGTGATCGCAGGTGTCCTTGAACCCTCAGAAGGCCGTGTGACGATGTCGGGCGAAGACATCACGGGCCTGCCGCCGCATGAGCTTTTTCACAAAGGTCTCCTGCGGACGTTCCAAATCGCCCATGAATTTCACTCCATGACTGTGCGTGAAAACCTGATGATGGTGCCCGGCGCGCAATCGGGTGAAACGCTGTGGAACGCCTGGTTCGGCCGCGGCAAAATACGTGACGAGGAGCGGGCTTTGGCCGCCAAGGCCGACGAGGTGCTTGAGTTCCTCACCATCGATCACCTCGCCGATGAAAAGGCGGGGAACCTCTCTGGCGGTCAGAAGAAACTGTTAGAGCTGGGCCGCACGATGATGGTCGACGCCAAGATTGTGTTCCTCGATGAAGTGGGTGCAGGCGTGAACCGGACCCTGCTGAACACCATCGGTGATGCCATCATCCGTTTGAACAAAGAGCGTGGCTATACCTTTGTCGTGATTGAACACGACATGGATTTCATCGGTCGCTTATGTAACCCGGTCATCTGTATGGCCGAAGGCAAGGTGCTAGCCGAAGGTACGCTTGATGAGATTAAGGCCAATGAACAGGTGATCGAGGCCTATTTGGGCACCGGCCTGAAGAACAAAGATAAGGTGGCAACGGTTTGATGACACCGCATTTTTTGAGTTGTTTAGGCGAAATGAAGATGGACGGTTGCGCCAATGTCTGAACCGTTTCTGATTGGCGATGCGATGACGGGTGGATACGGTCGCGGTCCGGATATTCTGCATGGCTGCACGATCTCTGCTGAGAAGGGTGAGATCGCTGTTATTGTCGGCCCGAACGGTGCTGGCAAATCCACCGCAATGAAGGCCGTTTTTGGCATGCTGAACGTGCGTGAAGGCGCTGTTCGGTTGGACGGCGAAGATATCACTGACCTCACCCCGCAGGCCCGCGTGGTGAAAGGCATGGGCTTTGTCCCGCAAGTGCGCAACATTTTTGGGTCGATGACCGTCGAAGAAAACCTGGAGATGGGGGCCTTCATCCGCGAGGACGACATCAAGGGCACGATGGAACAGGTCTATGAGCTGTTTCCGATCTTGAAAGACAAGCGTAACCAAGCTGCAGGTGAGCTTTCAGGCGGGCAGCGGCAACAGGTGGCTGTCGGCCGGGCGCTGATGACCCAGCCCAAGGTGCTGATGCTGGATGAGCCCACTGCAGGTGTATCGCCGATTGTAATGGATGAGCTTTTCGATCGGATCATCGAAGTCGCGCGCACGGGAATTCCGATCCTCATGGTCGAACAAAACGCCCGCCAAGCGCTTGAGATTGCGGATAAAGCTTACGTGCTAGTCCAGGGTCGCAACGCCCATACGGGGACAGGCAAGCAATTGCTGGCGGACCCAGAAGTCCGCGCGAGTTTCCTGGGAGGATGACCGTGATGCGCCCAGTCTTTGCGGTGTTGGCCATCGCCTTTGGGACCGCGCTGGTGGCAGACACAGCAGACATCGCCAGTGCGCCAGTTCAAGCGGAGGTGGCCTTGAACTGCACTTTCACCACGGAATGTTTTGATCTTGAAGGATGCAGTGACACCAACTTCGCAGTCTCCTTGATGGGCCGGGCCGGAGGCGTGACGACCGACGACATGATCGTCGCGGCGGAACTAACGACCGATGCCGAAACCTACGCGATGATTGGGACGCATGCTGGCGAGGTTTATAGCCTTACTGGCTCCAGTGACTACGGTCACGGAATGCTGACGGTCAGCGGTGCGGACGCGCGCTTTACAGTGCATTATACCGACGGACCACTCAGCATCTCTTACGGAGGTGTTTGCGAATGATCGCGATATCGCGGGCCCTAAGCGCACCTTTGACAGCCAGTCTCGCGCTTGTCGCGGCCCCCTTGCCCGCAGAAACGGTGCGCTGCGTGATGTCAGATGGAACTGACGTGTCCTTTGACATCGACCGCACACAATTCGCCCCGCCTTTCGACCGCAAGGAGCCGCCGCGCCAGCAGCGCACGCGCGTCACCCACGATGAGGCGATTTTTACTGCCACGCCTTTTCTTTTGGGCCAAGCGCGCGGCTTTGAAGCCATCGCGGCGGACGGGCAAACGACGGTATTCGTGGTGCAACCGAACGGCGCGGCCCGTTGGAGCCGCCCAGGAACGGCGCTGACCGGCAGTTGCCGGATCGAGACAGGAAAGAACTAACGCGATGGGGCACTCATGGATTTTCTGAACGCACTGGTCGCTTTGGCGAACTTTGTTATCGTGCCAGGCCTTGCCTATGGCGCGCAGCTTGCAATCGGAGCGCTAGGGGTGACGCTGATCTACGCGATCCTACGGTTTTCGAATTTCGCCCATGGCGACACGATGGCATTTGGGACGGCGATTACCATCCTTTTCACCTTCCTCTTTCAAAGCATCGGGATCAGCCTTGGGCCGCTGCCCACTGCCCTCCTCGCCCTGCCCTTTGGCATCGCCGCAACGGCGCTCCTACTGCTTGGAACGGACAAGGTTATTTATCAGTTCTATCGGACCCAGAAGGCCAAACCGGTGATCCTGGTGATCGTGTCCATGGGCGTGATGTTTGTAATGAACGGGATCGTGCGATTTATCATCGGTGTGCGTGACATCCGGTTCGCAGACGGTGAACGCTTCATCATCTCTGCCCGCACGTTTAAAGAAATGACGGGGCTGCAAGAAGGTCTCGCGATCAAGACCACGCAAGCGATTACTGTTGTGGTGGCGATTATCGTGGTCGCCCTGCTCTTCTGGTTTCTGAACAAGACCCGCACCGGCAAGTCCATGCGGGCGTTTTCAGACAATGAGGATCTGGCGCTGCTGTCCGGAATTAACCCAGACCGCGTCGTCATGGTCACCTGGATGATTGTGGCAGCGCTCGCGACGACGGCCGGCGTGCTTTATGGCCTGGATAAATCGTTTAAGGCCTTCACCTACTTCCAACTGCTCCTGCCGATTTTTGCTTCGGCCATTGTGGGTGGGATCGGCAGTCCGGTTGGCGCCATTGCCGGGGGGTTCGTGATCGCCTTCTCAGAGGTCACAATCACCTACGCCTGGAAAAAGGTGCTCAACTATACGCTACCAGAGCAATGGGCGCCTGACAGCCTCGTTCAGTTGCTGTCCACTGACTACAAGTTCGCCGTGTCCTTTTCGATCTTGATCATTGTGCTGCTTTTCCGACCGACCGGCCTGTTCCGAGGACAATCGATATGACGGATATGACCACCGCGCTTCGCAATACGTTCCTCTTTTTAGCAGTTGCTTTGCTCTACATTCTCGTGGGCGCAACAGATGCTTGGATCTTCCCGGGATCATGGAACTCCACGTTGACGATGCTCAACTTCGCTTTGATCAGCGCCATCATGGCGCTGGGGGTCAACTTGCAATGGGGGTTCGCAGGGCTGTTTAACGTTGGTGTCATGGGGTTTGTGGCCTTGGGCGGCTTGGCCGCTGTGCTGATCGCAATGCCGCCGACTCCGGGTGCGATGGCGGCCGGGGGCTGGCAGATCCTGCTGGGCCTTGTCATGGGGGCGGCAACCATTGTGTTGGCCGTGCTTGCGCGGTCTCGGATGGCAGAAGGCTGGCCGCGCGCCCTGGCCACGTTGGCGATCCTGATTGTTGGGTTCTTTGTGTTCCGGAGCGTGTTTGACCCTGCGGTGGGACGCGTTGAAGCTATTAACCCCGCCTCTACCGGATACCTGGGCGGGTTGAACTTTGGTGGTGAGAACTACAAGGCCTATGGCTGGCTGACGATTATTGCGTGGCCAGTGGGCGGCGTGCTGGCGGCGGGTGCGGCTTGGGTCATCGGGAAGACAGCCCTCGGTCTGCGGTCCGACTATCTGGCGATTGCGACACTCGGTATTGCGGAAATCATCATTGCTGTGATGAAGAACGAAGACTGGCTGGCGCGCGGCGTGAAAAACGTCATCGGCATCCCCCGGCCTGTTCCATACGAAATCGACTTACAAAACGACCCCGGTTTTGTTGGACAGGCCGCCGCTTATGGGCTCGACCCAGTCACCGCATCGACGCTGTGGGTGAAAGTCGGCTATTCGGCACTTTTCACCGTGTTCCTGATCGTCCTGCTCATCCTGGCGCAGCTTGCGTTGAACTCCCCTTGGGGTCGGATGATGCGGGCGATCCGTGACAATGAGACGGCCGCCCGCGCGATGGGCAAGAACGTCACCGCACGTCATTTGCAGATCTTTATCCTGGGCTCTGCTTTGTGTGGGATTGCAGGCGCCATGTTGGTGACCATCGATGGACAGCTGACGCCCACGTCCTATCAACCGCTGCGCTTTACCTTCCTGGTATGGGTGATGGTGATCGTAGGTGGGTCGGGCAACAACTTTGGAGCCGTGCTAGGCGGGTTCTTGATTTGGTGGCTCTGGGTCATGGTGGAACCTTTGGGGCTTTGGGTGGCAGAGGTCACCACGGCAGGGCTTGATCCGACCAACTGGTTTGCCGTGCGCATGTCCGAGTTCGGGGCCCACATGCGGCTTTTGACGATGGGCGTTGTGATGCTGCTGGTGTTGCGCTTCAGCCCGCGCGGCCTAATGCCCGAAAAGTAGGCATGGCCCTTCACGTCGTGCTTCGCTAAAGAAGGCCGATCTGAGCGCCAGACGGAGTCCTCATGGCCCTGTTGTTTCGTTGGTTACTGCGTCTTGCGACCGGCATTGTTGTGCTGATCGTGGCTGTCTTTGCACTGACCTATTACTTCGCCTCGCGCTCATTGCCGAACTATAATGCGCAAGTGCCCGTGCCTGGGATCACCGGCCAAGTCGACATCATTCGTGATAACGCGAATGTCCCGCATATCTTTGGAACATCCGATCCCGATGTTTTCTTCGCCCTTGGCCATTCCCACGCTCAGGACCGGATGTGGCAGATGATCCAACTGCGCCGCACGGCGCAGGGCCGCCTGTCAGAGCTTTTCGGCGAACGAACGCTTCCGATTGATAAGCTTCTACGGCGGCTCGACCTTTACAACACTGCTGTGGCCAGCGTGCCGGACCAAGACGCGCAGACGACTGCCGCGTTGGAGGCCTATGCCGATGGCGTCAATACCTGGTTGCGCAGCGTGGCAGAGGGTGCGCGGGGCCGTGGCGCGCCAGAGATGTGGCTTTTCAACCATCCGATCTCTCCATGGGAACCGGCGGACAGCATCGCAATTATCAAGTTGATGGCCCTCCAGCTTTCGTCGCATCTCGAACATGAGGTGCTGCGCGCGCGTACGTCGTTGGCCCTCAGTGAAGAGCGGGTCCTGGACATCTTACCGGATGTCCCAGGTGAGGGCATTGCGGCTTTGCCAGAATATGCCGCATTGGTGCCCGGAGTGCCGCGCTATACCGCAAACATGCGGGCGCCTTTTGATCCGTTGTCGCCGGTCAAACCGGCACCGCTTGCCGGGGCCTCAAACGCTTGGGCAGCGGGTCCATCCCGCTCGGCCGCAGGTGGGACGTTGATGGCCAACGACCCCCACCTTGGTTTGACGGCGCCGACGGTCTGGTATCTGGCCCGGTTGCAACTCCAAAGCGGCGGGGTCATTGGCGGAACCATCCCTGGCGTTCCGGTGGTTTTGACCGGGCGTAGCGACCAATTGGGATGGGGGATCACTTCAAGCTACCTCGACGACCAGGACGTCTTTATCGAACAGGTGGATCCTGAAGATCCGGGTCGTTATCGCACGCCAGACGGCTGGGCCCCGTTCCAGACCCGGGACAGCATCATCACAGTTAAAGATTCCGCCGCAGTCACACTGAAACTGCGGTGGACAGAAAATGGCCCCGTCCTCGCGCCAGATCAATATGACCTCGGAACGATCACCCCGGCGGGCCATGTGGCATCCCTATCTTGGACAGCCTTGTCACCGGACGACACGACGTTGAGCGCCGGCCTGCAGTTGATGCAAGCCGAGAACGTCGCGCAAGCCTTAGACGCCGTCGACGGTTTCGTCGCCCCTTCCCAAAATATTACAGTCGTCGACCGCACCCAGATTGCGATGAAAGTTATCGGCGCGATTCCAAACCGCGATGCGCTGCAACAAGGTCAAGGCCGTTTGCCAAGCTATGGCTACATTGCGACCAACCGCTGGGACGGTGCACAGCCCGCGGATGCCAATCCGGTGTTCCGCGATCCTGAGGGCGATATTCTGGGCAACACCAACAATAAGACCCTCGACGCCCCTTTTCCGGATCACATCAGCTTCACCTGGGGCGATACCCAGCGCATCTTCCGCTGGCAGCGCCTGATGCAAGCGCGGGAAGTCCATACCCGCGAGAGCTTTATCGAAGCCCAGCTCGACACTGTCAGCTTCACTGCTCGCGCCCTTCTCCCATTGATCGGAGCGGATCTTTGGTTCACGGGTGAAGCCGCACCGGATGGGACTCCAGAGCGACGGCGGCAACAGGCCCTCGACCTGCTGGCCAACTGGAATGGGGAGATGAACGAGCATCTTCCTGAGCCCTTAATCTATGCGGCGTGGATCCGTGCCCTACACGCCCGGCTTGCAGAAGATGAGCTTGGCGCGTTGTTCTCTGAGTTCACCCATCCCAACCCGCTCTTTATTGAACGGGTGTTCCGAGACATCGACGGTGCGAGCGCCTGGTGCGACGTGATCCAGTCTGCCCCGGTTGAGACCTGCACCGATATCAGTCGACTGGCCTTGGACGACGCTTTGATCTGGATCGATGAAAATCATGGGACGACGATTGCGTCTCTGCGCTGGGGCGATGCACATCAGGCAACGCATGATCACCAGGTCTTGGGCGAGGTGCCATTGTTGAACTGGTTCGTGAACATACGGCAATCGACGTCTGGGGGCGACAACACATTGCAACGCGGACGCACGTCGGGCGTCGACCCAGATCCCTTCCAGAACGTGCATGCAGCAGGCTATCGGGGTGTTTACGACTTTGCGGACCCAGATAGTTCGGTCTTTATCAGCGCAACCGGCCAATCGGGCCATCCGCTGTCCCGTTACTACGACAACCTTGGTGAACTTTGGCGACGTGGGGAGTATGTGCCAATGTCGCTCGACCCTGCCTTGGCCCAAGCGGCTGCCGTCGGCATTACGCGTCTGTTGCCGGAGTGACGGCGAGTCAGAGCGTGTCTTGAAGGCGGGCGAAACGCTGTTTCTGCAGCTCTGTCCAGAAAACCGTCAACTGATAGCCCGTCTCGCTTTGGCCTTCCTCGACCACGACACCTTGTTCAAAGAGCCATGCACGTTCCCGGCCCTGAGCAAATGTAAGCGCAAGTTCAGTGGTTGATCGTGGGGCCTTTACGCTTTCTGCAATCGCGTCCAGCAAATCATCCATCCGTGCGCCGGTCATCGCGGAGACAGCATAAAGGTCGTCCGTTCGGTCCGCCTTTGTCAGCACGGCATCCACCGCTTCTTCATCGAGCTGGTCGATCTTGTTCCAGACCTCCAACACCCGCGCGCCTTCACCAACACCCAAAGAGGTGAGGATCTGGTTGACATCAGACGCCTGTTCCTCGGTCTGGGGATGGCTAATGTCTCTGACATGCACGATCAGGTCTGCGTCCAGGACTTCTTCCAATGTCGCGCGAAACGCAGCAACAAGTTCGGTCGGCAAGTCACTGATAAACCCCACAGTATCGGACATGATCACGTCGTCACCGGACGGCAATTGGATCTTGCGCATTGTTGGATCTAGCGTGGCGAAAAGCATATCTTTCGCAAAGACCTCTGCCCCAGTGAGCCGATTGAAGAGGGTCGACTTCCCGGCGTTTGTGTATCCCACTAAGGCCACAATCGGAAACGGAACCTTAGCGCGTGCAGCACGGTGCAACGTGCGGGTTTTGACGACCTTGTCCAACTGTTGGCGCAGGGCTTTGAGCTGCAGGTCGATTGCGCGGCGGTCAGCCTCGATCTGGGTCTCACCGGGACCGCCCACGAAACCAAGACCACCCCGCTGCCGTTCCAAGTGCGTCCAAGCGCGGACAAGGCGCGTGCGTTGGTATGACAACGCCGCCATTTCGACCTGGAGCACGCCTTCCGCCGTGCGGGCCCTGTCACTGAAGATTTCAAGGATCAGACCAGTCCGATCGAGGATTTTGACTTCCCACTCTTTTTCCAGATTGCGCTGTTGAACGGGTGTCAACGGGCCGTCGACCAGGACCAGCTCAATATCGGTATCATGGAAAAGATCATGCAGTTCAGCGATCTTTCCGGTCCCAAACAGCCGACCAGGGTTCACTTTGGAGAGCGGTACGATCGACGACCCGATCACTTCAAGATCAGGCAATGCAGCCGCCAGCGAGACGCCCTCTTCCAAGGCCGGCTCCGCCGCGCGGCGGTCAGGGTTTGATTTCACCTCCGGGTGGATCACCCAAGCCCGGGTGATTGGCCGGTCATGTGAAAGCAAGCTTACTCTTCACCTTCATAGAGGGAGATCGGCTGCGCTGGCATAATGGTTGAAATCGCACTCTTATAAACGAGTTGCGATTGCCCATCGCGGCGCAGCAGAACGCAAAAGCTATCGAACCAGGTAATCACGCCCTGCAATTTGACGCCGTTGACAAGGAAAATGGTCACCGGAACCTTCACTTTGCGAACGTGATTCAGAAACGCATCCTGAAGATTGGCTTTATCTGAGGCCATTTGCTTGAACCTTTTTGTTATTTAGTGGCCGCGGATCGGCCGTCCTCGCTATGCGTTCAGTATGTCGCGACCCTGGAGGAGATAAAAGCCCAAAAGTTGAAGGGATGTCGATGTGTGTGCAATGCGTTACTTGCGCCAAATCTCGGGGTTAAAGAGCGCAATCAACGCCAGCGCTTCGAGCCGCCCCAACACCATCGCAAAGGCCAGAATGACTTTTGCAAGCTCTGGAATGTCCGAGAACACAATCGGCGATTCTGCCGCGACAACAGCCAATGGGCCTGTGGTTGATAGCGCAGAAACGGCCAAAACCATGGCCACTTCAAACTCGACCCCAGTCAGTGACAAGAGGATCATGACTGCTGCGATCGAAATCGCGAAAAGCATGAAGAAAATCCACGAGATATAAGCGCCTTTTCGGCGGATCCGGCGTGCTTCTTTGCCACCGCCCCCGATGGATGATGGGTGGACGAGGCGTTCCAACTCCCGCTCCCCATGACGGTAAAGCGCATAGACGCGCAGCAGTTTCACGCCGCCCGCCGTGGTTGCGACCCCACCGCCGATGAGTGCCATCCCCACGAGGATCAACCCCGGGGAATCAAGACGCGACCAGTCCGTGGCCTCCAGCCAATAGGCCGATTCAAAACCCGTGGTGGTAAGGAAAGACGCGACAGTAAATAACGCGCCCCATATCGCCCGGAAACTGTCACCAGATGTCGCCGGGGTGATCCCCTCGATCCCTCCGAAAAAATGACGCAGGAACAGGAAGATCGTCGCCATCGAAATGAGGGCCAGAGCCACACGGAACTCTGGGTCCATTGCCCAAGTGCCTTCGTTCTCACCTGTCATGCCACGGCTAAAGGCCAAGCGGGACAAGGCAAATGCGAAAAAACAGAAAACCAGCACCTCTCCCCAGAAGCCTGACGCCGCGAAGTAGAGCCCGCCAACCGGTGTGATTCCAGATGTGGAAAGGACGGACATCGCGTGGCAAAGGGCCACGTAAGGGTATTCACCAAGCAAGATGAGCCCGATCCACAACAGACCGGTCAGGAAGACATAGATTGGCGTGAGTTTGATCAGAAAGCGATTTAGCCGCGATCCGCTTTCGCGAAAGCGCCCGACGCTCACTGACCCCATGTAAGAGCCGCGACGGGCAGCGGAGGTGGCTCGCACTTCGAAGCCGCCGAGGTTCATGGGTGCAAAAATCGCGAAAGCCGCGACCCACATCAGCAGCCCCCCCATCCATCCGACCAAGGCCCGCCACAAATGCAATGCCGGTGACAGCACGGTGGACCCCTCATAGACAGTCGCGCCAGTCGTGGTGAAGCTAGACACCATTTCGAACCAGGCCCTGAGAAGCGTGGTGTTTTCGAGGGTTTCGTAAAAGGGCATCGCCAACATGAGCGGAAGCACCAAGTAGGCAGCAACGAGTGTTAAAAGCTGGCTCAACGCCGGATTGCGCGGGGTGTTGTGCATCGTCGCCAGGCCCAGCACGACGGTGAGGAAGCTAAAGAGGATAAAACCGTAAAAGAAGACCCGCATCGCCTGGAAATCCTCCAGGTAAAGGCCAAATCCCGCGGGAATAATCATCGCAATCGCGCTGATCCCCATCAGCACGATAAAGAACGGAAGTTGGGCGATCCAATCGCGCATCAGAAGAAGTCGATTGTGACCTGAAGCAAGCGTTCCACCTCTGGCACGTCAGGCGACATTGCAAAGATGGCGACCACATCGCCTTCGTCGATGCGCGTTTCGCCGGTGGGTTTGATCAACTCTCCATTCTTCAGGATACCGCCCACGATGGAGCCTTCCGGAAAATCCACGTCTTTGATGCGCTTACCGGCAATTGACGAGGTGCTCAGCACTTGTGCTTCGATCACCTCGGCCTCTGCGTCGCCAATCGAATAAACCCCCTGCACACGCCCATGTCGGATATGGCGGAGGATTGAGGACACGGTTGTCGCGCGTGGGTTGATATAGGCATCAACCTTCAGTGCGCCCATCAAAGGGATCAGCGTTGGATCGTTGATCAAACAGATCGACATTTTCGCCCCCATCTCTCGCCCGCGGACAGAGGTGAGCATATTGGTCTTATCGTCGTCCGTGACGGCAAGGATGGCATCTGCGTTGCGGATGTTGGCCTCCTCAAGAAGGTTTTCATCCAGGCCGTCACCATGCAGTACGATTGTGCGATCAAGCTCGTCCGCAGCTGTCTCAGCCCGTAGGCGGTCCTTTTCGATCACCTTCACACGAACACGTTCCGTCCGCTGCTCGAGTGTTTTCGCGACTTGCAGCCCCACGTTGCCGCCGCCCACCACCACAATCCGTTCTTGCTTGAATTGGCTTTTGCCGAAGATCTCCATCGTCCGGGTCGTGTCCTGGACGTGAGAAAAGATATAACAATCATCGCCCGGATAGAGCTGATCGCCAGGGGACGGCACAAAGAGCGTACCCTCCCGCCGTATGCCCACAACAATGGCGCGGAGCGTTGAGAAGAGCTCCGTCAGCTGTCTCAAGGGCGTATTGATAACCGGGCAGTCCTCATGGATGTTGAGGCCCAGAAGCTGGCCTTCGTTCTTCAGGAAGCTCTCGGTGTCGAAAGCCGCTGGCGCGGCCAGGCGGCGTAGGGCTGTTTCCGCAACCTCTTGTTCGGGCGATATCACGACGTCGATGGGCATGTGATCGCGGCGGTAAAGATCCGTATAGATCACATCGAGGTAATTCTGCGCCCGCAGACGCGCGATCTTGCGTTGAACAGAAAAGACAGAATGGGCGACCTGACAGGTCACCATATTGACCTCGTCCGAATGGGTCGCCGCGATGATCATATCCGCGTCTTGAGCCCCTGCCCGGTCGAGCACATCAGGGTAGCTCGCAAACCCGGCAATCCCTTGCACGTCAAGGGTATCTGTGGCCCGGCGCACAAGCTCCGGGTTGTTATCAACGACGGTGACGTCGTTGTTTTCGCCAGACAGGTGGCGTGCGATCTGCCAGCCGACTTGGCCGGCGCCGCAAATAATGACTTTCACGACGCCTCACCTTCCACGTAAGCGACGCGCGCACCTGCTTTGCTCGTCGTGGCCACGCCAAGCGACTTCAGCTTGCGGTGCAATGCGGAGCGCTCCATGCCGACGAAAGATGCAGTGCGGCTGATGTTGCCGCCAAAGCGGTTGATCTGCGTGAGGAGGTATTCCCGTTCAAACAGTTCACGTGCCTCGCGGAGCGGCAAGGTGGCTAGCCCCCCGGACAAGACGACGCGACCTTCATCGACTGGACCTTCTTCTGCGCTGGGCAGTTCTTTGGCAGAGATGTCCGCGCTGCCTTCACCAAGTATCAGTACCCGTTCGACCACGTTCTTTAATTGCCGCACGTTCCCCGGCCACTGCATGGTTTGCAGCAATGCGCGCGCATCATCGGCCAGTTTGCGCAATGGCAAGCCTTGGGCCTTGTTCAGCACACCGATGAAATGTTCGGCAAGCACTGGGATGTCTTCGCGCCGTTCTTCCAAACTTGGCACGTCAATTGGCACAACATTCAGACGGTGGTACAGCTCCTCGCGGAAGACACCTGCATCAATCTCTGCCTGCAAGTCTTTGTTCGTGCTGGAGATCACCCGCAAGTCAACCTGAACTTTCTCGGTTCCACCGACCCGCTGGAAGGTTTGATCCACAAGAACGCGGAGGATCTTGGACTGCGTCCCGAGCGGCATGTCGGCAACCTCATCAAAATAGATCACCCCACCGTTCGCCTGTTCAAGGAGTCCTTTTTCGACTCCGTTGTTGGGTGTCTCACGCCCAAAAAGAACCTCTTCCATTCGATCGGGTTCAATGCTCGCGGAGCTGACCGTCACAAACGGCGCATCAGCGCGGTTGGAATTCGCATGGATGTATCGCGCCGCGATTTCTTTACCCGAACCCGCAGGGCCAGTCAGCATGACCCGACCATTCGATTTCGTGACCTTGTCGAGGTTTGCCTTCAGCGTCCGGAAGGCGGCACTGTCGCCCAACATATCGGTGTTGGTGGTTTCTCCGCGCTTGAGCGCAACGTTCTCAGCCCGTAGACGCGAAGTTTCCATTGCGCGGCGAATGACGACCAGCAATTGATCGATGTTGAACGGCTTTTCGATGAAGTCGTAAGCACCCTGTTTGATCGCAGCGACCGCGATCTCGATGTTCCCGTGACCCGAGATGATCACCACAGGCACGCCAGGATGATCCCGTTTCACCGCCTTCAGAATATCGATCCCATCCATGTTGCTGTCTTTGAGCCAAATATCGAGGATCATCAGCGCCGGCGTTTCCGTCGCAATCGCCTTCATGCATTCATCTGACGTCCCGGCCAGACGTGTGGTAAAGCCCTCATCAATCAGGATTTCCGAGATCAGCTCTCGGATATCGCGTTCGTCGTCGGTGATCAGAATATCGCCCATGTTGGTCCCTCATGCTGGAATTTTATTGGCCGCGGCTGGTACAGGCGCGACGGGTAAGGTGACGATGGCGCAAGCCCCGGCATGGGTATGGCCATCAAAGATCGTGGCATCCGAGAGTGATAGGGTGCCACCATGTTCCTCGATAATTTTCTTCACGATTGGCAGGCCAAGGCCAGTGCCCTTATCGCGTGTCGTTACGTAAGGCTCAAACAATCGCGCGCGATCTTCAGGAAGGCCGACGCCGTTGTCTTGGATCGTAATCTCGGCTTTGTCCTCATCTGCCATCATCGTGATCCTGATCTCAGGCCGCGGTACAGGCATTCCCTTTTCGACCGCAGTTTCAATGGCTTCCCCAGCGTTCTTGATCAGGTTCGTCAGGGCCTGGGAGATCATCGTGTCATCGACATCTGCGACGACTTTCGCGTCGGGCAATGACGATATGATCGTCACATCGGGCTGCCCAGCTTCTTGCAGGGTGACCGCGTCTCGGACGATCTTGACCAGATCGTTTTCTCGCAAGTCTGGCTGCGGCATGCGTGCGAACTTTGAGAACTCATCAACAATACGTCGCAAGTCGTTGGTTTGCCGCACAATCACGTCTGTCATTTGTTCCAGACGATCACTCTCATCACCGACTTTGCTGGTGAATTTGCGTTTGATCCGTTCCGCTGACAATTGGATTGGTGTCAGCGGGTTTTTGATCTCATGTGCAATGCGACGGGCCACGTCCCCCCATGCCGCCATGCGCTGGGCACTGACCAAGTCCGTCACATCGTCGAATGCAACCACATAGCCTTCAAGATCATCCTGTTGATTTCGGCGTGGGGACATGCGGACCAATAGACTTTCCTGCTCGCCCCCGCGGATCAGGTTGACCTGGTCCTGCACCACATTGCGCTCCCCATTGCGCAGCTGCGCATATAGCGGTTCGAATTCTGGGATAGCGACGGTCAACGCGACGCGCGGTTCATCAGGGTCCACCGTCACCAAACGCTGCGCAGACTTGTTCACAAAGGTCAATTGCCCGTCCGCGTCCATACCGATCACGCCAGAGGTCACGGAGCTGAGTACGCTATCAAACAAGCGCCGTCGGCGTTCCGTCGCCACGTTTGTGTCAATCAGCTCATCCCGCTGGTCTTTCAACTGCGCCGTCATTTGGTTGAAGTACGTCCCAAGCTGAGCGATCTCATCCTCGCCCTCCTCTTCGATCACCCGCACATTCAAGTCACCCCCACCGACACGCTGCGAGGCGCTCACCAGGCGTCCAATCGGCTTTGACAACCGTTCCGCAAACCAGAGCCCAAGCCAAATGGCGGCCAAAATGAGGATGACGGCGAACCCAAGGTACATCAGTCCGAACTCAAACAACCGCCGCCCGCGTTCGTTTTCAAGTTGGTCGTAAAGCGCGTAAGTTTCTTCTGTTTCATCAAGCAACAACAAGACACTGCCATCCACAGGCCGTGTCACGTAAAGGAAGCGATCCAAGAACGCGGCCAGCGGGATTAGCGCGCGGAACTCGTTATTAGATGC
The DNA here is from genome assembly GCA_038526085.1 of Pseudomonadota bacterium. GTDB lineage: Bacteria > Pseudomonadota > Alphaproteobacteria > Rhodobacterales > Rhodobacteraceae > Yoonia. Next base: position 45,184 of record JBCBHE010000006.1, on the reverse strand, counting down.
GTCTTCGATAATGGTGAGCCCGGCCTCCAGCGCCAAAGCGAATTGCGCTTCCGTCGGTTGTTCGTAGTCAAAGCGGTAGGACTTTTCATCCCGCGCGATGATCTCGCCACGGCTATCGATGACAAACGCCTCAGTCAGGCTTCGATCAATCTGTGCCTGGACGGACCGCAACGCCTGAATAACTTCAGCATCGCGCATAAAGAAGTTCTGCTGGCGCTGTTGGTTGAGGTATCGGGCGAGACCCAGACCATCGCGCGTTAGCTCATTGCGATGTTCGAATTCATAGGCCCGCGCCGTCGACAAAGACGTGCTGACAACGTTGCGCACGCGCTCGGAGAACCAGCTCTCTAGCCCGAGATTGATCGACAGCATGGCAAAGATCGCAACCAAGACCGTCGGGATCAACGCGAGCAGAGCGAAAACCCCTGTCAGCCGTAGATGAAGCTGTGATCCTGCTGATTTCGCGCGCCGCGCTGCGATCATCTGCGCAACACGTCGCAACACCAGAGCCGCGACAATGAGGATGTAGATGAGGTCAGCAAAGAGGACGAGGCGCAGCGTGTTCGACGTCGCGCGCTGATCAAGCGGTCCCAACACCACATAAGTCAGTGCAGCAAGCACCGGTCCCATGAGGACCAGCCCAAGCGTTAGCGCGTTTTGCACCTGCCTCCGCCGCCACCAGCGACTGGTGCGATTCACTCTCATTCCCAGAAGGGTACGCTCCACGCGCATTATCCCGTTCATTTTGCGCGAAATTTCCCCCGCGCGACCGCCTGATTATATGGTCCTTACCAAAGGCATGAGCCTTTGGGGCCACGTTCTGTTGCGGTTTTACATCAACTTGCGGCGCCGTGTCACGCGAATATCGAGGTCGGTAATCTTCTTACGCAAAGTATTGCGGTTGATGCCCAGCAAATCGGCACATTTTGCTTGGTTGCCCGCGGTGGCATCGAGGGCAATCTCGATCAATGGCCCTTCCACTTCGCGGAGGATCCGGTTGTACAGCCCTTGCGGCGGCAGCACGCCGCCATGCAAGTCGAAGTACCGCCGGAGATGCTTTGCGACGGAGCCGGAAAGTTTGTCGGTTTCACTGCCTGAGGCCATGGGTTCCATCGCTGGCTCATTGCCAAGGATCATTTCAACCTCAGACCGCGTGATTTCGTCCTCATTGGCGGTGAATACCAAACGTTTTATCGCGTTTTCCAGCTGCCGCACGTTGCCCGGCCAGCTATACGCCCTGATCAGCGTTTGCGCGCTGTCACTCAAGCGGCGCAGGCTGCTGCCTTCCCGTTCCGCTTTCAAAAGGAAATGATCGGCGAGCAGTGGGATGTCGTCCACGCGTTCCCGCAATGGCGGAACATTGATGGTGACCCCACCTAAGCGATAGAACAAATCTTCGCGGAAGGTCCCGCCTTCCATCTGGCTCGTCAGGTCGGCCCGCGACGTCGCCATGATGCGCGGGGCATTGTCGCCAAGGCTATCAAGCATCCGGACGATCCGGGCTTGGGCCACATCGTCGAGATCACTGACCTCATCAAATAAAAGCGACCCGCCACTTGCCCGAGACAAAACAGTCGCCGGTCCATCTGCGCCCTCCAGATCATGCGCTGAGACGGCAACGAAAGGCAGATTGCGTCGGTCGGAGAAGTCATGAATGGCACGTGCGATCAGCGACTTACCGGTCCCACTTTCACCAGTGATCAGGACCGGCATCGTCGTGTTCATGACGCGCGCCACAAGTCGGTAAAGTGCTTGCATCGCGGGTGTTCGGCCCACCAAGGGCAAGTCAGATGTTTTATCGTCCGTGGACGCTTCGGGCTTCGGCGGTTGGACACGGCGTTTAATCTCAAGTGCCCGCGCCGCGCGCTTCATGAGATCGGGTAGGTCAAACGGCTTCGGCAAATAATCATAGGCATCCGCTTCTGCCGCTTGGATCGCCGTCATGATGGTGTTCTGGGCGGAAATGACGATCACCGGCATGCCGGGGCGCGCCTCGGCGATCTTCGGGAGCTGATCCAAGCCGTTGCCGTCGGGCATGACCACGTCTGAGATCACCAAATCACCTTTCCCTTCATCCACCCAACGCATGAGCGTGACCAAGGAAGACGTGGCATGCACTTTACACCCCGCCCGCGTCAGCGCCTGAGTCAAAACGGTACGAATTGTGCGGTCATCGTCGGCGACGAGAACGGTTCCATCCATTAGCTCTGTCCTTCTATTTGATCTGTTGTTTTGCGGGCAAAAGGCAGCGATACGCGAAAAACAGTGTGTCCCGGCACACTATCCACGGTGATCCAGCCACCCTGCTCGCCAATCAGTTTCGAGACGAGCGCTAAGCCCAGTCCGGTTCCGTTTTCGTGGCCCGATACGAACGGCTCAAATACATCTTGTGCGATGTCTTTGGGCAACCCGGGCCCGTCATCAATCACTTCGATCTGCAATGGCAGCCTGGCTTGGGTGCCATCAGGCATCGCGACGCGAAGTGACGTGTCATAGAATGTCTTAAGAGTAATTTTTCCACCGGCGTCGCCGGCTTGCGCGGCATTCTTAATAAGATTGAGAAGCACCTGCAGCAGCTGATCTGCATCAGCCATCGCGGCCGGAAGCGATGGGTCATAGGCTTCTTCAAACCGCATATGCGCTGCCACGCCAACAGCAGCAGACTTCTTTGCGCGGTCAAGCACATCATGGATGTTCACCGGCTTCATCTTTGGCGGTCGGAGATTGCCAAACTGTTCGACTTGCTCGAGCAGCTTCACGATCCGGCGGCTTTCCGCGACGATCAAGTCCGTCAGTTCCTGATCTTCAGAACTGAGGCCCATCGACAAAAGCTGCGCCGCGCCTGTGATCCCCGCCAAAGGGTTCTTGATCTCATGTGCCAGCATCTCGGCCATGCCGATCGCAGACTTGGCGGCCTTTGCTGACTTGTCTTGCTGAACGAGCCGCGTCGCGATCTCTCGCGGGCTGATCATCATGATCATCGCCTGCTCGCTGCCTAGCAATGGCGAAAACTGGATGTTGCATTGCAGCGGTGCGCGCATGCCAGAGCCCACATCGACGTCATTAACAAAAAGTGACGTGCGGTTGCGGCGGGTCCGGGCGAAAGCGTTTTCAAGCGGCGCATCTACCATCACCTTGTCCCAAACGTTCGCGCCGATAAGCGATTTGGACGATAGGTTGAGGAAGGCCTCCGCCGCGCCGTTACTCGCGGTGATCACGTTGTCGCCGTCCAGCAGCAGCGCAGGCACGGGCAGCGAGGCCCAGAGCGCATTATCCGCAATCATGCCGCAACTCCCATCTCTTCAGAGAGCGCGTCAGGCAACCGCCGGATCACTTCGTCGGGGTTCGGTTCTGTTAGGATTGCTTTGCGCGACGCAGGCCCTGTCCCCGCGTCGTCCATATACCATCCCAGATGCTTTCGCGCGACGCGCCGCCCCAACTCAAGCCCATAGAAGCTCAACATGGCGTCGTAGTGCGCCAACACCATTTCGATCAGTGCGCCCCCCTCGGGCGCCTTGGGCGCTTCCACGTCTTGGAGATCGGCAGCAACCTGTGCCAGGACCCAAGGACGCCCTTGTGCACCTCGCCCAATCATAATGCCGTCCGCGCCCGAAGCCTCCAGGGCCTCCTGCGCGGTGTCAGTGTCAACGATATCGCCATTTGCAATGACCGGGATGGAGACGGCCTCCTTGATCGCCGCAATCGCCACCCAATCCGCCGCCCCTTTGTAAAACTGACAGCGCGTGCGGCCATGGATTGTCACGAGACGAATGCCTGCGTTCTCGGCCTGGCGCGCAACATCGGCAGCGTTGAGGCTGTCATGATCCCACCCCAAACGCGTTTTCAACGTGACCGGGACATCGACAGCGGCCACGACGGCCTCGATCAAGGCCAAGGCCAAATCCGGATCCCGCAACAGGGCTGAGCCGGAGTAGCCATTCGTCACCTTTTTCGCGGGGCAGCCCATATTGATGTCAATCAGCGTGGCGCCGTTGTCAGCGACCATCTTGGCCGCCTCCGCCATCCAATACGGATCACGTCCGGCCAGTTGCACTGCTGTTTGCTGGTCGTCAATTGCCAGCTCTGCGCGCTCGCGAACGCCCGGTTTCGCCTGGACCATCTCTTGGCTGGCGACCATCTCACTCACAACCCAACGGGCCCCAAATGACGCGACCAGTTTGCGGAACGGCAAATCCGTGATTCCTGCCAATGGTGCAAGGACCACAGGCACAACCCCAAACCCATTCTCAATGTCGCTGCGGAGTGATTCCGACAATTTGCATGCTTCCCGAAAGTGATGCCCAAAAATTAGCCGTCGTGAGGGAGGGCAACAACACAACCTTGATGAAAAATAGTGCGCAATTATCATAGTGCACATTTTTTAAGCGCAAAACCGGGGCAATTGCGTTGGCATCCCACACGTCCTACACCCTGAACGCGGCGGCGGAGGCAATATGACAACAACAGCAATTCTTGTAGCGGCAGGTCGTGGGACCCGCGCAGGCGGTGAAATTCCCAAGCAATGGCAGCAACTTGGCAACCGCACCGTGTGCGAACACGCCTTTGAAAGCTTCGGCAGCCATCAGGCCATTGCCGCCATTGTGATTGTGATCCATCCCGATGATGAAAAAACCAGCCACGCTGCCCATTTCCCGGGCGCGCGAATTGTCCACGGCGGGGCAACGCGGAGCGCTTCTGTCCGTGCGGGTTTGAGCGCGGTCCCCGATGAAACCACACAAGTGCTTATCCACGATGCAGCACGCCCATTAGTCACGCAGCGCATCATCGATGACGTATTATCTGCGTTGCGCAGCCACCAAGCCGCTGCGCCCGCTGTCGCCGTCTCGGACACGCTCTGGCATGGCCAGAACGGCGGCGTAACGGGCACCCAAGACCGCACAAATCTTTTTCGCGCCCAAACACCACAAGGATTCCATCTCGCGCCGCTTCTTGCAGCCTATGCGGCCCACCCCGAGGCCACCGACGATGTCACGGTGGCGCGTACCGCGGGAATTGACGTCGCCATTGTGCCCGGCGATGAAGACAATATGAAAATCACTGGCCCCGACGATCATGCACGGGCGGCCCGATTGTTGGAGACCAGCTTGGATATTCGCCTTGGCAATGGCTACGACGTGCACCGGTTTGGGCCGGGTGACCATGTTTGGCTTTGCGGCGTGCAGATTCCGTTTGACCGCGGGCTGCAAGGCCACTCAGACGCGGACGTTGGCATGCACGCTGTGACAGACGCCATTTATGGTGGATTGGGCCAAGGTGACATCGGTCAACACTTCCCGCCGAGCGACCCGCAGTGGAAAGGCGCAGAAAGCCACATCTTCCTAAAACACGCTGTTTCATTGGCCCTTGAACAGGGCTTTACTGTGGGCAATGTCGATTGCACTTTGGTCTGCGAATACCCGAAGATTGGCCCGCATCAGGCTGCAATGAAAGCAAAAATGGGTGACATAATGGGCCTTGACCCGAGCCGGATCAGCGTGAAAGCCACCACATCAGAACGCCTTGGGTTTACAGGGCGTGGTGAAGGTATTGCGGCATTGGCCACCGCCACATTGGTTCGTTCATGACCAATCTCATCGCGACCTTCTTTTACATTGGGCATCTGCGGCCTGCGCCGGGCACGTGGGGGTCATTTGCAGCGCTGCCCACGGCAGCCATCGTCTATAGCGTCGGGGGCGCTTACCTCGTCGTCGCCAGCATTGCAGTCGCCTACGCGCTTGGCCTTTGGGCAACCACAATAGAAACGGACGGCAAAGACGATCACGACCCGTCCGAGATTGTCATTGATGAGGTGGTGGGCCAATGGCTCGCCCTGTTGCCAGTGCTCTTTGGCGCCGCGGCGACAGGTAGCCAGATTTTAGCATTATGGCCTGGCTGGCTCGCCGCGTTCGTTTTGTTCCGCCTTTTCGACATCCTCAAACCAGGCCCGATCGGCTGGGCGGATCGCCGTGGCGACGCGACGGGTGTCATGCTCGACGACGTAATAGCGGGCATCTTTGCTGCAATTGGTGTGGTGATCTTAGCTGCGGTCGCACACCTGTGACCGCGCAGGACCTCCTGACTAAGGCCAAAGCCCAAGGCGCAATGATCGCCACAGCGGAAAGCTGCACAGGCGGTTTGATTGCCGGGGCGATTACCGATGTGCCAGGAAGCTCCGCCATTTTCGACCGCGGCTTTGTCACCTATTCAAACGCCGCAAAGACAGAAATGCTTGGTGTTCCCGCAGAGATGATCGTGACCTATGGCGCTGTATCAGAGCAGGTCGCGGCGGCTATGGCCGCTGGCGCCCTGGCACGGTCCGAAGCCACAATTGCTGTTGCGGTCACCGGCATCGCCGGTCCAGGTGGCACAGACACCAAACCCGAAGGAATGGTCTGTTTCGGGCTCGCCACCTCACAAGCCACCCTCACCGAGACCCATCACTTCGGTGCAATCGGCCGGACCGCCGTAAGACAAGCCACCGTCAAACATGCGATGTCGCTTTGCCTCAAGGCGCTCGCCGACAATCGGTAACCGGCATCCGGGCTTCCTTGCTTCCAAAAACGGCTGCCAGAAGCAGCCACGCTATCCATCACTCACAGTTTCCGCGTGACCAAGCCATTCATGACGTGCGCGCGTCAGCGCGCGCATTTGGATCAAACCGCCGCTATCCGTATAGCTCCACCGCGCGGCGTTCAAATGATCGCACGATCCGCTGCATGGCTTCATGAAAGAACATACCCGCAGCACCTTGTAAGATCCTGTTGCGAAACTCGAAATCAACTTCGAAAGACACCTCGCAACCACCCTCGACATCTTGAAAAGTCCAAGTACTGTCGAGATGCCGGAAGGGACCATCAATATAGGCCGTATCGATGCGTTTGAGTGAAGGCCAAAGCAAAACGCGACTGCCAAATTTTTCGCGAAACACTTTAAAAGACACCACCAAGTCAGCAAGCATCACCGTATGGTCGCTCATTTCGGTGGTCGACCGTACGCGAGCCGCCGCCGTCCAAGGCAGGAATTTAGGGTAGTCCGCCACGTCCGCCACGAGATCGTACATTTGGTCGGCAGTGTAAGGCAGCACCTTTGTCTCAGAATGGGCGGGCATAGCGGTCTTTCGGTCGTGACTTCACCGGGTGATGTCGTAGACTTGGCCCGAAAATGCAAGCTTTGGGGACCACATGACGCACCGCCCGTATGTGATTGATCAGATGATCAGTGCAAAATCGATTGCCGCGAAGATCGAGGATTTGTCCGCAAGGATTGCCGAGGACTTCCAAGATACTGATAAGCTTGTCGTAGTGGGGCTCTTGCGCGGCTCTTTTGTTTTTATCGCAGATCTGGTCCGCGAGCTGGACCTGCCCGTTGAAGTCGATTTTCTTGAGGCCTCTTCCTACGGAGATGCTATGGTGAGCAGCCGCGAAGTGCGTATTTTCAAAGACTTGCGTGGCACCATTGAAGGGCGCGACGTGTTAATCGTGGAAGATATCATCGACACAGGCCATACGCTTCACCATGTTGTCGAATTCCTGCAATCCAAACATCCAGCGCGCCTGAAATCGATTGCCCTTCTCGACAAGCCAGCCCGGCGTGAAGTTGACTACAAACCTGATTACATCGGGTTTGAAATCCCCGACGAATTCGTCGTGGGCTATGGCATCGATTATGCGCAGCGAAACCGCAACCTGCCCTACATCGGCAATGTGCGGTTCACCGATTCATGAACCCGATTTGGTTCTTGCGGATGAAACGGTGGGTCCAGCACCCTCCTTCACGGCGGCGCGTCCAATTGGTCTTGGGTATTCTCTGCTTTTGCTTTGTGCTCTACGGCCTTGAACAATTTGGGGTTTTACCCGAATGGATGCAAGCGGATCGCGCAATGGGCCGTACGCTACGCTAGACCAAGCTTCTCATTCCGCGCGGCCCGTAACTGCGCAAAGTCTTCGCCGGCGTGGTAGCTCGACCGGGTCAATGGCGTTGCTGACACCATCAAAAACCCTTTGCCATAGGCCGCTTTTTCATAAGCTGCGAATTCCTCAGGCGTAACAAATCGATCCACCGCGTGGTGTTTTGGAGTCGGCTGCAAATACTGCCCGATCGTCAGAAAATCGATGCCAGCGGCGCGCATGTCTTCCATGACTTGAATGACCGCTTGCCGGTCCTCTCCGAGCCCAACCATGATGCCTGACTTGGTGAACATCGCCGGATCCCGTTCTTTGACCCGTTGAAGCAGGCGCAATGAGTGGAAGTACCGCGCACCTGGGCGCACTTCGGGGTACAATCCTGGCACCGTTTCTAGGTTGTGATTGAACACGTCTGGCTTGGCGTCAACAACGATATCAAGGACACTTGGATCGCAGCGCAAGAAATCTGGTGTCAGGATCTCAATGGTTGTTCCAGGTGACTGCCGGCGGATCGCCCGAATGGTTTGGGCAAAATGCTCTGCACCGCCGTCATCCACGTCGTCCCGATCAACAGAGGTCACGACGACATGGTTCAAACCCAGTTTTTTGACCGCATCTGCCACGCGGCCCGGCTCAAAAACGTCCAAGGCCTCCGGTGGTTTGCCTGTGGCGATGTTGCAAAAGGTACAAGCGCGTGTGCACACCTCACCCATGATCATCATGGTGGCGTGCCCTTGGCTCCAGCATTCGCCCACGTTGGGGCATCCCGCTTCTTCGCACACGGTGACCAACTTATGCTCGCGCATAATATCGCGGGTTTGCTTGTAGCCCTCCGACGTGGGCGCTTTCACTCGAATCCAGTCCGGCTTCTTCGGCTGCGGCGCATCGGCGCGGCGCTGCTTTTCAGGGTGGCGTTGCGCGGGGATCTTAAGGTCACGCGAAGACATGGGGCTTCCTTTTGGCTTTCCCCTATGTAGGCAACTGCCCCGCGCTTGTCCATTTGTGTCAGGTCGCCGCATGACGGCCATTGCGGCAGCGCATACCGCAACGTCACCCGATCATCGGGGCATACTTGCCCCGTGCCTGATCATAGTGGAGCCGCAACCGTTGCAGCGCAATCCGAAGAACGATCTTACCAGATCGCGCCGACCAGCCCAGTTTCTTTTCTGTCAGTTCCAAGCCTTCTAGCAGGCAACAACACCGTAGAGCCACGTCGCCAAGACCCGGTCCAAGGTCTGTGAGCGCCGCCGCCAATCGGTCCCGGGCTTGCAACGTTGCTTTGGGAAGCGCTGCAGTGTCCTGTTTGGACAGGCTCATTGCGATCAGTTGGGCGCAGTCCCGCGCCGCAGGCCCGCCAACTTGCGCCAATTCAAAATCTTCCCTCAAACTTTCCCCCGCTTTCACGAGGTCGGCGCTAAGGAAGGGCAAGCCATCTTTGTCGCGACGGCGTGACAGCGCGATTAATGGGCTTTCCGTAGCGTAATAGCGGGCCCGGCTCCGCATGCCGTCTGCTTCGATGGGAAATTCCCATTTTGCAATCTCCGGGTCTTCCGGGCTCGGCTGCTCTGCAAAGCCATGCGCGCGATTTTCGTCAGCGGCCGTCAGACGTCGCAAAGCGGCGCGGCCTGCGTTTGTGATAAAGTAGCGCCGCACCCGCCCGCTCTCCTCCGGGCAAGAGATCCAGGCCTTGAGCGCCATGGCTTGCGCAATCTCGCGATCGACCTTTGCCGTTCGCAATGATCCACCGTCTTCATCTTCGCGGACCACAACCGCCGTTTCCATCTCACGCGCGACCGCCAAAACGGCGCGGGGCTCGCAAAGGCGGCGTAAGATGCGTTTTGCCTCTTGATCGATCCGCTCTTGGCTCAGCCGTCCGGCATCATTGGCCGCTGTTGCCTTCGCGACAGAGGGGCCGGATTGATCCGCGAGCGCCTTGAGCGCCGCATCAATCAGCGGGTCGTCGCGCCGCCCTTCGAAGCGTCTGACCTGCCGCAAAATTGTCGACGGGTGCGAATTTGTGGCACGGGCCAAAGCCCGGATCGACAATCCATCCTCGGTATGCGCCAAATAGTGCTTTGCGGCTAGCGGCACCCATTTTGGCAGATCTCTCGTTGTTGTTGCGCAAACAATGTTCGACATCACTTTCCTTTCACCTTGCCGGCTCACCAAATTGGCGAGCGAGCATGCACTCACAACCCTGGGCAGTAGGACAACGTTTTGATTTCACGTTTGTTCGACCGAGAGCTTGGTTGAAAAAGTGTAAATTTTCTCCAGCAGGCCGTTCGCTCGACCTTCAGTTCACGCAACGCCTGCATCGCGCATGCAAATTTACCCGTATTCCGAGTGTCATTGTTTGAAAGGACCACAAGATGAAAGACATCCTGAGCCAAGTGACAAGCCTCAAACGCCCAAAGATACTTGTACGCGCTGCCCGCTTTGGGCTCGACGACTATATCCGTGACCGTCATTTGCGGCGTTGTCTGAAACGCGACACAACACCAAGTCCAGGACAAGCTTTGGTTGCATTGTTGGATGTTGAGAAACAGTTAAATTCCGAACGCAAGACAAAGTCGGGCGACTATCATGCCGCCAAACACATTGATGTGCTGGTCGCCATTATGGCCGAGGCACAATTGTTTCGGGCGATCACTCGCCCAACCCTTTAGCCGATTTCGTCAGGAAGTGCGGCCTTGCGGTCTGCCACAAATGCCCGCAGCGCGGCCTCTTTTGCGGGGTCAAGCGCGGGCTGCTGGTAGGTTTCAAGCAAGGTCTCTACCCGCGCCGCGGCCAAGGCCTGCGTATCGCGCGCGCCTTCTTCATCCCAGGTTTCAAAAGGCTTATAGTCGAGCAGATCTGACCGCCAGAACGCGTCTTTGAAATGTGCCTGCGTATGTGCGCAGCCAAGATAGTGCCCGCCTGGACCCACTTCGGCGATGGCGTCCAACGCTTGGCCGTCAGCGGACATATCCACGCCTTTGGCAAAGTGGTGCAGCGCACCAAGTTGGTCTGCGTCCATGACGAACTTTTCGAAGGACGCCACCAACCCACCTTCAAGCCAACCGCAGGCATGCAGCATAAAGTTTACGCCAGCCTGAAGGCCGACATGCAGGCTGTTTGCGGATTCATATCCTGCCTGCGCGTCAGGCAGCTTTGATCCACAGAACCCGCCGGATGACCGGTACGGTAGCCCAAGCCGCCGCGCCAACTGCCCCGCACCATAGGTGATATGCGCCGCTTCGGGTGTCCCGAAAGTTGGCGCGCCGGAGTTCATATCGATCGAGGTCACGAAGGTCCCAAAGATGACTGGGGCGCCAGGTCGGACAAGCTGGGAATAGGCAACGCCTGCCAGCACTTCGGCCAGCACCTGCGTCAAGGTCCCGGCAATAGAGACAGGCGCCATTGCCCCGCCCACGATGAAGGGACTGATGATGCTGGCCTGATTGTTTGCCGCAAAAACCTCCAGAGCCCCCATCATTGTGGCGTCGAACGTCAGAGGCGAATTGATGTTGATGAGCGAAGTCATCACTGTGTTCGTTTGCACAAATTCCTTGCCGAAAAGGATCTCGCACATATCCACAGAATCCTGCGCGCGGCTTGGTTCCGTAACAGAGCCCATGAAGGGTTTGTCGGAGTAGACCATGTGCGCCAGCAACATATCGAGATGACGCTTGTTGACCGGAACATCCGTCGGCTCGCACACCGTGCCACCAGAGTGGTGAAGCCATTTGGACATGTAGCCTAGCTTCACGAACTTCTCAAAATCGGCCATCGTTGCGTATCGGCGGCCCCCCGCAACGTCACGCACGAAGGGCGGGCCATAAACCGGCGCCAAAACAAGGTTTTTTCCACCAATCACCACATTCCGTTCCGCATTGCGCGCGACCTGTGTGAATTGGGACGGGGCGGTTTTGCAAAGCTCCCGTGCAAGGCCTGCCGGGATCCGAACCCGGTCCCCCTCGACCTTTGCCCCGACGACCCGCCAACGCGCTAAAGCTTCGGGGTTTTCGACAAAGTTTACCCCGATCTCCTCAAGCACGCGGTCTGCGTTTGCTTCAATTACCTTTAAGGCGGCGTCATCGAGAACGTCGTAGTTTGGAATGTTCCGCTCGATGAACTTGGCTGTTTCGGTACTTACGGCGGTCCGTGCCGCGCGCCGCGCCGCGCCACCGCCGCCACGTCCGCGCCTTGCCCGAGGTTCTGCCGTTGTTTCCGCCATCTTTTACGGTCCTTCGTCCCTTATCTGCCGAAGGTGATAGGCGTCTACCGATCTTTGGCCTGCCGTTTTTCCGCCGTCTCTCGTGCAAAACCGACATTTAGCGGAAATTGCGGCGGCGGACTTGCACGTCTGGGTGCGGGGTTCTAGGCAGACGCCATGGATAACACTCAGCACGACCGCCTCCTCATCATCGACTTCGGCAGCCAGGTGACGCAGCTCATCGCGCGGCGTCTACGGGAGTTGAACGTCTACTGCGAAATCCACCCATTTCAGAACGTCAGCGATGAATTTCTCGCGGCCTTCGCGCCAAAAGCGGTCATCTTTTCAGGTGGTCCGGCGTCTGTCATCGATGAGGGCTCGCCACGTCCACCAGCAAGTGTCTTCGAATTGGGCATTCCAATCCTCGGCATCTGCTATGGGCAGCAGGTGATGATGCAGTGCTTGGGCGGCAAAGTCGAAAGCGGCCATGGCACGGCAGAGTTCGGCCGCGCCTATGTGACCCCACAGGGATCATTGCCGTTGCTTGATGGTTGGTTCGCCGAGGACAAAGAACAAGTTTGGATGAGCCATGGTGATCATGTCTCTGAAATTGCGCCAGGTTTTGCGGTTTACGGGACGTCGCCGAATGCCCCATTTGCAATCACCGCTGATGTGTTCCGGAATTTTTATGCCGTGCAGTTCCACCCAGAAGTGCACCACACACCAAATGGCGCGAAGCTATATGAGAACTTCGTCAAACTTGCCGGGTTCTCCGGCGACTGGACGATGGGCGCCTATCGCGAACAGGCGATTGCAGCGATCAAGGATGAAGTTGGGGACAAACAAGTCATCTGCGCGCTGTCGGGCGGCGTGGACTCCTCTGTTGCTGCGGCCCTGATCCACGAGGCGATCGGGAGCCAATTGACCTGTGTGTTCGTGGACCACGGGTTGCTGCGGTTGAACGAGGCGGATGAAGTTGTCGCAATGTTCCGCGATCACATGAACCTCAAGGTGATCCATGCGCAAGAGCAAGAGTTGTTCCTGGGCGAACTGGACGGCGTAAGCGACCCTGAAACGAAGCGAAAGATCATCGGCAAGCTCTTTATCGATGTATTTCAAAAGTATGCGGATCAAATTGAAGGTGCCGCCTTCCTTGCTCAAGGCACGCTTTACCCAGACGTGATTGAGTCAGTGTCCTTCTCCGGCGGCCCTTCGGTAACGATCAAAAGTCACCACAACGTGGGCGGTTTGCCAGAGAAGATGGGCCTCAAACTGGTCGAACCGCTGCGTGAACTGTTCAAGGACGAAGTACGCGCCCTGGGCCGCGAGCTTGGCTTACCAGATAGCTTTATCGGTCGGCATCCTTTCCCTGGCCCCGGTCTTGCAATCCGCTGCCCCGGAGAGATCACGCGCGATAAGCTGGAGATCTTGAGGAAGGCCGATGCGGTTTATATCGATCAAATCCGCAAGCACGGACTGTATGATGAGATCTGGCAGGCCTTCGTGGCCATCCTGCCGGTGCGCACCGTGGGCGTGATGGGCGACGGGCGGACCTATGATTTCGCCTGCGCATTGCGTGCGGTGACATCTGTTGATGGCATGACCGCCGACTACTATCCCTTCAGCCACGATTTCCTCGGCGAAACCGCCACACGGATCATCAATGAAGTCCAAGGGATCAATCGCGTGACCTACGACATCACCAGCAAACCACCCGGGACCATTGAGTGGGAATGAGCCGTTTTCTAAAGCGTATCAGCACCTTCGGCATCGGTGTTTATGTCATGACGCTTGCCGCCATCACGGCTTATTCGACACTATATACCAATTCCACGCCGCCCCCTCGGGCAGACGCTATCGTCTGTCTCGGGGCTGGTGTGGATGAGAATGGCGTTTTGGACCCGGCTGCCGACGCCCGCGCTAGAACTTGTGCCAAGCTCTATGCTGACGGGGTTGCGCCGCGTGTACACTTTACCGGTGGCAACGATGCACCGAACGCGCCGAGCGGCGGACAAGCCATGGCTCACGTTGCCCATGTGGAAGGCGTGCCGGAAGCGGTAACGACCGTCGAACATGAGTCGCGATCGACGCTGCAAAACGCCCTATTTTCCAAGCCGCAGATCGATGACGTCGCGAACATTATCATCGTGACCGATGCGTTCCACCTGCCGCGCAGCGCGGCAACTTTCGCGGCGATGGGCGATTGGGACCAAACACTTTGGGCGTCGGACCATTTACGCCCGAACCCATTTTGGGGAGAAGACTGGACAGTCCTGCACCGTGAGACGCTCGCCATCTGGTTCAATCTGTTGCGTTACAGCGCATGGCGGGGTGCCACGGCGCTTGGCGTCCAAGACATCGATCACTGGCTGATTTAGCCCTTGTCGGCCGCGATCAGCAGGTCTGCGCCAAACTCCCCAACCGCACAAACCGCAGGATCGCCGGCTCGCTGTCCCTGCTGAAACCAGGCATTCGCCGTGTCCAATGTGATTGACACGGTGGGTCCTTGTCGCAACGGGTTGCGGCCCCAGTGAGGATCCGTCAACGGCTCGTTATCAAACCAATCCGTCAACGATGCGGTCGGCAGCCCGGCGCGCTGATACAAGACACCCGCGATGCAATTGACCTGGGACTCCACGTAAGTTCGCAGCTGTCTCTCTTCTGAGCGGCGCTGGCGGATCTCTCGTAGCGCCACATCCGCCATGCCGTGTTGGACTTGCACAGCATGACCCAGAACGTGGGCCACAAGATAAGGGGCATAAGGTTGTTGACGGGCCGTCGTCGTCAAGAACACCCGGTTAGCAGTGGTGCAAAATGCAACCTCCGCGTTCACGCTCGTGTCCGCACCGCAGTTTCCAGCGATTTCATCAACCATCCGCAAGGCCGGCATCCGATCAAATGACTCCGTTGCGGCCGCAAAAACCTGATCGACGGGATCCGCCACGGCAGTTCCGGCCCACACCATCGAAGCAAATAAAATCCCGCGCATGCGCCCTCTCTTGTCTGTCGCAGTATTTACCTTAGGGTCCGCCGAGCACGAAGGAAACCTCATGACACCCACACTCATAGCCGCCATCTGGATGATCGGGGCAATCGTCTCGTTCAGCGCCATGGCGGTGGCTGGCCGCTATGCGAGCACGGGCCATGATACCTTTGAAATCATGCTCTATCGGAGCTTGATTGGTATTGTGATCATGGCGAGTGTCGTGGCCTGGACGCAGCGCTGGGAGGCATTAACGTGGCGACGTTGGCGTTTGCACATGATCCGCAATGTGGCCCATTTTACCGGCCAAAACCTATGGTTCTACGCGATCACGTTGATCCCCCTCGCCCAAGTCATAGCCGTTGAGTTTACGATGCCCATCTGGGCGATCTTACTGTCCGTGATCATACTCGGTGAAAGGCTGACGCGCGTCGGCGCGATGGCGGCATTTGTGGGCTTTGTCGGTGTCATGATCGTCGCACGACCCGACGTGACATCTTTGGACGTCGGTTTAATTGCGGCCGCCGCGAGCGCAGTGGCATTCGCCTTTACGGCCATCTTCACGCGAATGCTGACTCGCACCGAGACAACGATGACGATCCTGATCTACCTCACCATTACGCAAGCGATCTTTGGGCTAATCTGCGCGGGCTACGACGGTGTGATCGTCCTACCAACAGCGGCGACCTGGCCGTGGCTTTTTGCAATTGGCTGCGCCGGTCTGATGGCCCACTTTTGTCTGACGACGGCGCTTAGCCTTGCGCCAGCAAGCGTTGTCATCCCCATTGATTTTGCCCGGCTCCCCTTGGTTGCCGTCCTTGCGATGGTGGTTTTTCAGGAGCCCTTGGACCCCTGGGTCTTCGTCGGCGCTATTCTCATTTTTGGGGCAAATTACGCGAATATTCTGTCAGAAACACGCAGAACCACCATCTAAACCGTTCGGTTTAGGCCTTTTTTGCATCGCTACGTCACATCTCTCGGTCTGACGCCGCGTCATTAATTGACCCATGTAGTGGCGCTTACCTAGGGTAGCCGAACGGGAAGAGAATCTACTCACAGGGACGGAGACATGACCAGAACACTCACAACGACAGCAGCATTGCTGCTGACGACCACAGCTGTATCGGCGGGCGGCCTCGACCGCGGCAGCAATAGCTATTCCGTGCTTTTTGAGGACGGAAACTACTTAGAGCTTTCGTTTTCTAGCGTTCGACCAGAAGTGTCTGGCGACTACGCAGCTGGGCTTGGCGGTGGGTCCACTGGCGACATGGCCGATGACTACAACAACTTCGGCGTCGCGCTGAAGTATCAGATCAACGACCAATTTGATGTTGGATTGTTCCTGAACCAGCCATACGGCGCCAACTCGACATATGGCACTGGCGTTTATGATGGCCTGACAGCTGACTGGGAAAGCGATCAGGTTGCTGTTGTTTTGAAGTATCAGGCGACGCCAAACGTGTCCGTTTACGGTGGTGTGCGGAGCATCCAATCCGAAGCCCAGATCACCATTCCAGACGCTCTGATCCGTGGTGGCGCTGCAGCCGCAGCAGCAGCCGGTGATGCAGCAGCAGCCGGTTTGCTGGCCGCACCTGCAGGGACACTCGCCTATGACGCGTCGACGGATTCAGACCGCCAGACGAGCTACATCGTTGGTGCTGCGTATGAGATCCCAGAAATCGCGCTGCGCGTTGCGCTGACATACGAGACTGGCTTCACGCATCAGTTCGAAGCAACTGAAGCCGTTCCTGCTGTTCCAGCTGTCTCAGGCGTCAGCGACTTTGAAATTGAAATGCCGCAGGCCGTCACACTCGATTTCCAAAGTGGTGTTGCAGAAGATACTTTGGTTTTCGGTTCGATCCGCTGGTCAGAGTGGTCCGTTTGGGAAGTCCGTCCTGCTGGATATGAAGCCCTGACAGGCGATGCTGTAACTGGCTTGGACAACGACGTCTTTACCTATCGCATCGGCGTAGGTCGCAAATTCACTGAGGAATTCTCCGGCTTTGCGCGCATCACATACGAAGATGCAAACGGTGGTATTGCATCCCGCCTGTCACCAACCGACGGTTCGACGTCAATTGGTATCGGTGGCACCTATTCCTTCGACAACGTCGAAGTGCGTGGTGGGATCGAATACGCCTGGCTCGGCGACGCAACTGACGGTTCGGACACACAGTTCACCGACAACACCGCGTTGGCGATCGGTCTCTCGGTCGGCTACTCTTTCTAAAAACTGCGTCGAACAAAAGATGTTCAAGCCCCGCCCATTCGGCGGGGCTTTTTCATTCCCGCATGATCCGGATTGCGCCCGCGCCCGGCTTGCCATCTGATGCCCGCATGACCACGCAGCAATCCTTAACCCCCCGTGCTTGGACCGAGCTGGCGTTGCTCTCTTTCATCTGGGGGGCTTCGTTCCTTTCCATACGAATTGCACTCGATGAGATCGGACCTCTCACATCTGTCGCCCATCGCACAGGCTGGGCCATGTTGGCGCTTTGGGTAGTTGTCGTGATTGGCCGCCATGACGTCCCCAAGGCCCCACGGATCTGGGGGGCCTTCTTTGTGATGGGGCTCTTGAACAATGTGATCCCATTTTCCCTGATGGCATGGGGGCAGCTACACATTGAAACCGGCCTCACATCGATCTTGAACGCTGCGACCGCGATCTTTGGTGTGATCTTGGCGGCCCTCTTCTTCGCTGATGAAAGGCTCACCCCAAGCCGCGCGGTTGGTGTCATCCTAGGATTCCTTGGCGTCAGTACCGCAATCGGCTTAGACGCATTTCGATCCTTCGACCTCCGCTCTCTTGGCCAATTGGCCGTCATTGCCGGCACGGTCAGCTATGCCTGCGCCGGCGTGTGGGCGCGCAAAATGCTTGGGGGCATGTCCCCGCAGGTCGCAGCCGCGGGAATGCTGACAGGCGCGAGCGTGATGTCGATTCCAATGGCGATCCTGATCGAGGGTCCAATAGCGATCGATCTCATGCCATCAACATGGGGCGCGATCGGATATTATGCATTGATCGCAACGGCTTTCGCCTATCTTCTCTACTACCGCGTGCTGGCTATGGCCGGCAGTGGAAACCTTTTGCTGTGCACACTATTGATTGCGCCAGTCGCGATTATTCTAGGCGCGGTGGTGCGCGACGAGAGCTTGACGCCAAACGCTTACGTCGGATTCGCTGCCCTCGCTTTAGGCTTGCTCATCCTGGATGGACGGCTTTTCCAACGCCGAGAGCACCGAACGCGCAGCGCGTAGGCCCGGCTCTTCCGCATCTCGCCCGAGCCGTTCCATCGTCACCTGCATCGCGTCGCGTTGCGCATCGGGCGCAGCAAGTGTCGCGATGACGCTTTCGGCAATGGCGTCAGGCACGCAGTCCTTGCCAATGAATTCGGGCACCGTCCTTGTGTCGGAGACCAAATTCACCAATGTCACTGTATCCACACGCAACATACGGCGAATGATGATCCGCGAAAGCGGCGCCATATCATAGGCAATGACCATCGGTGTGTCATTGGCAGCGAGCTCCAGCGATACGGTTCCAGACGCTGCAAGCGCTACATCCGCCGCCTTGAAAGCTGCGCGTTTGCTCGCAGCCGCATGGCCAGGAATAAGGATCGGCGTAATCGGCCAGGCCAGCGTTTCCTCGCGCACCAAAGCCATGACGGGTTCCGCGCAGGGCACGACGAATGTTGCGTCTGGATGCATTGTCGCGACTTGGTCAAGCGCGGCGCCAAACCTGGCAGAAAGACGCGAGACTTCGCCCCGCCGCGATCCTGGGAGGGCGAGAACCATAGGGCCGGTGACGCCGTGTTTGGCGCGAAACGCGCGGGCCTCAGCCGCTGTCGCAACAGGCTCTTGCGTAACCGGGTGCCCGACAAAGTCACACGTCATCCCAGCCTTTTGCATGTAGGGTGGTTCAAAGGGAAACAACGCCAAGACGTGGTCGATGTGCTTGGCCATTTTTGCGGCTCGTCCCGGTCTCCACGCCCAAACGGTTGGGGCCACGTAGTGGATGGTGGGGATATCAGCTTTTGCTTTGACACCCTTCGCGACACGCAGGCAAAAGTCGGGACTATCGATTGTAATCAGCACATCCGGCTTTGTCTCGAGCACAGCTGCGATCATTTGATGAAGACGCGCGCGCAAATCCATGTATTTGGGCAGGATTTCGGCCAGCCCCATCACGCTCAGCTCGGTCATATCGAAGCGGCTTTGAAGGCCCTGCGCCTGCATCAGCGGTCCACCGACACCGTCAAACACGACGCCCGGGCTAAGCTGCTTGAGACCCGCCATCAGCGCGCCGCCGAGCTTGTCGCCTGACAGCTCTCCCGCTATGACGAAAACCCTCACGCCCCACCCCGTGGTCGCACCCAGAGGAATTTTTGGTGTGTGTTGAAGAGCGCTGTCACTTCGGCCTGATCCATCACCATCACGCCACCCGCTTCGACCACGATGCCAGCAAGCCCCGCTGCAATGATGTTCTGCGCCGTACTAAGCCCAATCACAGGCATATCAGCGCGTAGATCTTGGTTGGGCTTGGGCCCTTTCATCATAAAGGTTGTTGGATCGGATCCCTTGTAACGGGCGATCATCGCATCCGTACCGTTTGCATCTTCGCGCAGGATGACCTCCTCGGCGGTGACAATACAGGCCTGCCCGGCATCTTTGACACCCATGTCTGCAAGCGAGGCATCACCCTTTGGTGCCGCCTCTGCAACAGCCAGTGGCGGCTGCATGAGCGTCAAAACACCTGGATCAGGGAGAAGGCCCGGCGCGATCTCGTGTGCCGCCAAAATCTTGATCTCAGCCGCTTCGAAAATCGCTATGATTGCCCGTAGGGCGCCATCATCCCCGGATGTCAGCGCCTTCTGGATCTGGGGCACGAGCGGGGCAGTCGGACCGTCGATCTGCGATGGGTCAACAGGTGGGCGACGGACAGCGCCAGCCATGCAGACTTGCGTCACCCCGCGCGCTTTCAACGCCGCAATGAAAGAGCCGAGGTGTTCGATACGAAATGTCAGATCAACTGGGATCGACGGCGTGAAACCAGCCATCGCGCAGACGAGATGCGGCCCATGGAGCCGCGATTGGAGCGCAACGGGTAAGTCCCCTGTCCCGGCAATCAGCGCCAGCATTACTTGGGCGTCAGAAAGTTGCGCTCTGTCGGGCCAAGGATGAACGCCACCATCTCGCGCACGAAAGTGCTTTCTGTTTCATCCTTGAGACGCTCGGCGCGATCGTGGAAGGTCCCTTCCCCATCTTTAAGCATTTGGAACGCCGCCCGCAGCGCGGTGATATCGCGTCGGTCCACACCCTTGCGTTTCAACCCTACCAGGTTCAACCCATCCAAAACACCCCGTTGCCCCATGACAAGGCCATGTGGGATCACATCCGCTGTCACCATTGAAAGCGCGCCAATGATTGCGCCCTTCCCAATGCGCACATGCTGATGGACGCCACACAATCCGCCGACGATCACGTCGTCTTCGATGATGCAATGCCCCGCGATGGCGGTGTTGTTCACGATCACACAGCGGCTACCGAGCTGGGCATCATGGGCGACATGGCACCCTGCCATAAGCAGGTTGTCGTCACCGACTTGCGTCAACCCACCCCCGCCGGCCGTGCCTGTATTGATCGTGACGTGTTCACGAATCCGATTGCGGGCACCGATGCGCAGTTGAGTCTTTTCACCGCCAAACTTGAGATCCTGCGGAATCTCACCGATCACGGCAAAGGAAAAAACGGTGGAACCATCTCCAATATGGGTATCACCCGTCACAACAACATGGCTCTTGAGGGTCACACCTGCCCCAAGCACCACTTCGGGGCCGACAAGACAGAACGGTCCAATCTCACAGTCCGCACCGATCACGGCGGAAGGGTCGATCACCGCGCTGGGGTGGATCATGGCCATCAGCCTTGCAGGTCCATCATGGCCGTGAACTCCGCTTCAGCGGCCATTTCACCTTCGACGCTTGCCACACCTTTGAACTTCCAGACTTTCCCGCCAGGCTTCCCCCGCGTGGTTTCGATCTTCATTTCCAACACATCACCTGGGATCACCTTGCGCCGAAACTTACAACCATCAATGCCCATGAAATACACAAGCAGATTGCCGTCGGTCAGCCCCATAGAGGTACCAACCATCACAGCTGCGGTCTGCGCCATTGCCTCCACAATCGTGACACCAGGCATGATCGGCGTACCAGGAAAGTGGCCCTGAAAATGCGGTTCATTCATCGTGACATTCTTAATCCCCACAGCAGAGCGAGTGCCATCAATGCTGTGAACCTTGTCGACCAATAAGAACGGATACCGGTGCGGCAGAATGGATTGGATCAGCTGAATGTCGGCGGTGGTCGGAGTGTCGGTCATTGGTGTCCCTTGTGGTCTCCACACTTGCTGTGGCGTGCGGTGCTGGACTTGAGTAGCAAGTCGGTCGAGGCCGAACAAGCCTGGTCCGGTTTACTCTGGATCGCTTGTTTCCGGTCGCAGCGTTGGCCGTTCGCCTGGGTCTCGGCGCCCGTCGCCGAGTGTCCGGTTGATGGCGGAAATGACATCCTCGGTCGCGTTTGCACCGCCAAGTGCTAACAGGACAGATCGTCGATCCATCGCGACAACGGCCCCTCGCGCCACCATCATCTCATTGATTAGTGGTTGAATCCGTTCGTTGAAACGGGCTCGTTCCGCTTGCTCTAAGGCCACGAGCCGGTTTTGTTCCTCGACACCACGCGCGCGCATCGTTTGGGCACGCTCATCGAAGGCTTCTGCTGCAGCTCGAAATGCTTCGGGCTCCATCTCGCTCCGCGCCTCGGTAAGTGCGCTTTCTTCGGCGAGCAACTCATTCGCGAGACGATCGAGTTCCTGTTGAACCCGCTCCCCCTCCGCTGAAAGCTCAGCGGCGAGGCGCTGTCCGTAAGCGGTTTCAAGAAAAACGCGTTCGAAGTCCAAAACCATGATCGGCGATTGCACGACCTGGGGCTGCACTGCTTCTTGGGCGCTTAGCTGACCGGGCAGGCTGATGGCAACGAGCGTCGCCATCAGTCCAGCGCAGATGCCACCTCGCATTAGAACTGGGTGGAGATCGTGATGTCGAACGATCGGGTCTCGTCCTCATCCTGCGCGTCGAGCGCTTCGGTAAAGTTAAAACGCAATGGTCCGACGGGCGTATCCCAGAAGATTGCAATACCTGCCACTGTCCGTGTTTCAGCATCATTGTAGAGAACATTGGCGTCAAATGTGTCTCCCACATCCCAAACCGAACCATGGTCAAGGAAGACACCACCCGAGATGCCATACTCTTCTGGCAAACCAACAGGGAACTCCGCTTCCAGGCGTGCCACCGCAAAGGTGTTGCCGCCGAGCGCATCGCCTGTATCTGCGTCACGCGGCCCGATGCCACCAGGTTCAAACCCGCGCATCACCCGCGAGCCAAGGAAGAAGCGGTCAGTCACGCGACTGTCGTTGTTGGCGTAGCTGAGATTCCCGCCTTCCAATGTGGCGCGCAGAGTTACCTCTTCGCTCCAGACCTTGGTTTCAACGGCCGCAAGTGCTGTCGTTCGCACGAAGTCGCTGTCGCCAAAGCCGAACTCTTGACCAAAGCGGAAGATATAGTTGGTGACGGGATCCACACCACCGCGGCGCGTATCGAAGCTGTAGGAGTAACCAAGTGAGTTGGTCGTAATGTCACCCGCTGCGGCTTCGTTTTGAATGACGGTACTCACATCATCAGCGACATCGGTCAGATCATCGTAGTTGAACGCATAGAAGAGCGTCAGACGCCCATTTTCGCTGACAGGGAAGTTCAATGAAGGCCGGAAGACGAATGTCTCTGTGTCGAAATTCGCATTCTCGTTGTCGGTTGTGCGGTAATCGAGACCAACACCAAAGCGTAAATCACGGCCAAGCAGGTTCGGCTCTGTAAAGTCGAAATTCAGAACCCGGTTGGTTTCAGCTGTAGACAGCTGGAACTCCAACTCTTGCCCGCGACCCAAGAAGTTCTGCTGGCGATAGCTAGCCAGCAGGCCGAAACCAACGTCTGAGTTAAAGTTCGCACCGAACGTCAGTGAGCCCGTAGGTCCTTCCTGGACATCTACATCGATAATCACCTGGTTCGGCGATGTGCCCTCACGCGCTTCAACGTTTGAGTTCTGGAAGAAGCCCAAGGCGCGAATGCGGTCTGCGGCGGCGCGGATCTCACGCGGATTAAAGGGATCACCTTCCACCACGCGGAACTGGTTCCGGACAACGCGGTCAAGCGTAACGTTGTTGCCTTCGATGTCGATCCGCTCAACAAACACGCGGCGACCACGCACCAGCGCATATTCAACATTCAGCGCGAGACCGCGTGCGTCACGCGTAATCCGCGGCTCGACCTGCAAGAAGTTGATACCCATGCGCGTTGCGAGGATCTCAAGCCGCTCAATGTCATTTTCAATCTGTACAGGTGAGTAATAGGCCCCCGTGCGTCCACGTACCGCATTGCGGAAAACGGCGGCGTCAGCTTCCGGAATGCTGCTTGACACGTTCACGTCGCCGAAGACGAAACGCTGGCCTTCCTGCACATTGAACGTCACCAGATAGGCGTCCCGTTCGCGGGTCAGGGCAACATCCACGTTTTGGACCTGGAAGTCCGCGTAGCCGCGCGACATGTAGAAGTCGGATAGGAGCTGCCGGTCCCGCGCGATGCG
The DNA here is from genome assembly GCA_038526085.1 of Pseudomonadota bacterium. Lineage (GTDB taxonomy): Bacteria > Pseudomonadota > Alphaproteobacteria > Rhodobacterales > Rhodobacteraceae > Yoonia. The sequence goes on along the minus strand of JBCBHE010000006.1, from coordinate 21,406 downwards.
GTCTTGCGCAAATGTATCCCGCGCAATGACGTTGCGCAGAACACCGGCCTGTTTGGTCTCCAAAACGCGGCGCAGGCGCCCTTCTGAGAAGCTGCGGTTCCCAATAAAGGAAATGCGTTCAATCTCGGTTAGCCCAGCCTCAACCACCTCAAAAACGAGATCGACACGGTTGTCAGACAGCGGGATGATGCGTGGTGTCACGACCGCATTGATCCGGCCACGGTCGGCGTAGATCTGCGTGATCGCAGCAACATCCGCCTCAGCTTGTGCCGGCGTGTAAACGCGACGCGGTTCTGAGCGAACAACGGACAGAAGCTCCGCATCGCGAACCTGGCTATTTCCCTCAACGTTGATCCGGTTGATCGTCGGGAATTCGACAACGCTGATGACCAACGTCCCGCCACTGGTTGAGACATCGACGCTTTCAAACAAACCTGACGCCCGGATACGTTGGCTTGCCGCATTCACTTCAGACGCATCAACGGTCGCGCCGCGCTCGAGCCCTGCGAAGGTCAGGATTGTCCCTTCAGCAACCCGCTGGTTCCCGCTAATCGACACACTGTTGAATGTGAAATTTTGCGCAAATGCAGTGCTTGGTAAGCCGCTGATCAGTGCTACTGAACTGACGAGGGCCAGCACCCGTGCGCCAGAGGAGAATTGCCCGAAGGCGCGCTCAAGTCGTTGGTTCATCCCTCATGCCCGCTTAGCAAGTTATTATTGAACAAACGGGTAACGTGTTCTGAAGGTGTTGTCAAAAGCAACAAAGCACTCCGCAGGGTGCTATTGTCATCGACTTATGAGGCTTTTTCGCTTTAAGCGCGTGTCGCGCTTAGCCCAAAAACAAGTATGTCGCGAAATAAAGCGATCCAATGACCGTCGCCGTTGTCACGAGGCGATCAAGGTTCAGGTTCACAAGAACGGACATACTTTTATAGCTTTTTGCGATAGTCTGCATGACTTCACCCTTTCATCTGGGTCTAGTCATACAACCGCTTTGTGGCAAAAGATGGGCTTTTGCCCCTTTTCCTTAAGGACAAAGCACCAGGTCGTTGAGGATCGCAAAGACCATGATGGACCCAATGATCGCGACGCCCAAGGACATCAGCACCCGCAAGGCGGCATCTGACGGCTTGCGCCGCGTGACGGCCTCATAGGCGTGGAACACCAAATGCCCCCCATCCAAAACAGGAATCGGGAACAGATTCAGCAGCCCAACTGCAACCGACAGGATCCCAATGAAAAACACGAAGTTATCCGCGCCCTGCTGCGCCATCGATCCGGACGTTTGTGCGATACCGACGGGCCCAGATAGATTGCAGCTCGAGATCGCGCCGGTGACCATATGCCAAAGGCCGTTAAGCGATGTGGTGATCCGCCACCACAGTTCTTGCGTGCCGGACCAAAGCGCGTCGAAGACGCCGATCGGCTTGACCTCAGGGTCAAAATAAAGATCCGAACCTAAACCGATCAGGTACTCGGTCCGGAATGTGCCATCGGGCATAGGGCGGTCGAAGCGGGTCGGTGTCATCACCGATTCAAACGTTTCGCCATCCCGATAGATGACCAGCGTCATGGGCGCGTTGTTCGTCTCCTCCTTGATGCGGATGATATCCGCCAGTGCAAAGATCTCTTCCCCGTTCACGTGGGTCACGAAGTCTCCAAGGCGCACACCCGCATCGTCAGCCGCAGAGCGCGGGGTGACAATGGACACCAAGGTAAGATAGGGGTGCGGGCCAGTAACGACCATCTCTTGCCCATCACGCAGGATGGTCCATTCCATTTCCCGTTTGACCGTCAGCTCATCCGAGTTGCGCAGCACATTGTCTGGTTCATCCACCAGCAGACCATCAATCGCGATTACCTGGTCGCCGATCTGCAGGTCCGAAACGAACCCCGGCGGCAGTTCAGGTGAGCCGCCGTAGGTGAGCGGTTCGGTCCTCTCGCCTTCCCACATCATGTAGCCAGCGAAGATGAAGATCGCCAAAATGAAGTTAAAAATGGGTCCCGCCGCGACGGTCGCGGCCCGCGCCCAAAGCGGCGCGCCGAGCATGGTGTTGCGCGGATTGACGTTTGCCACCGCGTCGGTCCCACCAACACTTGCCGCGTTTGCGTCGCCCAAAAACTTCACATAGCCGCCAAACGGCAGAGCCGCGATCTGCCACTTTGTTCCGCGCTTATCGATCCGCGAAAACAACACGCGGCCAAAGCCAATACTGAAAACTTCGGAGTGGATCCCGCACCATCTACCCACGATGTAGTGGCCATATTCATGGATGGCGACAATCACCGACAGCGCAATAATAAAGAAAATGAGAGTCCAGGCCGTCCCGCCTAGGGCTGGCAAAATTGACGTCAGATCCACGTGTTACCTCAGTTCTGTAATGACTTCAGCAGCGCGGGTCCGCGCCAGTTCATCGGTCTGTTCAACTGTATCTAGGGTCATTTGGACATTTTTCAGCCCGTCTCGCGTCGTCATAATGGTCAAAACCCTATCTACAACCCGTGCCATATCGGTAAATCCAATTGCGCCGTCAATAAAACCGTCCAAAGCGCGCTCTTTCGCGGCGGTGAACGCAGCCCCCATCAGACCGCCTTCTTCCATGACCGTTTGGGCGAGTTGGAGCGCTGGATACCTTTCCGCCTCCGGTTGGCGAAAGGTGAAGGCTCCGATGTCGGCAAGGTTGAGGCGATCTACCGGAAGATGCTTCCGATCCGGCCAGTGTAAGGCAAAGCCGATGGCATGACGCATGTCGGGCGGTCCCACATGAGCCATTAACGCACCATCGTTGAAGCCCACCATGGCGTGGATCAAACTTTCTGGATGAATGATCGCTTCGATTTGATCCGGCCTGACCCCAAAGAACTCTTTCGTTTCAATCAGCTCCATGGCCTTGTTAAACATGGACGCGCTATCAATCGTAATCCGTTGTCCCATGTCCCAGTTGGGATGGGACGACGCTTCAGCGAGTGTTGCATCAGCAAGTTTTTCCAATGGCCAATCCCGAAAGGCCCCGCCCGATGCCGTAATAATGATACGTTCGATCGCAACCGCATCTTCGCCGATCAGGGCCTGAAAGACGGCAGAGTGTTCGCTATCCACGGGCAATACTGTCGCGTCATGAGCCTTTGCCTGCGCAAGTAAGATAGGCCCCGCAGTCACAAGCGATTCCTTATTCGCCAGCGCGAGCGTCTTGCCTTGCTCCAGCGCGGCCCAACCAGGTGCGAGGCCCGCGGCGCCGACAATAGCTGACATGGTCCAGTCTGCAGGACGGGTTGCGCAGTCGCGGATTGCGTCGCTCCCGCAAGCCGCTTCAACACTTGTCCCAGCAAGGACATCTTTGAGATCCGCGTACAAGCTTGCGTCATCGATCACCGCAACATCGGCCCGCAAGTCTATGGCATCTTTTGCTAACTGTGCGACGTTGCGTCCACCCGTGAGTGCCACAACATCATAAGATTCTGGGTCTCGTCGGATCAAATCAACCGTGTTTTGGCCAATAGACCCGGTCGCTCCGAGGATTGTGACACGCCTCAAAACGCGACTCCTGGCACGTTGAAGACGAGGGCAATAAGCAACATGAACAGCGCCGCACCGAGGAGGGCATCGAAGCGATCAAAGAGACCGCCATGCCCCGGGATCAGCGTCGAGCTGTCTTTCACACCCATCCGCCGCTTAAGGGCGCTTTCGGCAATGTCACCCATTTGGCTCGCAAAACTGAGGGTCATAGAGAGCAAGATGATCGACCATCCGGCATTTGTCCAAAGCGTAAAGAGATACCCGACAACACCAGCAGCGATCCAACCTGCGGATGTGCCAGTCCATGTCTTCTTTGGACTAATCTTGGGCCAGAACTTCGGACCGCCGAATGTCCGACCGGCAAAATATCCGAAAACGTCGGTCGCAACCACGACAAGGATTAACCACAAGATCCAGAGGAACCCATACTCTTCCCTGAACTGCACCAGGCCCCAACCAGCCACTTGAATGCCTAAAGCAAAACAAAAGAAGGTCACCCGCTCTGACTTCAGATAGGCCGCGCCAATCGCTGGAACGACAAGGAAAAGAAGGATACCAATCCACGATTCATCCAAAAGTTGCCCAGACATGACCGACGCTAAGCCCGCGGCAAGCAACATGCCCGACGTCGCCGACTCGGGCCGGATCATCATCCAAAGCTCCCAAACCATGACTGCCGTCGCGAAGACGACCATCATCTGAAACCACACGCCGCCCAACACCACACCGAAGGCCCCCACGACAAGCATCGCGAGCCCCGACATGACCCGAACGGTCAAATCATCCCATTTGGCGGGGGATCCTGGCGGGGTCTCCGCCATTATTCAGTGAGCACTGCCCCGAAGCGCCGTTCACGGCCGCTATAATTACCTACAACATCACCGAATTCTTCGGCGGTGAAGTCAGGCCACAGGGTGTCGATAAATTCATATTCAGCGTAAGCGGACTGCCACAGCAGGAAGTTGGAGATCCGCGCTTCGCCACTGGTTCGAATCACAAGATCCGGATCTGGCAGGAATTGCGTGTCGAGAAACCGTGCGAGCGTCTCCGCATCCACATCTTTGTGGCTCAAACGCCCCTGCTCAATCTCATAGGCCATCTTCTTGGCCGCACGTGTGACCTCATCCCGGCCGCCATAGTTCAACGCGATCGTCAGATGAACGCGCTCATTAGCAGCCGTCAAAAGTTCCAAATTGTCCATCATCGACACAAGCTTATCGTCTAGCTTCACGCGATCCCCAATAAAGCGGACGCGGACGCCCTCTTCTAGAAGGTCACGCGATTCGCGTTCGATGTAGCGGCGAAAGAGGCGCATGAGGCCGGCGACTTCCGACTGAGTGCGTTTCCAATTTTCGGTCGAAAAGGCGAAGATCGTCAGATGTGAGACACCAAGGTCAGGACAAGCATTGACGATCTCGCGCACGCGTTTCGCACCAGCGTGATGTCCAAACAAACGCGGGCGGCCGCGCTGTTTGGCCCAACGGCCATTTCCATCCATAATGATAGCCACATGGGCGGGGCCGTTCGGGGTCGTCACTGCGTCTTTGGCCATTGTGATGGCGTCCTTACTTTAGGGCGCGACAAGCGCGCGCCACCGATCCACTCAATATCTTAAACCTGCATGATCTCAGATTGCTTGGTCTCAAGCGTCTCATCAATGATAGTGATGTACTTATCAGTGAGATCCTGCACCTCACCTTCCCAAAGCTTCTGGTCATCTTCCGACATCCCATCCGCTTTGGCTTTTTTAATCTGATCCATACCATCGCGCCGCAAATTGCGGATCGAGACACGAGCATTTTCCGCGTAGCCACCCGCCACTTTGCCCAGTTCGCGGCGGCGTTCCTCATTCAGCTCTGGAATGGGCAGCATGATGATCGTGCCATTTAGCTGCGGGTTGATGCCAAGTCCGCTTTCGCGGATCGCTTTCTCGACCTTCCCAACCAGGCCTTTGTCCCAAACGTTGATGGTAACCATCCGCGGCTCCGGCACGTTCACAGTGCCTACTTGGTTAATTGGTGTCATCGACCCGTAGGCATCGACCATTACCGGTTCGAGCATCGACCCAGAGGCACGACCGGTCCGCAATGAGGCCAGTTCGGTGCGCAAATTGGACACGGCCCCATCCATGCGGCGGGCCAGATCGTCTGTATCAAGTTCAAACTCGTCTGACATCTTTTCGTTCTGCTCTAGTGCGTGAGACCGAAGCCTCATGTGTTTTTCTGCTCATAAGACAAAATCACTGCACTGTATAGCGCAGAGGCCGACGTCGGAGATCTTGGCCGCTAGCTGCGCCATTTCCAACAACCAATTGTGGACAAATTCCGGCAACAATCAGGGCTTTCCGCGTCCATTGTTGCTGTTCTTGCCGATTTTCCCGTTCGGCCTTGTTCTGCCGACAGGACTCGGCATTCTGGCGAACACGTGCTGGGGGTGATGCCATTGATCTAATGGCCCTTTTGCTTCCTGCCTATATCGCGCTAGGAAGCCCTGGGCTATCTGCGCTGCTGCGGTGTCGCCCGACGAAAAATGCAGAGGGACGCTGCCATGACTATCGCGACAGAATACGAACGCTATATGCTCGGACTGATCAATCAGGAACGCGCGGCGATCGGCGCGCCCCCTTTGCAGCTTGAGCAGAATCTCAACCTTTCAGCCGATCGTCACTCCGCTTGGATGCTCGAAGAAGATATCTTTGACCATACCGGTGTCGACGGCTCTTCCGCGACCGAACGCATGCGCGATGCTGGCTTTGATTTCTCAGGATCATGGTCCTCTGCCGAAAATATCGCCGTACAAAGCGAACGTGGCGCGGAGGGCATCATGGATGATGTAGCGAACCTGCACACGTCGTTGATGAACAGCCCCGGCCACCGCGCCAACATCCTGAATCCAAGTCTGGAGTACATCGGAATTGGGATCGCGCTTGGTGATTTTGACTTTGAGAGCGGGACTTATGAGTCCGTGATCGTCACACAGAACTTTGCAGCGACCGGTGGCACGGTGGATCTCGACCTCGGCGTGGAGCTGGACGAGGAACCTGTGGCCGAACCTGTTTTTGCTGCAGCCGAACAGCCCGTCGAAATCGCGCAGCCCGCCCCGCAAGAACCGGAACAGACGCCCACGTCTCCGGCGACCGAAACCAATGCACCGGTAGCCAACGCCGACGCACCTGCGATTGAAACCAATACACCAGACACAGAAACCATCGTTCCTGCCATCGAAACCAATGCGCCAGAAAGCGTACCAACTGACGACATTTGGATCTGCTTGGCGAGCCAGCAGTTGTTGGAGTTTTTTGACACGATGTTCGACGACACCACTGCAGGACCATCAGAACAAGAACCGGAGGCCAACCTCCAGACGATGTTTTTTGATGCCTTTCGGCAGCGGTTGGAGACCTTGGCCGACCTCAACACTGAAGGCCAAGCGGACGACTTTCTGTTCTGACGCTAGTCGTGCACGATTGTATAGGTGCCATCGCCAGCCAGAATTCCCCGGAACCCACCCGGTTCATCCAGCGAAAAGACCACGATGGGCAAGTGGTTGTCCCGCGCCAAGGCGATCGCTGACGCGTCCATCACGCCGAGGTGCTTTTGGAGCACTTCGTCATAGCTCACCTTGTCGTAGCGCTTTGCATCTGGATACTTCGCAGGGTCTTTGTCGTAGACGCCATCGACCTTCGTGCCTTTGAAGATGGCCTCACAAGCCATCTCATTCGCACGCAATGTGGCAGCGGTATCGGTTGTGAAGTACGGATTGCCCGTACCCGCGGCGAAGATGCAGACCCGTCCTTTTTCCAGGTGCCGTACCGCGCGCCGGCGGATATAGGGCTCGGCCACTTCGTTCATGGTAATGGCAGAGATGACCCGCGTATGAATTCCCAACTGTTCAAGCGCTGACTGCACAGCCAAAGCATTCATGACAGTCGCGAGCATGCCCATGTAGTCCGCCGTGGTCCGTTCCATCCCCTGGGCCGACCCCTGTAGACCGCGGAAGATGTTCCCGCCACCGATGACCATGCAGATCTCAACCCCCATGTCATGGACGGATTTGACCTCTTCGGCGACCCGTTGAACTGTGGGGGGATGGAATCCGAAGGTGGTATCGCCCATTAGCGCCTCGCCCGAGATTTTCAGCATAACCCTTTTGTAGGTCGCTTGCGTGGCGTCGGCCATGATATGCCCCTTATGTGCGCTAGTCTTTCCTTGCGGCGCAAAATGTCTGAAAAGCACGTGAGGTTCAACAGCCGATCAGGGGGAAAACTGCCTTTGTCACCTCTATTGATAGGCCGCGCGTACGATCGCTAAGACACAAGAATGATTGATATTTTCGAACACCGACCAGTTTTGATTGCGGGCCCCACGGCGTCCGGCAAGTCGGCGCTTGCGCTCCATATTGCTGAGACACAAGGCGGGGTCGTCATTAACGCTGACGCGCTGCAGGTGTTCGACGGCTGGCGGATCGTCACCGCACGTCCTTCTGAAGCGGAATTGGCACGCGCCCGGCATGTTCTGTATGGCCATATACCGCTTGATGGCCATTATTCCGTCGGGGACTGGTTGCGCGATGTCACGCCGTACTTACATGGTGCGCGCCCGATCATCGTCGGGGGCACCGGACTATATCTTTCCGCGTTGACGGAAGGGCTGGCCGACATCCCACAAACGCCCGCCGCTGTGAGGGCCCGGGCCGATGAAATGTCGCTTGAATTGATGCTAGACACCCTTGACGCGGAGACCCGCGCGCGGATCGATCAACAGAACCCAGTCCGTGTCCAACGCGCTTGGGAGGTTGCCGAAAGCACGGGGCGATCGCTGGCGTCATGGCAAGACGAAACGCCCGCCCCGACCCTGCCGCTTGCGGATGTCACACCGCTCGTCCTTGACGCGCCGAAAGAGTGGCTGACGCCACGCATCGCACAGCGTTTTGAGCAAATGCTGGGAATAGGCGCGCTAGCCGAAGCTGAAGCGATTTTGCCTAATTGGAACCCCGCGCACCAATCCTCCAAGGCGATCGGTGCCCAAGAACTGATCAATCACTTGCGCGGAGACCTGTCTGTCGCGAAAGCGACAGAGGCTGCGATCGTCGCTTCCACCCAATATGCTAAGCGTCAACGCACGTGGTTTAACAAGCGGATGCGGCATTGGAAGTCCATCCACATGCCATCCACAGATTTATCCACAGTTTTCACATTTCGGACGTGAGATAAGCGTTGTTTTCGATCCCCAACCTTGGCAGTGTACTGCCGATTGCCTTGGGGGGCATGGTGTGGATCAGATTTTAGACAAACCATATGTGACGCAGTCGTGTGACACCGGATTGGCGGTGACACCGATTACATATAATCAAACTGCGGGCCGCTGGCGCACGGAAGCGATGCGAAGCCATGCGACGCCACGGTTAATGTTTATCACCAAAGGACAAGGCCGGATCACCGTTGCTGGCATGACCAGCGGCTATGGACCGAACAACCTTATCTTCATTCCGGCGCATGTGATGTACGGCTATGAAGCAGGCCCGTCTGTGTTCGGCTCGATGCTGTCGATCCCAAACGCCATGGCCAACGAATGGCCGGAACAGCCCGTTCATCTGCGCGTCCGCGATGTCCACAGTCAGATGGAAGCGGCGCGGATGTTTGAGGCGTTGGAACGTGAACTGGCAAATGCCGCACAGACCCACTCCCGCGCGGCCCACTATCACCTCGGGCTGTTGTCCGTGTATTTTGAGCGCCAAATCGAACAAGCCCCTGCACAGATGCAAAACGACCGGGCCAGCGGCTCTTCCGCGCGTCTTGTCGCGGCTTATACAGATTTGATCGAACGGGACTATCGGACCGACAAGGGTGTGGCGGATTACGCTGCAGCCCTCGGTGTGACGGCAACGCATTTGACACGCTGCTGCAACCAAACATGCGGCAAGTCGGCTTTGGCGCTTCTCCGCGACCGGGTGACTTATGAGGCCTGTGTGCTTTTGCGGGAAACAAAACTGCCAGTGTCAAAAATCGCGGCAGACCTTGGTTTCCGCTCTGCCGCCTATTTCACCCGCAGCTTCCAGTCGAAAACCGGCCATACGCCGACACATTTTCGCAAATTCGGCGCGGGCCGCCTACGTTAGCTACCTAGGATGATCCGGACGTAGTTCTGGGTTTCTTTATAAGGCGGCACGCCGTTGTAGCGCTCGACAGCGCCAGGACCTGCGTTGTAGGCTGCAAGAGCAAGACGCCACGACCCAAACTTTTCATACTGCGTTCGAAGATACCGCGCGCCACCTTCCAAGTTTTCTGCCGGATTGCGCGGATTCACCCCCAACGAACGCGCCGTCTGCGGCATCAGTTGCGCCAACCCCATCGCCCCTTTGTGCGAGCGTGCGTTGGGGTTCCAACCGCTTTCTTGCTGAACGAGACGCAAAAACAGGTCTTCTGGAATGCGGTGTTGGCGTGCGGCTGCCCGTGCGACGCTGAGGAACTGACCGCGATAATTGCCCGAGTACGCCGGGACGGCCCCACCGATCGGCGGGACATCAACGCGTGGTGGCTGTAAGCGCACAGAATTCGAATATTGCTGTGACGCACGCCCGTCCAAAACCGACAATTGACTTTGCAATAGGCCCTGCGAGGTCCGGGTCGAGACGCTGTCGGCCAAACTCGCCGTTCCCACACACATCAGGCCGCCGACTAATAAATGCGTTAAATTCCGCATGAAAATCGCCCTGTCCCACACAATTTGCGGAACATTACCCGATTTTTTGCGTTTTACCAGTGTTCCATTGATACCAAATCTTAAGATTGTTTTGGCGGCATAGCAGCGTTAACATCGTGCTTCATCGGATCGGGGTGGTGTTCCCCGGGGCGCGTCCGTAGTTTGCGCGCCAAGCCAACAAGCAGAATCGCATTCAGGGGGAACCATGGCAGGATCAGTCAACAAAGTCATTTTGATCGGCAACTTGGGCCGCGACCCAGAGGTCCGGTCTTTCCAAAATGGCGGCAAGGTCTGCAACCTGAGGATCGCAACGTCAGAGACCTGGAAAGATCGCAACACCGGCGAGCGCCGTGAAAAGACCGAATGGCATTCGGTCGCCATCTTCCAAGAAGGCCTTGTCCGCGTGGCAGAGCAATATCTGCGCAAGGGCTCGAAGGTCTACATCGAAGGCCAGTTGCAGACACGCAAATGGCAGGACCAATCGGGCCAAGACCGTTATTCCACTGAGGTCGTTTTGCAAGGCTACGGTGGCACCCTGACCATGCTTGACGGACGCGATGGGCCCAGCGGCGGTGGCAGTTATGGTGGCGACGGCGGGGGTTACAGCTCTGGCGGCGGCTTTGATAGCGGCGGCGGTCAAGACAGCGGCCCCGCTGGCGGAGGATCCTCCTCTGGTGGCGGGACCCGGACAGACCTGGATGATGAGATTCCGTTTTAAACACTGATTGTCGCGAAGACTGTTGGAACGAGAGTGAGCCCTCATCGGGCTTGCCCTCAGAACTCACAGCCGCTGCTTTGAAAACCGATGCAGACTGTCTTCGCACCGGAAGCTACATCACCGCGAGGTGATCGCTCAGGACATCCAAAACGGCCTCTGGCGGGACATCGGCGGTCACAAAGGCCTCACCAATTCCGCGGGCGAGGATGAAGCGCAGCTGTCCATCAACGACTTTTTTGTCTTGGCCCATGAGGTTCAACAGTGCTTGAGCCCCTGGGAGTTCACCTGGAATGTCGGAAAGGTCCGTCTTCATTTCCATGGCCTTGAGGTGAGCACGCACCCGGCTCGGATCTTCTTGGCTGCAAAGCCCAAGCCGGGCCGACAGCTCAAACGCCAAGGCGCACCCAATCGCGACACCTTCGCCATGCAAGAGCCGTTGAGAATAACCGGTGGCGGCTTCGAGCGCATGACAGAACGTATGGCCAAGGTTCAAGAGCGCCCGATCCCCCTGCTCCGTCTCGTCTCGCATGACGATATCCGCTTTCATCTCACATGACCGGGTCACAGCATGCACGAGCGCTGCGGCGTCGCCTTGTGCCATCAAGGTTCCATTGGTTTCGAGCCAACGGAAAAAGGCGGCATCGCCAAGGAGGCCGTATTTCACCACCTCACCATAGCCAGCTAGAAAGTCGCGAGGCTGAAGCGTCGCTAGGAAATCCATGTCGCACAGCACAAGGCTCGGTTGATGAAAAGCACCAACCAAGTTTTTGCCGGCGGGTGAATTGATCCCTGTCTTGCCGCCAACTGAGCTGTCGACTTGGGCCAAAAGCGTTGTCGGCACTTGGACGAACCGCACCCCCCGACGCAAAATCGCAGCTGCAAAGCCAGCAAGGTCGCCAATCACCCCGCCACCCAAAGCGATCACTACATCCCCGCGCTCAACTTTTTCTGCCAGCAGCCATTCCACACAGCGTTCAAGCTGGGCCCAGGATTTTGTCGCTTCACCTGCAGGGAGTGTCAGTGCCGACGAAGTGAGGCCTGCGCCGGACAGCACATCTTGTAGCCGCGCGAGGTGAAGGGGCGCGACGGTCTCGTCGGTAATGACCGTTACATGTTTCCGGCGGCTCATTGCGGCGATTTTCTCCCCCGCAAGGCTGACAACGCCGGATCCAATCTCGATTTTATAAGCCCGACCGGGCAGATCCACAGAAACAGTGCGTGTCAAATTGTCAGTGCTCATCAAGGGCCTCCATCAAATTTGGTGCGTCCGCCAAAGTGCGCATGACGAGATCAGTTGTTTGCTCAATTGACGTCTGTGCCGGGATCGAAGTGCGCAGCCCTGCAAGGGCATAGACCGGACGGCGAGCGTCATAGATATCAGCTAGCGTTTGGCGCGGATTCGCTGTGCGCAACAAGGGGCGCGTGTCTTTATGTCGGACACGCTCCCAAAGGGTCTCAAGTGCCGCATCTAGCCACAGCGCTACACCATTTTGAGCGATTGTATCGCGCACCGCCGCACTCATAAATGCCCCGCCGCCGGTTGATAGAATACAAGGTTGGCCTTGCATAAGGCGCGCAATGACCTCCGCCTCTCGCTTGCGAAAAAAAGGTTCCCCGTCGCGCTCAAAGATCTCAGCGATGCTCAACTGCGCGGCCTCTTCAATGGCGGCGTCACTGTCAAGGAAAGGGACGGTCAACCGTGTCGCCAGTGCTTTCCCGATCGCGGTCTTGCCGGAACCCATCATGCCAACCAGAACCACTGCGCGTTTCAGGTGAAACCTGGCGGGTAAGCTCTCGTTCGTCATGGTTTTTTCCATTGCGTTCCAGCCACGATCTTCGGCCAAGCGCCGCTCAATCATAAATTATCTCATGCAATGGCGTGAAAAAGCCAAAAAGACCATATATAAAGCGTGAGATAAGCGGGGGAACAACCGCTGCCAAAGGCATTGAGGCAAACTGAGACATCCTATGTGGCGCGTAATCAAGGCTCTGATATTTCTGACCGCGCTCGCCGCGATTGGCTTAATTGGCTATGCATATATTGGTCCGCTTTTCTTCGCAGACGATTTTGCGCCGCCACTGGAGCAGGTTGTTGAGCCTGTTACACTGGATCTGAACTGATGAAACAGATCGCACGCGCCGCGCTACTTTGCTGTTGGCCGGCGCTGTCATTTGCGCAAGAGAGCGCGCCTTTGTCGGCAATTGATTGGCTCTCGCAAAGCGTTCAGGTGCCGCCAACAAACGCAACGCCTGATGCGAGCATCCAAGACGAACCACCCATCGCATCCACCGCGACTCCTCCGCGGGTGTCCACAGCACCTTTGGATGGACCGTCACCTGATCCAATTGGTTTGTTGGCACCGTCGGTCACGGCCCTCCCAACGACCTTGTGGTCTGGCAGCGACGAAGCGCTCCTGATTGCCCTCCTCAAAGCGGAAGACATTCACGGCTGGCCCGCGATGCAAGAGCTGTTGCAGATGCTTCTTTTGGCCGAAGCCGACCCACCGCTCGGCGCCTCCTCAGATGGGAAGCTCTTTCAAGCCCGCGTCGATAAACTACTCGACCTTGGTGCAATTGAGCCAGCGCAAGGCATGCTGGAACAAGCACAGATTGAAACCCCTGATCTGTTTCGGCGGTGGTTTGATGTGGCCTTGTTGCTCGGGATCGAAAATCGGGCCTGTAGCGTTCTGCAACGCCGGATCGACATTGCGCCCACCGATGCGGCACAAATCTTTTGCTTGGCAAGAAGCGGCGATTGGTCAGCAGCGGCTTTGTCCCTCAATACGCGTATTGCGCTGAACGATATCGACGCGCAAGAAGCTGCGTTGTTGTCACGGTTCCTGGATCCTGAGCTTTTCGAAGGGGAACCGCCGTTGGGCCCGCCAGCCCGGATCAGCCCGTTAATGTTCCGAATGTACGAGGCGATCGGCGAGCGTCAGAGCACAAACACCCTGCCCCGCGCATTTGCCCATGCAGATCTACATCATACCGTTGGTTGGAAAAGCCAGTTGGAAGCGGCGGAGCGTCTGGCCCGACATGGCGCCATCGCACCGAATGTCGTGTTTGCGTTGTATACGTCGCGCACTCCATCCGCGTCAGGTGGCGTTTGGGACCGGGCCAAAGCGGTGCAGGATTTCGAGCTTGCGTTAGCAACGAGCAATCCAGACCGCATTGCCGCCACCTTACCCGCCGCCTGGGCCTCCGCCAAAGGGGCCCGGATTGAACTCGCTTTTGCGGCTGAATACGCTGAACGTCTAAGCAAGATTAGGCTACAAGGGCGCGCGGCCGAACTGGCCTTCACCGTTGCGTTGCTTTCGCCACAATATGAAGCTGCAGCGTTGGCCCACCCGGATGAGAACGCAGCCTTGGTATTGCTCTCCCAAGGCACCCCAGAGCGATCCTTGCGCAGCGATCCAACGTACCGCGCCATCGTGAATGCTTTCACAACGGCCGCGCCGCCAGAGCCACTGATGGCGCTGGCAAGTGACGACAAGCTGGGCGAGTCCCTGTTGCGGGCGATCGCACTCTTTGATCTGGGCACCGATGGTGACCTGATCGCCTTAACCGAAAGCCTCGCCTTTTTCCGCGCAGTCGGCTTAGAAGACTTGGCCCGCCGCGCCAGCCTCCAGATCTTGCTTTTGGAGCGTCCGTTATGACGCAAGCAAACCAGCCTATGGCCCATTGGGTCCAAGCTTTTCTTGAAGCCCAGGCGGCCGAACTGGATGCAGCGACCAACACGCAACTGGCCTACGCCAATGACTTGCGTGACTTTTCCGATTGGCTGGGCGGCAAGTCTCTTCATTTTGCGACAGCCATGCAGGATCAAGTTGAAGGCTATCTGATCTATTGCGACGCGCAGGGGCTTTCGCGGTCGACCCGCGCGCGGCGCCTCTCCGCCATTCGGCAACTTTATCGCTTTGCTTTCGAGGAAGGCTGGAGAGAGGACAATCCCGCAATCCAGATCAAGGGTCCTGGCAAATCCAAGGCGCTGCCCAAGACGCTGACCCAGGATGAGGTTGATCGGCTGATCGACGCAGCCGCGAGCCATCCCAAAGAAGGCGCGCGCAACGCCTGCCTGATGCAGCTCCTTTACGCGACTGGCATGCGCGTCACCGAACTTATGACCCTGCCTGTGGCCGCCGCGCGCGGCGATCCCGCCATGCTTTTGGTCAAGGGCAAAGGAGGCAAAGAGCGCCTTGTACCGCTTTCCCCGCCCGCCAAACGTGCAATGGCAGAGTGGCTCAAAGTACGCGACGCGGCAGAGGACGCCGGGCGTGCGAAAGGTCTGCCGCCGTCAAAATTCTTGTTCCCAAGCCGCGGCAAGGCAGGGCACCTCACAAGGCATCGGTTCTTCGGGCTGATCAAAGAATTCGCAGTGAATGCTGGTGTTGCCCCCGATAAAGTCACGCCTCACACGCTGCGCCATGCGTTTGCGACTCATCTGTTGGAAGGTGGCGCAGACCTGCGCGCGATCCAAACCATGCTGGGTCACGCGGATGTGGCCACGACCGAGATCTATACCCACGTTGTCGACGCCCGTCTCAAAGCACTCGTGCAAGACCACCACCCTCTCGCAAAGAAAAAAGGGAAAGTTGAGTGACTTGAAGTGCGTCCACCGCACGCATACTCTTTTCCCGCAGATTTCATGAAAGACCCTGATGGACCCCACCGTATTTGACGCCGCCTTTTGGATCACGGCCGTCGCGATTTTGGTATTGCTTTGCCTCTCTGGCTTCTTCTCCGGATCTGAAACGGCGCTGACAGCCGCATCCCGTGGGAAACTGCAGGCACAGGCGGAACGCGGCTCAAAAGGGTCGCAACGGGCCTTGGATGTAACCGACGATAATGAGCGGATGATCGGCTCAGTCCTTTTGGGCAACAACGTTGTGAACATCCTGGCGACATCGTTAGCGACGGCGGTGCTCACAAAGGTATTCGGCCAAAACGGGGTTGCTGCAGCAACACTGATCATGACCCTTCTGGTGCTGATATTTGCGGAAGTCCTACCAAAGACATACGCCATCACGAACCCCGAGAAAGTCGCCTCGCGGGTGGCCTTACCCATATCGTTGGTCGTCCGTCTTTTCGCGCCGATCGTCGCGATGGTCCGCGTTTTAGTGCGTGGCATCCTGCGGATCTTTGGCGTCGATACCGATCCGGACAGCCATATCCTGGCCGTACGGGAGGAAATCGCCGGTGCCCTTCAACTGGGACACACAGAGGGTGTGGTTGAAAAAGAAGACCGCGACCGGATCCTTGGCGCGCTTGATCTAAACGAACGTGCGGTGGAAGAGATCATGCTCCACCGTTCCAATATTGAGATGGTCGATGCGGCCTCCCCGCCGCAGGACATCCTTGCTCAAATCCTGCAGTCCAAATACACCCGCCATCCGGTATTCCGTGATGACCCCGAAAACATTGTTGGCGTGATCCATGCGAAGGATCTTTTGCGCGCGATGCACGGGGTCTTGACGGCTGAAGGTGCAACCGCGGCATCAGTTGCAAAGTTCGACATCATGTCGGTCGCGATGGACCCTTATTTCGTACCGGAAACCACCACGCTGGACGACCAGATGCGGCAGTTCTTGAGGCGTCGCGCGCATTTTGCACTGGTCGTTGATGAATACGGCGGGTTGCAAGGGCTGATCACACTCGAAGACATCCTCGAAGAAATCGTTGGGGAAATCACCGACGAATTCGACGAAGAAGACGTCAATGAGATTGAGATGTGTCCAGATGGGACCTACCTGATCGACGGTGCGATGACGATCCGGGACCTTAACAGGGCGCACGACTGGTCGTTGCCGGATGAGGAGGCAAACACGGTGGCTGGTCTTGTGATCCACGAAGCGCAAATGATCCCGATTGAGGGACAGGTGTTTAGCTTCCACGGCTTCCGGTTTGAGGTAATCTCAAAAGAAGAAAACCGCATTGCGGAGATTAAAGTACGGCCGCTTTAACCCAACGAAAGTGGGTGTCGAGCCTCGATTGGCTGCGGAGCGGCGGTGAAGCCTCTCAAAGGCTTTGGTCCGATTTCTTTGGTAGAAACAACTTCGTCAGGGCTGTTAGGCAGCGCCATCATTTTGGCGCGCCAACCACACGCAAACCAGCGCAACTGCCGCAGGCACGGTCTGGACGAACAGAATACGGGTCGATGCCGTCGCTGCGCCAAAGGCACCGGCCACCGCAACACACAGCAGAAAAAAGGTCGCCACCCGCGCCCACCAAACAGGATCGCGTATAAGCAGCGACCAAAACAGGCCCGCGGCAAGGAACCCGTTATAAAGCCCCTGATTGGCCGCCAATGTCGTTGTCTGTGGGAAAAGGTCTGGCGGGAAACTTGAAAACACCTCTGGTCCGCGCGTTTCCCAGGCGAACATTTCGAGCCATAAAATGTAGCCGTGCAGCGCGCCGATCAAAGCGATCAAACCGAGTGCTATCATCCGTATCATTTACCGCCCCTTAAATAGCCCGCCCAAGATCCCTCGCACGATCCGCTTGCCTGTTGTCCCTTTAAGTTCCTTGATGACGACGCTCGCAACCGCACCGCCGAAGCTGTCATCCCGCACCGTGCGACTGCGTGATGTCGACCGACCAGCAGACGGCGCATCATAGCGGCGCGCCTTCTTGAACTCGCGCAACTGCAGCTCGGCCGCTTCTTCTTCCTCTTCCGCTTTAGCAGCGGCTTCCGCCGCAGCTTCCGCCCGCTTAGAGAGCATTTCTGAAGCGCTTTCGCGGTCAAGGGCTTCATCGTACTTACCAGCCATCGGCGACGCTGACATCACCGCTGCCCGCTCTTGCACAGTGATCGGGCCAAGCTGCGAAGATGGTGGTCGGATCAGTGTCCGTTCCACGATCTGCGGAATGCCTTTGCCGTCGAGCAATGATGTGACCGCTTCACCCGTTCCAACTTCTTGGATCGCCTCCGCCGTATCGAAGGCAGGGTTATCACGATAGGTCTGCGCGGCCAGTTTCAATTCCTTCCGGTCCTTCGCCGTAAACGCGCGTAACGCATGCTGCACCCGGTTGCCGAGCTGAGACAGAATATCGTCTGGTACATCCGCCGGGTTCTGCGTGATGAAGTAAACGCCAACACCCTTGGAGCGGATCAAACGGGCGACTTGCTCAACCTTCTCAACCAGCGCCTTTGGCGCGTCTTCAAAGAGCAAGTGTGCCTCATCAAAAAAGAAAACCAGCTTCGGCTTGTCGGGGTTGCCGACCTCCGGCATTTCTTCAAACAGCTCCGACAAAAGCCACAACAGGAAGGTCGCATAAAGCCGGGGCGAGGCCATCAGCTTATCGGCCGCCAAAATATTGATCTGACCTTGCCCATTTGAGTCCGTGCGCATGAGGTCTGCCAGCTCTAACGCGGGTTCACCAAAGAGCGCTGCGCCACCTTGGTTCTCAAGCACTAACAACTGGCGCTGAATCGCCCCAACGGACGCGGTGGACACATTGCCGTACTGCAAAGACAGCGCCTTCGCATTCTGCCCGACCCAAACCAACAAAGCCTGCAGGTCTTTCAGATCCAGCAACGGCAGACCTTCTTCATCCGCGGCACGGAATGCCACGTTCAACACGCCCTCTTGGACGTCCGTCAATTCCATGAGACGCGACAACAATAGCGGGCCCATTTCAGCGACGGTGGCCCGAATAGGATGCCCTTGGTCACCAAAGAGATCCCAAAAGGTCACCGGAAATGTGCCGTATTGAAGGTCCAGACCAATGGTCTCGGCCCGGCTCATGAAGGGTTCATGCAGTTTGAAGTCTGGGCTCCCAGACTTCGCCAAACCTGACAGGTCACCCTTCACATCCGACAAGAACACTGGCACGCCAGCCGCGGCGAAGCCTTCTGCCATAATCTGCAAGGTCACTGTCTTCCCGGTGCCCGTCGCGCCAGCAATCAAGCCGTGCCGATTTGCCTTGTCGAGCAACAGATGCTGCGGCACCCCGTAGTTTGCGCCGCCGCCACCGATAAAAATTCCGTCAGACATCGCGTCCCCCTACCCGTTCGGCGTCAAAATACATTCTTAAGACCCGTGTGCTAGTCATATTTCCATGCGCTGCTGATCCCCCTCCCAGATTTGGTGGCGCGTGACCTCCCTGTCTGACTTGCCGTGCCTTCGGGCACGGCATTTTTCGTTTGCAAACGCCGCAAAAGAGTTGATTTTCTACACGAAATTTCGTGTTGACCTGTTAAAGGCCATTGCGTAGCGTGTCGCCAATCGTCGGCAAAGTCCGACAGGGAGAGACGAATTGAGGGTCCTTGCACGCAAGGGCCCTTTTTCGTTGGGACGAGTTTTTTGTACCAATCAGCGGCGTGTCGCGTCCGGCACTTTTTTGCCCCTGACACCCCCTTGCGAACCTGCTAGACGAGCGAAAAAGCAAACAAGTGGATGATAATTCATGATCAAACCGGCAACGCATCTCCTGCTGGCACTGCTTCTCGCCAGCCCCGCGATCGCGCAGGACACAACAACCGAAGACGCCGCAACCGCGGAAACACCGTCCGAGGACTCAACGGCGGCTGATCCTGCCGATGGCTTGTCGCTCGGCACGCCTATCAGCGACGCAGAACCAACCTCGGTCGAAGACCTCGCCCCAGGTCAACCCTACATCCGCGGCCAGTCAGGCGATTGGTCCTTTCGGTGTTTGAAAGCGCCAGAAGGCCAGGAAGATCCATGTCAGCTGTACCAGCTGCTGCAGGATGGGGAAGGCAATGATGTCGCGGAATTCAGCATCTTCCCACTGCAAGATTCGGGCCGCGCCGCGGCGGGTGCAACCATCGTCGCACCGCTGGAAACCTTGCTGACGCAACAGTTGACGATCTCTGTCGATGGCGGCTCTGCGCGACGCTATCCGTTTACATTCTGTAATACGGCAGGCTGCGTGGCGCGGGTTGGATTCACCCAAGATGAGGTGAACCAATTTAAGCGCGGTGTTGCCGCCACGGTCCGTATGGTTCCGGCGGCGGCGCCCGACCAGGAAGTGGTCCTAGCTGTTTCGCTGACCGGTTTTACAGCCGGTTTCGACGGTCTTGTCCCTCCCGCCGAATAATAAGATGGGCCGCCTGACTAAGTTTCAGGCGGTCCTTCCGAACCGGCCTCAGTGACAAGGGCGGACCATCCTTCAGCGTCCGCCGCCTTCAAACGCGCCAAGGCCTCCATCGCATGTACGCGTAGGGCATCTTTACTTTCGGCCTTTGCCGCTTCGATTTTGTGATAAAGATCGTCGATGTCGGCGAGTGGAACATTGGTCTCTTTTGACAGTTCGCGCAGTGCTTCAATGATCTTGCCCAGCTGTTTTCCAAAGCTTGCCACTTCTGTCTCAATCTTATGTTCGATCTCTGGCACGCCCTGAATGTTCGGTGACAGCAAACGCGGTGAGATCTCTTGGGTCACATTGCCCGAAAACGGCGCGCGGAAGATCGGCGCCCAGATGTCAAATGGGGTCATGGTCAATCCTTTACTTGAATGCCCCCAGAATTGCCGCAGCGCAGCAACTCGTCAAGCCGCGCGTAGGGCCAAAACCGCGTTAAGGCCGCCGAAAGCAAAGGCGTTCGACAAAGCGACGGTGACTTTCGCGTCGCGCGCCGTATTCGGGACAACATCTAGGGCACATTCGGGATCCGGTTCTTCATACCCGATTGTGGGCGCAATCACGCCATCACGGACCGCCATGATGCAGGCGAGCAGCTCCACAGCCCCAGTCCCCCCGATCAGATGCCCATGCATCGATTTTGTCGAAGACATCATAAGACTGTCCGCATGCGCACCAAAAACATCCGCCACCGCAGCACATTCCGTCTTGTCATTGGCTGCCGTTCCCGTGCCATGGGCGTTGATGTAGCCGACCTCTTCTTTCGCGATCTTCGCGTCAGCAACAGCCCCCGCAATCGCGCGTGCAGCCCCTTGTTTGGAGGGCATCACAATGTCTGACGCATCAGACGACATCGCAAAGCCGATAACTTCACACAAGATCTCGGCACCTCTCGCTGCGGCATGCTCATAGTCTTCAAAGACAAAGGCCCCCGCGCCTTCCCCCTGCACCATCCCGTTTCGCGTTGCCGAAAACGGGCGGCAGGCATCTTTGGACATCACGCGCAGGCCTTCCCAGGCTTTGATCCCGCCAAAGCACAACATGCTTTCTGATCCGCCTGTGATCATAACTGTCGCCATGCCGCTGCGGATCATGTTGAAAGCCTGACCCATGGCGTGGTTCGATGACGCGCAGGCTGTCGCAACCGTGAATGACGGTCCACGCAGGTTCCATTCCATCGACACTTGGCTGACCGCCGCGTTGTTCATAAGTTTGGGTACGATAAACGGATGAACGCGGTTCTTGCCTTCCTCATAGACCGCCCGATAATTGTCGTCTTGCGTCGTCAATCCGCCGCCGGAGGTGCCAAGGATGGCACCCGCGCGATCCGCAAGATCACCGCTGAAATTCAGCCCAGACTGGCCAATCGCC
>JBCBHE010000005.1:0-173422 GCA_038526085.1 Pseudomonadota bacterium | reverse complement strand
TCCTCCCAATATTTCTTTTGCATAGGTAAGCCCCGCCGCCTGGAATGAAGGATGCTTGTATCGAGCTATGCCTTCTAGACCAGACGCCCAATCTTCCGCCTCCTCGCGACTGTGAAAAGTCTGTGAACGAGGGCGCACGCCCACCAATCTTACTTGCGCATTCCAATTGCCGGAACTTAGCTGTCGAATATTTGCCATTTGTTACACCATACTTGACCAATAAATATTGTAAGATACTGATTTTAAATAACAAAATCTCTTGCCAAGGTTAGGGTCGTGAGTTCGAATCTCATCGCCCGCTCCAGAAAACCACCGACATGCAGATACGATGCGGTGCGCCGTCCTCGGCGTATTGGTCGTCAAGTGCAATAAGCGTGTCGGGCGTTGGTCATCACCATCGCCCGACCCGAGTTGTTAGGCGAGTTGAAGGTCGTAAGACCCCGCTGCAGCCGTCAGAACGTCAACGTCTTCGAAAAGGTGCCAGCGCTCGTTGTCGCCCGTGCGCTCCTCAGCGATCTTGAGCTCAACGCTGTCGTTGTCGAGGTTGCGATAGCGCATATTGGCCGTGTTGCCGCCGTTCATGGACTGCATCGACGCCAAGAAGACAGCTTCCCCATCGACCTCATCAAAGTCGAGCGTTGTAAACTTATGGTTTACCCCGCCGTCGATCGACGTCAGATCGAAGACTCCACCGACATCGTCGCTAAAGGCGATCCAATCGATCTCTTCTGACGCCCGTTCCTGATCTGGCGCGCCCTCGCCCTCCTGCAACAGAATGGTCAGTTCGTCTTCCGTGATCGCCACTTGTCGCGTCGCAACGGCGCTGCTTTCGTTATCAGTCGTGACTTGCGTAAAGACGGATGGGGCGTCTTCAAACCCGTCGAGATCGACCACCATGGCCTCAGAAAGATCTGTGCTGGATTGCGTGCTGCCAGCAGCAATCACCTGCCCGGAGGCCAGTTCATGCGTCCCCTCAGAGATCGCCATCCAGCTCACACCTTCGGTCTTATGCCAGCCGTCGTGGTTGTCCCACTCGTTGATCTGGAATTCGAAACCAGTCGAGGTCACGTTGCGGACGTGGACTGTCGCATCATGGCCGCCATTGCGTTCAAGTGGGCCCATGATGACGACCGCACCGTCGATCTCCTCCGCAAAGGTGATGGTGTGCCACGTATCCCGGTCCGGTTGCATGACTTCGGTGTAGCCCATTTCCATACGGACGTAGGCGTCTTCTTCCGAGGATCCGGGATCTGGGTTTGGGTCCTCTTCTGGGTCGGGGTCTTCCTCAGGGGCAGGAACCTCTTCCGGCGCAGGAACCGTTTCGGGTGCGGGTTCCTCTTCGGGAGCGGGTTCCTCTGCTGGCGCGGGTTCTTCAACCGGCCCAAGGTTCGCCTCGGAGGCACTTAGGAAACTGGGATCATTCCCATTCTCAGCCAGCAAGATCGCATCGACGGCGTCGATATCGTCATCCAGCACCGCGACGTTGGCAATTTCACCGTCGAAGAACCAATCGAGCCGATCATCATCTTCACGCCGGGCCCGGGTCGAAGCGCCGAGCACTGTGGAATTGTCATTCCCGGTCATACCATCGCCGAATCCATCGTCGCTGTCTTCCAACGCGCCGTTCACGTAGAGTGCGATCTCATCGGCATTGTAGCTAAAGGCAACATGATAGGTCTCACCCGCCTCTATGTCGTCTGACATCCGCAGGACACGTTCCTCATTCGTCGACTGGAAGCGGACTTTGAGATTGGAGCTCTTGTCGACCCAGATAGTGAGGTGGCCACCTGTTTGTTTGTTGACGAAGTCTTTCGACAGCAGTGCTTGATCTCCTTCGCCAGGTGTGTCGGCGGTGAATGTGAAGAGATACGTGCCTTCTGCCTGCTGCTCTGCTGGGTCATGCGCCATTTCGATGGCGTTGGCCCCACCGAAGGTGCCACCTTCATGGCTGTTGATCACCTCTTTTGGGTCACCGTCAGCGGTTTGCCAGGCAAATTGCGCTGAGGCTTCTTCCATAAACGGATTCACTGAATAGGCGAAAGGATCAGACGTGAGCGGCCGTCCATCGACATCGCGATCATCATAGCCAAAGACGTCATCAGGACGGGAGACCGATGATGGGTCGTCTGAGGGCGCGAGCGCCTCTTGCAGCTCATCAATCGTGGTGACGATGCCGTAGTGTGCGCCAGCGTCCGTGGTCACCATATCCTCGGTCACCATGTCACCGATTACGGCCAAGATGCCAAGTTCGTCTTCGTCGTGGGCCCCGCCGCCATTGCCCTGTTGGGAATAGATGCGGATGAGGGACAAGACGGCGTCATCGAAGCCGTCTCCATCAGTATCAACGGCACCATAGGTGATCTCAATCTCGGTCGTGTGGCCGATAATGGAGATCGAGTCTTCTTCGGCGTTAAAGTCACCAAAGATGTCGATGCCGACACCGTCGACCCAGTGGTCGTGGATCCTGGCATTTTCCCCTGCGACCCCGTGCCAATTGATCTCCCTTGAGCCATCTTTCACGTTGTCGAGGATCGCATCCATTTTGCCGTTGATATAGGTGTTCACCACCATCTCATCCGACCCAGCCCCACCGAAGAAGATGTCATCGGCATAAAGCGGTTGATCGACCCAATCTACGAGCTTCAGGAGCTCATTGTCGATGGAGGGGTCTGGGAAAGGCCGTGAGGGTTCGCCCAACACAAGCTGGCCTGCGCGATCTTCGCCGACGTCGCCGCCGGAGATCATCACGTCGTCGCCTTCGCCGCCCATCACAAGATCAGAGCCGCGCCCGCCGTCAATGGTGTCGTTGCCGGTGCCGCCGTCGATCTTGTCGTCGCCGTAACCGCCGTAAATAATATCGTCGTCTGCGCCACCCATGAGGTAGTCGTCGCCGCCTTCCCCTTTAATCGTGTCGTCACCCGCACCACCCTCAAAAACGTCGTCAGACGCGATCATCGCCTGTGGTCCAGACGGATTGGTCACTGCAGCACCAGGGCCGTTCTCGATCAGGTCGATCAGTTCCGCTTCCGTCAGCGCATCGTCAGCCGACATGCCGCCCCAGATACCAAATTCGGCCATGGCACCTTCAAACGGACTCACGAGATCGGTGCGGTCTGTTGCGAATTCCAACGCGGTGTCGTTGAGTTGCGTGATCCGTTGGTCGGCGCCGAAGACAAATGGTTCTTCATTCCGCAGCAGATAGGCTTCTTGATACACACCGGGTGTTGGCACATCGCCCTCATCAGGGGTCCAGAGATCATCGTCGATCGCGACTCCATCTTTGAACACGGTGACGCCATTGGCCGTAAAGTTAACCGCCAAGTGTGCCCAAACCCCTTCTTCCAAGATCGACTCCGTAGTGTTCCAAGTAACGTTCGATCCGCCGTCACCCGGCGCGAAACGGAGCTGTAGATTGCCGTCTTCCAATTGGACAAGGCGGAAGTGACCGCCGTCACCTGAATTGCGCTGGTCCTTGGTTACGATTGCGCCTGTGTCGGACAAATCATCCGCACGAACCCAAAGTGCAATAGTACCCTGCGAGATGATAAACGCGTCCTGGTGGTTCAGATAGGCGAACTGATCATCCCCGTTAAAAGTTAACGCTGTTGTGCCGGGGCGCGGACCCTCTTCGGTGTCATCTGTGCGCAGCAATGCCTGGCGTTCGTAAAGCGTGTAGGCCTTTACCGGATCCAGTTCGCCACGTTCATCCGCGTAGGCGCCTTTATCGCTACCGCCGAGGTTCCAGATGCCCAGCGCTCCGGGAAGGCCATCGGGCTCCGCCGGGTCCGTTGGTGCGATCTCGTCATCGCCATCGGTGCCGGTAATCGTTTCTCCGGCAGCCTCGGTGAAGCCAAGCTGATCAAACGGATCACGGGTCAGCTCAATTTCTGCTTCCTCTGATGGAGACCCGATGTAGGCCTGGGCCTCATCCCAATAGGGATTGTCCATCAAATCTTCGGGCGATCCGTCGGGCGCGACTGTCGCTTCGCCCGCGCCGCGGTAATCGTATCCTGCAAAGGTTTCACCGCCTTCAGTAACCTCTTTGCTCTCACCTTGTTGGTTGATGGCTTGCGCCACGTCTTCGAAGTTCTCGACCACACCGTATGTCACACCGTTGTCGGTTTTGATGTCGTCAACATCGACAAGATCGCCTTCAACAAAGGTCACACCGATCAAGTCTCGATCATGCGCCCCGCCGCCGCCGTGCTGGAGCGAAACGGTAGTGATGATGCTTTCCGTTACGCCGTCATTGTCGTAGTCGACATGTTCCACAAAGACGTTGGCGGTATGGCCGATGACCGCGATGTGGTCGTCTTCCGCATTGTAGTCTGCAATCAGGTCAAACCCGTGCAGATCAACCCAGTGGAGGTGCTGGAAGTCATTTTCGCCAGCAACCCCAGCCCAGCGGATGGATCCGTCGGAGCGTGTGTGCTCTTCCAGAACAGGCAATATCCCATTGAGTTGAGGGGCGATCAGGAAGGTGTCGCGTCCTTCCCCGCCGATCATGATGTCATCGCCAATCAACGGTTGGTATTCGTAACCGAAAAGCTTGTCGGCCTCAGGGTTCACATAAGGCCCGGTTGGGCGCGTCTCGTCGATGACATAGCGCTGCGCGATACGCTGTTCGCCGCCGTCGGAGCGGGAAATCAGGAGGTCGTCGCCTGCCCCGCCGATCAGCATGTCAGAGCCGTAACCGCCATCGATCACATCATCGCCGTCGCCACCCTCGATCTTGTCATCACCGTAGCCGCCGAGAAGGTAGTCGTCGCCATCCAGACCATTGATTGTATCGTCACCACCAAGGCCGTCGATGCTGTCCGCTTGTGCGGTCCCGTCGAGCGTTTCAGGCGTGTCGACAACTAATTCGCCCAATGTGAGCGACGGATGATAGCTCTCAGCTGGTAAGAGTGGCACATCCGCAGGTGGGTTTTCGAATTCATCCTGCGTTGCATATAGCGCGCTTTGATCAACGGGGACGCCATCAATCAACAGGTCAAGCGACATGCCGCCACCAGCGTCGAAGTAGAGCATTTCGATCGCGTATAATCCGCCTTCAAACGTCGCTTTGGCGGAGGTCGCATCGGTGCCACGCGCGCCTTCAAAGGACGTGAAGTCGACACCGCCGATCTTCAGCGCGAAACCATCGTCCGAAACGACTGTGATCACGTGCTCACCCGGAGGGAGATAAATGAAACCTTCCAACATCATGCCGGAGGGCCCCATTTGCGCCGTACCATCACCGGAAAGGACCATCCCCTTGTCGTCGAGGAACTCCTCAATGGTGGTTTCGCTGTCATTCGACGCGAAGCCGAATTCTGAGATTTCGAAGGTCGCAGTTGGGTCGCTTTCCTCAATCACCTCAAGCAGCTTTGTGATCGAATTGATACGTGTCCCATCAGCCCATGCAGTGCCTGTCAGACCTGTGCCCGCAATTGGAATGCCCGAGACAGCTTCTGCGGACAGCGCAGATGTCATCCCCTCAATTTCCCCTAAATTTTCAACAACTTGACTATCTAAAGCCATCGGTCCCTCCGGTGTGTTGGGGCCGCACGACGCACTGCTCCGGCTGATCGTGTCGACAATCAGCAGACCAGTAGCCAGTGCTGGCCACTCTTTTAGATTTTTGGTGTCGGGCCACCCCTTATTTTTTTTCGCCGAACGGCCCGTTGGTTAGGTGGTTGAAAATTTGCGGCACTTTGCGACCAAAAAAGGGCAAGTTTGGGCCGCTCTTGCGTCGCGCAACTTCACACCCTGTGGATATGCAATCACAGGTTGTCAAATCCTGGCGTGAGGTCAAAGGACTGGTGGATTCTTGCCGAGACCACCTTGAATTGACAGATATCTGACAAAGAAAACCGGAGGTGACAGCGGGCAACTGCAGCGCCGATTCCCGTCAGGGTGCGTTACGCATCGGCGCGTCTTCGACCGCTATCGAATGCCGCGCCCCTAAACGACGTGCGGCGGGAGTCCCTACCGGCCTTACTCAAGTATTAACTCTCAGTCGCTAGCATTAGTCCAGCCAAGACGCCCAGCGTCAAAGACTGGAGACCTGAGATGAAGATTTTGTTTGCCGATGACCATGTTCTGGTCCGCGATGCGATTGTTGCGCTATTGGACCAGGAGGACGACTTTGAGATCACCACTGTAGACGACCTTCAAACGGCATTGGCGGAAAGCGTTGCTGGTTACGACCTGGTCCTGCTCGACTACGCAATGCCCGGCATGAATGGCCTCAGCGGTTTCGATAAAATGAAGGGCGCCACGAAAGCCCCCGTCGCGCTTCTGACAGGCTCTGCCAGTCGGGAAGTCGCGCAGCAAGCATTGGACAATGGGGCAGCTGGGTTTTTACCAAAGACAATGAGCGGCCCCTCCCTCATCAATGCAATCCGCTTTATGGCGGCGGGTGAAATCTATGCGCCGATTAGCTTCCTTCAAGGCGGCGCGCTTGATGCCCAATCGCGCGTTGCCAAATCGCTCACGACCCGCGAAAAACAGGTGCTCAGTGGGTTGGTGCGAGGGCTGTCGAACAAGGAAATCGCGCGCGAGGTGTCTCTGCAAGAGGTTACAGTCAAGTTGCACGTCAAAACAACTTGCAGAAAACTTGGCGCCCGAAACCGCACTCAGGCAGCGATTGCGGCGAAAGAAGCCGGTCTTTTCTAAGTCGCTGTCGCCGCAATCTGCGCCTCAAGGCGGTCGATGTCCTCTGGATGGTGACAGTTGCGATAGTCATCCAGAAAAACAACTTCCGCTGATGTCCGATCCGGCATCCCGATGATCGGCTGATCAAACCCGACTTGCGGCTGGCGAATGATGCGAAGATGGTCGCTTGCGCCGACCGAAGCGCGGCATCGGCCGCGTTCGACGACCACAATTTCGAAGCCATCGGAAAACCGTGCTGGCAAGAGTGACACAACGGTTTCAGGCGAGATCGTGCTGCGGTCGTCAGCACGCATTAGAAGGCACAGTTTCGACATGTTACAATCCTTTCCTTAGGCTGCGAGCGCTTCGTAAGTCGGGTGCAATTGGACCCGAACGGGGGCGCGGGGCGATCGGCGTGGCTGCGTGGTTTTTAGCGCAACCACTGGGGCATGCTTTGCACTGATCTGCAGCGCGACATCGACGGCAAGGGATTCATCACCGGCAATGTGAAAACCATCACAATTGAGCATCAAGTCGCGCCGGAAACACGTCCCCAACAGCTTCGCACCTGTCAGGCGAAGCGCGCCGGCCCACGGATGGGTCTGAACACCTTTGAGAAAGACAGCCAGACTCTCTGGCTCGCGCATCATTTGCGGAGTCAAGAAGACCACCCATTTCCCCAAGGCCGCAGTAAGACCAGTCCGGCAAGCGTGATCCACTCCAGCACGTGTTTGATGGATGACGCGCACGCGTTGGTCCAACTGCGCTGCGCGCATTGCCACCGAGAGTGTTTGATCTGTGGATCCGTCGTTGACACAAATCACCTCCCAGTTCTGGTCGGCCTCGGATTTAAGGTGAGCCAACGCAACTGGCAGGTGTTCGGCAACGTCACGGCACGGGAGAATAATCGAAAACAGGGGCATCATCGGAACTTTCAATTGGGGGCAGCTAAACCCGGGAGTTGATGACCCTCAATTAACAAAGTGCGAACAACCAATCCTCTGCCTGGAAGGCCAAAGACGCGGCGCATTTGCGCCAAATTCCTATCCGGAGGTCTAGTATCTGCGCTTTTTCTAAGCAAAGGCACAGGCCCAAACATTCGCCGCGCACTCTCTTGGCGACCCAGCCCGACGCGCCTATAAGCCGAGCGACGACTTGAAGGAGGCCTGCACATGCGGACCGCAACGATCACGCGCAAGACAGCGGAAACGGATATCACTGTAACGGTGAATCTCGATGGGACAGGTGTCTATGATAACCAGTCGGGTGTTGGTTTTTTTGACCATATGCTCGACCAGCTGTCGCGCCATGCGTTGATGGACATGACTGTGCAAGCGACAGGTGATTTACATATTGATGACCACCACACAGTGGAGGACGTGGGTATTGCCCTGGGTCAAGCCCTGACCGAGGCGATGGGCGACAAGAAAGGGATTGTGCGCTACGGCTCTTGCCACCTCGCAATGGATGATGCCTTGGTGCGGTGCGCCCTGGACCTGTCTGCCCGCCCCTATCTGATCTGTAACCTTGATCTGCCGTTTGGCAAGATCGGTACCTTTGATACAGAGTTGGTGCGCGAATTCTTCCAGGCCTTGAGCACGCACGGCGGGATCACACTGCACATCGACAAGCTGCACGGCTTTAACGCCCACCACATCGCGGAGGCCGCGTTCAAGGCTGTCGCGCGGTCGTTGCGCGATGCGTTGGAGACCGACCCGCGCAAAGCGGATGCGATCCCGTCGACCAAAGGTGCCCTGTGACGACGGTCTTGATCGACTATGACAGTGGCAACCTGCACTCCGCTCAAAAGGCGTTTGAGCGGATGGCGGCAGAGGTCGACGCGGGTGATGTGATTGTCACGAGCGATGCGGATGTTGTGGCCAAAGCTGACCGCGTCGTCTTGCCTGGCGACGGGGCTTTCCCGCATTGCCGCGAAAACCTTGGCAATCAATCGGGCATCGAAGAGGCGCTGCAAGAGGCTGTGATCCATCGGGGCGTGCCGTTCATGGGAATTTGTGTGGGCATGCAGATGCTTGCCACCACAGGTCACGAGTACGAACCGACAGCGGGCCTTGATTGGATCCCTGGCGACATTCGGTTGATTACGCCTACGGATCCCGACCTTAAAATCCCGCACATGGGGTGGAACGATTTGATCGTCGACGCGCCGCACCCCGTTTTGGAAGGGATCACGACAGGTGATCATGCCTACTTCGTTCATTCCTATGCGATGCAAGCGGCGAAACCGTCACACGTGCTGGCACACGTCAATTACGCTGGCGACATCACCGCGATCGTCGGGCGCGACAATATTATTGGCATGCAGTTTCACCCAGAGAAGAGCCAAGCGGCCGGGTTGCGGATGATTGCAAACTTCTTGATCTGGACGCCCTAATCCGACCACAACGCGGACGGCCTTGGCAAGCCTTCGCGTATCCTTAAGAACGGGTCTTTCGACGGCGGACTGACCAACATACCTTTTACACATGCGGATTATCCTCCTTTGCCTCGCCCTCGCCGCTTGTGGGTCGCGCGCACCTGAACCCCAGGTCACTCAAGCGCTCTACCCCGGCGAAACGCCCGAAATGCGACAACTCGTGGTGAAATACGCCGCGATCCACCAGATCCCCGAAAGCCTTCTCCACCGCGTTATCCAACGAGAGAGCGACTACCGAGCAAATGCGCGGAATGGGCCGTACTGGGGCCTGATGCAGATCCTCCCCGAAACAGCCCGGACCATGGGCCATCGCGGCCCGCCCGAAAGTCTGCTCGACCCTGAAGTGAACCTGCTCTACGCCGGGCGCTACCTGCGTGGCGCGTGGATAGTCGCGGATGGGAATGAGGCCGAAGCCGTACAATGGTACGCGCGCGGGTACTATTACGAGGCGCGCGACAGTTGCTTGCTGATCGCGACCGGCCTAGCCGATCGCGAGCGTTGTTGATGCGTTACTGGACTTTTACCCAAGTACCGCCATTCCGGCAGATACCCAGAACACAGCCCGACACAGCCAGTTGGTTGCCAGACAAGACCAACTTACTGCTGTAAGTCTTGTCGCGGTCTGGGGAGTAAACTTTCCCTGAATAGGTCCCGTCACCATTTGCAACCGTTGCAGAAATGATCTGTCGTCCGGTGTTCGCTGATTGGATCTCAGTGCCGTTTGTATCAAACGATTTGATCAGTGTTCCGCAAATCTGTGACCCGCATGGGGCAACCTGGATAAAACCAAAGTTCCCATTGTCATCTTTTGATGTCTGCCACACACCGTGCAGTGGATCAGCTGATGCCGCACCCGCAACCGCAATTGCCGCTCCTGCTACGGCCATCATCAACTTTTTCATCGCTCTCTCCTCCCGTGAGTGATGCGCGCAATCTGTCGCCAGCGCCCCCTTGGGATCAAGCATAACGTTGGGTCGCGCACTGCGTTGCATTCCGGAAAGGCCTGTGGTGAAAGCACGCGACGAACCGACGGAGCCCGCCATGATCCTTTATCCCGCCATCGACCTCAAAGACGGAAACGCAGTGCGGCTGGTGCATGGCGATATGGACCAAACAACCGTGTTCAACGATGACCCAGCGGCCCAAGCCGAGAGCTTTGTCACCGCAGGCTGCCAATGGCTGCATCTTGTTGATCTCAACGGGGCTTTCGCGGGCGAACCGGTGAACGCTGCCCCGGTTGAGGCGATCCTGCAGGCCTGCAATGTCCCCACCCAACTGGGCGGCGGCATTCGGGATATGGCGACGATCGAGCGCTGGCTGGACAAAGGTCTCACCCGCGTGATCCTCGGCACTGTGGCGGTAGAGAACCCAGACCTCGTGCGCGCAGCAGCGAGGGCTTTTCCAGGCCAAGTCGCCGTCGGTCTCGACGCTCGCAATGGCAAAGTCGCCACGCGTGGTTGGGCGGAAGAAACAGATGTGATGGTCACCGACCTCGCCAAGTCGTTCGAGGATGCAGGCATCGCCGCGATTATCTATACGGACATCCTGCGAGACGGCGCAATGAAGGGACCGAATATTGAAGCGACCGCTGCGTTGGCGCGGGCTGTCGAAATCCCCGTCATCGCCTCCGGCGGCGTCTCATCGCTGCAGGACTTAAAAGCACTGAAAGCGACTGGCGTAATCTCCGGTGCGATCTCGGGGCGCGCGCTATACGACGGCGCAATAGATCTTGGCGCGGCCCTTCGCGCGCTGGTCTAAAGCGCTGCCTCTTGCGCGATCGCGTCAAGCAGCGCAGTCATTTGATCCAAATAGGTTTGATCGCGCGACAGCTTCAGATCGTCAAAGATCTCTTCAGGGTATTCATAGGCGATCACGGTCTGGCCTTTGTGAGAGAAGACCAAAACTTTCAACGGCAAGATCAAGCCAGACAAAATGTTGTCGCTTAACGCAGCCATCTCCAGTTGCGGTTCGCCAAAAATGAGCACTTCCGCTTCTGGTGCTTCCAAGCCAAGCGCGGCTGCTTCTGCCACGTAATCGACGCGTGCAAAAATGCTGGCACCGACCTCACGTGCAGCAATTTCGACCGCATCCATTGCTGCGCTTACGGTCTTGGACGACGCGACCGCGCCCATGTCCTCCAAAGCGGGCAGATCGCGAGGCAGGCTTAGCGGAACACCAACACTGCTGTCCGCCACCGTAGGAACACTGGCAGCGCTTGTGAAATAGAAATCACCAAGCAATTCATCATAGTAGGCTGGAAATTGTGCATGGTCACGGCTGCGCGCGAGATCGCGCACTTCAACGCGCAATTGTCCAATTAGCTGTCGCAACTCCAGCCCGGGTTCCACCAATTTGGGCAGCAACAGACGGGTAAAGACAGAGTTTTCAGATCCATCGAAGCGGTCCAAAGCATCGAGTGCCTGTTGGCCTGCGCCAGCCGAGAACATAACAAACGTGCCTTCTGGTGCCGCGATCCGCCCCAACCCCTGTGGTCGCCCAATCGATCGTCCCGCAACCGCCGGGAAAGGGTTATCACGACAGGCATCCAAAATCGCCAACGTGGTGCGTGCGCCTGTGCGCCGGATACGATCCAAAAGCTGTGACAACGCAATCGATTCAGACGTCACGAAGTCTGACGACAACCCGCCGGACCCCAATATATCCACAGGCAGCAGATAGTTCTCGCCCTCAATTTCCACGCCATGTCCCGCATAGAACACAAACGCCGTATCGCCCGGCTCGAGCCGATTGATCATCTCGGAGACTTTCAAATTGAAAGTCCGCCGATCCACATCAGTGGCCAATATCACATCAAAATCGAGCGTTGCCAGCTGGGCGGCGATTGCTTCGGCATCCGCAACCGCTTTTTCTAAGACAGGCACGTCTTCGTAGGCATTGTTGCCGACAACGAGGGCCACACGCTGTTGCGCCGTTACCCCAAATGGCAACAGCACAAAGGCCACAAAAACTAACAAGAATTTCATCGTTACACCCCAATTTGCGGCAGCGTAACCTGTTTTTGCTCTTCTGCCACCCCTCCCTTTCAGACAGCTTACGGCAGTTCGCAAGGGCGGAGCTGCGTTCAGAAAGGCGACAGCATGGCTCGAATTGGCAAAGCTCTCGCGCTACTCGGCGATTGCTTTGCCTGTCAGCGCTGCGAGCGCGCCAGTCATTTTCTGCGCAAATTCGGCGTCCAAGGGCACGTCAAGACCATCAAAGAGTGTCGGTACGCTTTCATAAGCGACCACAGTCCCCGCATCGCTTGCATACACCATCACCTTGAGCGGCAACTGGAGACCAGCGTGAATGTCGGCCTGCATCGCTGGGGTCCCTAACGCAGGATTCCCAAAAATCAGCAATTGCGCCTCTGGAAGCTCCAAATTCACTTTTGCTGCCCCTGCCCCATGATCGACGCGCGCAAAGACAGTCGCGCCTGCACCTTCAACGGCAGCCTGAAGCGAGTCCATCGTCTCTACAACAGATTTGGGTGAAGACTGTGTTATCGTTTCAGCCATTGCGGGTGCTCCTAAAATGGCGACAGCAATCGCCGCTGCTAAGACGGATCGGGTCATGTCATTTCTCCTGTTGGATAAGGCTTGCATGACACAACACCTTTCCAAGCAACAGGTTTCCGCCTACACCTCACGGCATGTTGAAAAACCGGATCATCCCCTGCTTGGACGTGGCCGAAGGCCGCGTTGTGAAAGGCGTGAACTTCGTTGACTTGGTCGACGCAGGCGATCCGGTCGATGCCGCCATCGCCTACAATGCGGCAGGCGCGGATGAGCTATGTTTTCTGGATATTATGGCCACCGAGGAAAACCGGGGCACGATGTTTGACCTGGCTACCCGGACGGCGGAGCAATGCTTTATGCCCCTTACTATTGGCGGCGGCGTACGAACGCATAATGATGTGCGGAACCTATTGCTCGCGGGGGCCGACAAGGTCAGCTTCAACTCTGCTGCAGTGAAAGATCCCAATGTGGTCGCAGAGGCCGCCATGCGGTTTGGGAGCCAGTGTATTGTCGTTGCGATCGACGCCAAAACAGTCGTGCCTGGCCGGTGGGAGATCTTCACCCACGGTGGCCGTCGCCCCACTGGGATTGATGCGGTCGAGTTTGCGCAGACTGTTGTGGAAAAAGGTGCCGGAGAAATCCTACTCACGTCCATGGATCGCGATGGCACGAAATCCGGCTTCAACCTGCCACTCACGCGCGCCGTCAGCGATGCGGTGAATGTGCCGGTCATCGCGTCGGGTGGCGTCGGCACCCTGGATCACCTTGTCGAAGGTGTAACCGAAGGCGGGGCGAGCGCGGTGCTCGCCGCCTCGATCTTCCACTTTGGCACTTACAGCATCGGTGAAGCAAAGAGCCACATGGCCGCCAATGGAATCCCAGTGAGGATGACCGCATGAGCTTGCAAGACCTTGCTGCGACCATCGCGGCCCGCAAGTCAGCCGACCCCAATATCTCATGGACGGCAAAACTCTTGGCGAAGGGCCCCGAGAAATGCGCCGAAAAATTTGGGGAAGAGGCGATTGAGGCCATTATTGAGGCCGTCAAAGGCGACAAAGACAAGCTGACGGCAGAGGCTGCGGACGCGCTTTACCATCTGTTGGTTATGTGTGCTGCGCGGGATGTGACCTTGGCAGATATCGAAGCCGAGCTTGCGACGCGAACGGCCCAATCGGGCATCGCAGAAAAGACGCAGAGGCCTTAACTTCTTCTCGACAAGAGAAGCTCAGGGGGAGAATGGCGCACGGGGGTCAGCGTCCCCTTACAGCTTTAGCTTTGATGAAATGACGCCAGTGTTGAAGCCACCCATGCGCAGCTCCCCAAACAAACGCTGATATTCGATCTTTGGACAACGGTCTTGCACAACATCCACGCCGCGCGCTTCTGCTGCGGCAGTGGCTTGGTCGTGCCTGACGCCGATTTGCATCCAGATGGTCTCTAATGCGGGCCAGCGCGCCAAGGCTTCATTCACGATCTCCGGCACGGCCTCTGACCGGCGAAAGACATCGACCATGTTCACGTCTAACGGAATGCTGGTGAGATCAGGATACACCGTCTCACCAAACAGCACCTGGCCGGCAAGCCCAGGGTTCACCGGAAGCACTCGATATCCTTTCAATCCAAGATAGCGGGCCACGTAGTAGCTGGGGCGCACGGGATTAGCGGATACGCCCACGACAGCGATGGTTTTGGTCCGTTTCAGGATCCTGCGCAGAAAGTCGTCAGAATAGTTCGACATTCATCCACCTTACTCTGCTTAATTCCATGAAAAAAGCGCCCGGGCGAATGCCGGGCGCAAGGTGTGGAACGAGGGACAGTGAGGCAGACAGGCAGGTTCCAATGCCTTGTCTCGATAAGGATCTGGGGGTCCGATCCCTCACATACAAGAGTTGATCAGGTATTCGTGAACGCAAACTTAAACATCCCTGTGGATAAACAAGGTTTTTGCTAAACCGCCTGAATCAATCGAAAATATCCTCGAGCGCATCCCAAACTTCCGACCAGACCTTCTGCTTGAAGCTTTTACGCTTTTTGCGTTTTCCTGGACGGTCTGGCGCGTCATGGCCTTTAAGCGGCGGACGGTGCGAGATAGCCTTTTGCTTTTTGGGCTTTTCCGGCTTGTGTGGCAGGATTTTCAACGCGTGCAGCGGCGCGCCGCAGCTCTGACAGCTCAGTTCATGGCGCGCCTCTCCCCGGAGAACGAGCGCCGCTTTTGTCCCGCAGTAGCAACAGGTTCCAACTTTTGTGACTGCCATCACCGCTCCTTCACATCAGGCTTTAGATGCATATAGGGCCACTGCGGCCGCGTTGGAGACGTTGAGCGAGCCGAATCCGCCTGCGAAGTCGATTTTGACGAGTTGATCACAGGTTTCGCGAGTCTTTTCACGTAGTCCGGGGCCCTCAGCCCCGAGAACCAGCGCGACCGCACGATCCTTCTTCCCTTCGAGCGCGGCTTCGATAGTTGTCTGCGCTTCACCGTCGAGACCCAACATCAGATAACCCATATCTTTCAATTCGGTCATCGCATCTGCCAGGTTACGTACCCGGACATAGGGTTGCCGTTCCAGCGCCCCACTTGCGGTCTTTGCCAACGCGCCCGTTTCCGGCGCGGCTTGCCGATTCATCGCGACCACCGCCCGCGCGCCAAAGACTTCGGCCGAGCGTAAGATCGCCCCAACATTGTGGGGATCCGTGACCCTGTCGAGCAAAACGATACGCGGTGGTTGGGGCCCGTCGCCCAGTGCAATATCCTTCAGGCTTCCCCAGTCGAGCCCTCTCACCTCAAGCGCCGCCCCTTGATGCACGGATTGCGGATCCAACGGCGCCGCAAATTTCCGGGGGTCAGACAGTTCGGGCTCGATCCCAGCGGTTGTGATCGCATCGGCCAGCTTGTCCATCGCATTGCGGGTTACGACTAACCTCAATTTCTCTCGCGCCGAATTTTGCAACGCGTCGCGCACGGCATGTAATCCAAAAAGCCACACAGTTTCCTGCGCCGCAGCTTTCTTTGACTGCTCTTTGGCAATTACCCA
The DNA here is from genome assembly GCA_038526085.1 of Pseudomonadota bacterium. Lineage (GTDB taxonomy): Bacteria > Pseudomonadota > Alphaproteobacteria > Rhodobacterales > Rhodobacteraceae > Yoonia. The sequence goes on along the minus strand of JBCBHE010000005.1, from coordinate 157,799 downwards.
TTTTGGCTTTTTCATTTGCCCCGCCCCTGTTGGTGCCCGTCGCGATACAGCAGAACAGGGCCACTGTGAAGGCGACCCGGGCTAACCGTCCAGTTCGTCTAGTCGCGCTGCAGTTCTCTTCATCCAAGATCTGTCTTCAGTGCCCTCACAAATCGCCTTCAACGACACTAAAGAGTCGCGGCAGGGGTTCAGGAAAAGCAACAGTGGGATCATTACTAGGCGCAAACATGACAGCGTTTCGACTAGCGTGACACGCGTGCCCGCGTCCGTAGGATCAAGGATGTATTCACTGTATGCGAGGTCTGCAGCACCAGCTGAGAACTCATCCGCGTTAAGGTAGCGCAGCGCAAAATATCGCTCCGGCTCGACTTGATCGATGACCGCTTGAAGCGGGCGACTATGCTGCGCAAACTCACCTTGCTCAAAATGCAAATCGATCCGGTTTGGCTCGTTTAAAACACCGGTCACGTGGGAAATGACGGCGCCCCAATAGTTTTCCCGGGGCCGCGGACTGATCACGTCCCAAACTTCCGACGGTCTGCACAAGACGTCGGCGGTCGCGCGGATCTGGTAACGGATTGGCAAGGCAGTCCACCGACCAGGCAAAAATAAAAGCGCCGCCAACACGTACCAAAAGGTCCCGACCGGGGTCAGCCATGACAGGCCCAATTGTCGGTAGAGGGGATGTAGAAAAAGCTTATCGATCCCGGACATCGCCAGAAACGTTAGGCCTAGCATAGCGATGCCCAGGATAACGATAAATGTGATTTTCGATGTACTTGCCATCACCGCTCTTCACCTGCGTCTGGGGAGGTTATGGCAACGGAATAAGGCCAGACAGGGGCTGAACAATGAGCAACACAAGGTCCTTTGTTGGCATAGATTTTGCGGTTGACGCCGCTATGGCGCGTGGGTACAGAGCACGCCAGTGGGCGACAGGCCGCAAGGTGTGGCAGGGGACTGTAACTCCCTCGCGGAGACGCACGCCTGGTTCGATTCCAGGGTCGCCCACCATCCTGCACTTTGCGGTTGAGAATTCCGCTAACACCTTGAAGGGAAAGGTGGTTTTGGCGGTTCGATAACCGTTTTCCCGGCTGTATCTTAAGGGGTCTGCAAAGGCCAGTTTCAGCACTGTGCGCTTCAAAGCAATGCTGCCCTTTTCGTAAATATTCCAAGGACTTGCCAGAAATCCGAGAAGCGGTTCGATAAATCGCTCGGCCTGACCGTCCGGCGGTACGCTTTGCGCAGCCTGTTCTGTCAGTCTGATCTTCTGGCGCTCCAGGGACTCGATGCGATCCTCAAACGCTTTCATCACCTTCGGGCTGGAGGTTTCTACGATCCGGTCGAGGATCGTATCAATCTGGTTCTCCAGCTCCCTGATTTGCGCGTGCAGGGCCTTCTGTTCGCTACGGGCGCGTGCGAGGCGCATGTCCCAGGCATCGATGAACATGACCTTGGCGAGCGCAAAAACCTGACGCGCGGGCTGTAGGCGGCGCAGAAGCGCTTCCGCGCCATCTTCGATCTTGGCACGCGGTATCGACTTTCGTCTGGAGGGGCATGCCGGTGTGTCGCACAGATAGTAGGCGTAGTGCTTGTTGCGCCCCTTGGACCAACAAGAAGTCATAGGCTCACCGCAATCATCGCAGGCTACAAAGCCGCGCAGCGGGAAATCCTCGCTGATATCCTTCCGGGCCGGTGCATAGACCTTACCGCTGAGGACGGACTGGAGCCGCTCATAGGTCGCAAAGCTGATTAGGGGCTCGTGATGGCCCTTGCGCAGGCTGACGCCCCACATCGGCGCTTCGACATAGCCTGCATAGACCACCCGCTGGAGCATATCCTTGACTTTTGAAGGGTGAACATAGCCGGACGCGCCGCTTTTCGGGAAGTCAGGTTGCGCCTCCAGGAACCTCTTCACCTCGTACTGTGAGGAAAAGCGTCCACTGGCAAAACCTTCCAGAGCTTCGGCGACGATGGAGGCGACGGGCTCATCGCGGACCAAAATCTTGCCGTGGGCCTTGTCCTTTTCGTACCGGTAGCCAACCGGCGGATGAAACACCCAATAGCCGCGCTCAACACGGGCCGTCATTTTCTGGACGACCTGACGGCCATTTTGCTCACGTTTTAGCTGGCCAGACGCCGCAAACATCGTTTCAACAAATCGGCCTTCGGGGGAGTCATCGAATTTGAAGTTTGGCGACTCTACAACAGCGCCAAATTCGTCCAGCTTTTCCCGCAAGGTCCAATGGAACTTGGTATCGCGCGCAAGACGCTTCAGATCATCGAAGATAACGACGTAATTCTGATCCGGCTCAGATGCCAAATACGCCAGAAGTGCGCGCATTGCCGTGCGTTTCATAAAATCACCGCCACCGGTGATATCATCGGTAAAGACCATATCCACGGTGTAGCCGCGCTTTTCCGCGTATTGGCGGCAGCGGTGTTCCTGGCTTTCCAAGCCGTGGCCGTCCGTCTTCTGCTTCTTGTCCGAGACGCGGCAATAGATCAGTGCGGCCTGCGGACTCTTCGGTTTGCCTTTATCGGGTTTCAAATGTTCTTGCGGTTTCATGTGACCTGCCTTTCTTCTTCAAGCCCAAGCGGCTAACTCCGCTTGGGCCCATCGTTAAATTCTTGTTTCAATCCAGTATCTTCATCGGAATCGACCTTGCCATCTGGATCAAGCTCTTTTTCGACTTGTCCACAGGCTTGTTGGGTCGGGCTGACGCCAAAGCCCAGTTCGACAAAGGCGATGATGATAGTCCAGAGCGCGTGGATGATCTCTTCTTTCTGATCATCGCTCAGGGACGGATCATCCAGATAAGCCTGATATTTCTCCACATCGATTTCGACGTTGCGGGCTTCAGCTTTGCTTGCCGCCCGTTCCAGAGCCACGCCCAGATCAGGCGCATCTTCGAACCCGTGATCTTTCATGACATCACCGCCTTTCTTGTAGGGACAAGCGCACGGGCTTTCCTTCCGCACTATCGTGCAGACCAGTTTTTCTATCCGTCGCCCTCTGAAATGCCGGGGCTGAACAGCCGCGCGGCGAAGAATGATGGTTGGGTTTACAGCAAGCGCGCTCTGAGAACGGCGCGCAATCCACCACCATTTCTTTTATTTTAGCATGTTTCGGCGCAATGGCGCAAAAAACACTGGCTTTTGATAAGTGATTTCAGTTCTTTGCACATAGGGAGTTTCCTTTCAGAACGGCAATTCATCGTCAGGCTCACCGTTGCCGAGAGCCATGTTGAGCGCTTGCATGGCGGCATCGCGCTTTTCTTCGAGATGGCCGAGATAGGCGATGTGGATGGCGATCATCGCCGCCTGATCCATTGTCCGGTCGTAGTGCATGGCCAGCTCAGAGAGCTGGTTTGCGCTGATCGTGCTCAACCGCATCGAAGCGCTTCGCCTTGATATGTGTGCGTATGATTTCACAACCCAGTTTCCTTTCATTTCTTCCAAGCGATGAGGGGGCAGCGGTCATGGCCGAAGGTCTGGAACCCATCGGCGATGAACGGCACGCCGAGATAACGGCACCAGCTGCCAGAGGCTGTGTATTCCCAGAGCAGATGCGGCCAGCCATAGGTGAGGATGACGAGCGCCGCTCCGCCGAAGATGATCAGCGGCGTGGCAGGAAGCGTGCCTGAGAGCGCAGCCAGTAGCGGACGAAAGAAGGGACGCCGGGCGCGTTTGATAATTCGCGTTCCGGCCCGCGTGGACACAGCCCGCCCGCGCCGGATACGCATCTTGATCTTACCCAGGTAGCGCTGCCCGCCATGCAGCGGATTGTTCGCAACCTCCACGCGCCAGGGCGCAACTTCATGATATCCGGCCTTGAGCGCCTTCGCTGGAGGCAGGTTCTTGATGAACAGGATTTGCTCATCATCGCTCAAGCGGCGGATTTGATCCGGAGTGAGCAGCGGCTTTTTGGCCGTGCCGATGGACAGGCTTGGCATATCGCCGGGCGCACCGCCCATGCCGAAGCTTTCGGAGGTGATTTCTTCCTCGCCGAGCATCTGGCTCACAAGGCTTGCCGTCTCGAAAGAAGAGACGCCGAAGAACTGCTTCACATCCGTCTGGCTCAGGATCGTGGCCAGCGCTTCACGGCCATAAACACGGGACACCTCCTCTAGCTCCTGGACGACCATCCAACAGCGCACGCCATAGCCGCCAAGGGCCGTCAGCGCATTCGGCAGGCCGGAGAGCCGATAGTTGGTAAATTCATCCAGTAGAAACTGGACGGGCGTGGCATCATCGCTGCGCAGCAGCTCTTTGAGCGCCGCCCAGATCAGAAGGCCCAGCCAGGGCGCAAACACATCCATGCGGGAGTAGTCGCAGACCAGAAACAGCGTGGTTTTCTCGCGCTTCAGATCGGAGAAGCGAAAGTCGCAATGCGCCATCGATGGCGCAAGCCGTCCGCTGGGGCCGAAAGCCACGAGGGCCTGCACCGCCCCTTCGCGGAAGGACTCAAAGTGTTTGGGATTATCCTCCCAGCTGGAGGCGATATTCGTGGCCAGATTGGCCAGCTCACCGCCAAGCGCATCGCTGGCGTGGGCCTCAGACAATAGGCTCTCGAATTCTTCGTTGTCGCCGAGAACGGCAAAGGCGCGGGGCAGATTTGCCTCTGTTTCGTCCCGCAGCAAGCAAAGCGCCACGACGACGAAAACAATCAGTTTGCGCGTGCCATTCGGCCAGAAGGGATCACGGTCACCACCGGGCGGTGAGGCGACCAGCTGAAACGCTAGCGACCACGCATCGGCGATGGCATCTTCGGGCGCGTTCTCCAGATCATCCAGAATGATCTGGAGCGGGTTATAGGCCGCATTGCCCATGCCGAATTTATGCGCCGGGTTGAGGATAACGACCTTTTGGCCGTGGCGCTCTTCGATCAGGCGGGCGGTTTGTGCGGCAAGCTCGCCCTTCATGTCAGCCACGATCCGGCTGGTGCCGATATCATGGGACAGCGCGGCCATCACGAAGCCGGTGGTTTTGCCCTTGCGCGCCGGGGAGCAGAGCAAGCCATGCACGGCATTGGGGATGAAAAGCGGCTGGCCTTCTAAAATACCGAGGAACAGCCCCTTGGTTTTGGCCAGCCCAGCCTTGCAGGCTTGGCGCTTTGTGAGCCAGCTGGCGGAGGCCTCGCTGCGCTTGGGGCGCAGCGCGCGGAATGTACGACCCAGCTTGACAAGCAGCGCTATCAGATCGGCGGCAATAGCTGTAATCCCGAACGCAAAGATCAGCGCCCCGCCGCTCCAAGTATAGCTCCACCATTCTGGCCCGAAGCTGCCGGGCTGAACGTGCGGCCAGCTCTGATAGAGGCCATATCCAAGCGCGGTTGTGGCCAGCAGCTTTTGGATCAGGCCCGCGCCAGGCTTCTGGGGAGCGCCATTCATCAGGACACTCCCGGAAACGGGCAAGCCAAGCGCGCGGCGTCAACTTCGCTCACGCTCATATCCAGCAGAGCCAGATCATCGGCCCGAACGGCGACATCTTCGATCCGGCCATCACCATGCAGAACGGCCAGGCCCACGCGGGGGTCGAGCCCGCCATGGTCGATGATGGCCCAGCAAAAGGAGCGGATCAGGCCGGTTTGGCGGGCGGCATCGGCATAGAGCGTGCCGACCATCAGATTAACGCCATCCTTGAGTTGATCGCCCTGAGTGAAGACGAAACTCTGCGCGGCGATGACATCGCCGAGGCGCTCGCGCTCTTCTTCGAGCGCCCGGCGCTCAGCCTCAAGCGCGGCCAGTTCCTGGGCCACGCATTCACTGCCCGCTTCCGGGAACCCTGCGATGCAGCGAAGCTCCGCGCCAAGGGCCTTGATGCTGGGAAGTTGCTTGGAAGCCAAAGACAGAACCAGGGCGACAATCCCGGCGGTAAAAGCAAGCACCATGGCAAAGCCGATGGCCGTGCCGATCATGCGTTTGATCGCACTCATTGGGGTTTTCCTCTTTTGGTCGGCAGTTTCCGCGCCCGCGCCCTGATCGCAGCGGCCCAGAAGAGCAGCGTGGAGAGCGGGGCAAAGAGATCGATGGCCATGGCAATGGCCAGCTGCGGCAAATGCAGCCGCCAATGCTCCAGAACCAGCACTTGGGCAGGTTTCAGCGTGGCACGCCCGGCTTCCAGCAGCGGCAGCGCCTCGATTTCCGCGATCATCGCTGCAATGGCTGCGCCGGAAGCGCGCTCTTCCTGGACGATTGAAGAAATCGCGCGCGCCTGGGCTTGCGCTAGGCCGTTCCCGACCGCTTCCAGTTCCGAAACCGATCCGGCCATAGTGCTTGAGGCCGTGCGCAAACCTATGGTTCGGTCAGCGTTTTGCAGCTCGCTCAGCAGCGCATCCATGCGCCGGGCCAAGGCCAGAAAGGTCAGCTCCCGTGCGCCGATGCTGACATCCCGGTCATAAATAACCTGATCGAGTTGAAGGCTGAGACGGGAGATTTCGGTGATACGTTCGGCGTTGGCCGCAATCGTATCTTCCAGCGCACGGACGATTTCAGACTTTCCGGTGCAAAAGCCCAGAAGCGTGCCGGTAACGATACCGCGCCCGCTGGCTCCGGTGATCGCGCCGGTTTGCAATTCTTGCTCATAGCGGGCGCAGGCCGCTTCGGCCTGTGGCGCAATGACGAACAGCGCATCTTCCATGGCGGCTGCGCGCGGGGCGAGCATTCGGGCTTGCGCGGCGTATTCATCGGCTTGGCGTTGAAGTTCCAGCCCGCGCGCCGAGTCCTGCGAAATGCCAATGAAGCTCGTATAGGTGCTGGAGAGCGCCAGCATCACCATCAACACAGCGACGACGACAACGCCGATGCCCCGCGCCTCACATGTTGCGTAGCGCGGGATCAGGCGCATCGCGTAGTGCCAGAGCGCATATTGCGCGCCCATGGCAGCGGCCGTAATGAGCAGAGCAATCTGGCGCGTGGTTTCGCTGGCTCCGCTGATCCAGTCCGCCATGGCCAGCACGCCCGCATTGCTGGTCCACCAGGAGCAGACCAGAAGACCGAGAAGTAGGAGCGGCTGATAGTAGAACTGGTAGATAGCGCTGAACCGCTGCGCCTCATTGTCGGGCGGCGTTGGCAGAGGTATCGGTTGATGTTTCATGGCGTTAGACAAGCCTTTCCAGGGCACCGGGAACGCGGTTTCCGGCGGTGGGTGATGGTTTCGAATTTTCGATGGGCCGCGATCTTTGCGGCTCTGAGCGTTAGATACGCCTAGCGGCGCGGCCTGCCAAATCGCCGCGCGCGGAATTCACAAGATAAAGGCCGCTTGAAAGCGGCCAACACATTGCTTTTATTGAAAGATGTATGTCGCAATTCGAGGCACCCGCCTGCCATGCCCAAACCGATCCTAAGCTCGCGCTCCCGCATCCCGGCGGCGAAAGCGGACAAGCTTCTGCGCTGCTACGCGGAGCACCGGGAGCCTGCCGAGACCGCAAAGCGCACCGGGCTATCGCTCAACACCGTCTACGACCAATACGCCCGCATCCGCTGGCGGCTGATCGAAGTCGGCTACTACCGCGATGCGGCGCTGTCCAAGGATGAGGACGGACTGTCAGAAGAAGCCAAAGCCATGCTCCGGCAGCGGCGCGGACTGGAAGACGGTGACATCTATGCCCACGCCGCTGAAATCATCGAATGGCTTGAAGAATGGCCGTCCGGCATCGTCCTGCGCCAATTGCGCAAGATCATCGAACTCACCGGACCGCTAGACAAGCCGCTGGCCCTCTCCGAATCCCAAGCCGCCGTTGTCAACGCTTACGTCCGCTACGGGCGCGCAAAGCTTATCCACGAGCGAGTTACAAAAGGAACTGAGACTGACGAAACGCAGGAGCCTTTTGCATACCACACATATTCTTCTATGAAAGCTGAATGGAACAAATATAGGAAGACTACTAAATTTTCAGGAAAGCATCAGAATTCAAAGAGGATTAGACCTAAAAAAACGGTGATTAGCTAGTACATCGCTCTCGGATGTCAGCCAATAGAGAAACTATTTCATCGTTAAAATATTTCAAATCCTCAGCAGAGACCGCCGCTTGGTTCACAAGCTTACCTTGATCATAGATCAAGAAGTCAGTTTGGTCATCTAGAGCCGTAATTCTTGCAGCTATAGGATCGGATAAATCTCCAAAGACATCCCGATACTTGAAAAATATACGCACTGCTTCAATGGGCGCAATACTTCCTGCACTAACCTGATTTACAGTATCTGTGATTTTTCTCTTTGCAATTTCCCGATATTCATTACTTATCATGGATTAATTATAGTCTTAAATTGCTCTCTCTGTCCAGTTTGCAAATTCTCGTTCCAGTGGGTTTCAAATCGCATACCATCTGGAGCTGTGTGTGAATTACTAGATTTCTTTACCCAATCATCGCTTTGACCACCATATTGTGCCGCAGCATTGTCGGAATTGCGGAAGGCCGTGCTTGAGTTTCCACCAGCAATGGTTGTGCCGCTCTGGCCCATCTGGTCTTGGCTGGCTAGTTGCTTATTCAGTTGATTTTGGTTCGCCGCACTAGCAGCTTGCAATTGTCTCTGGCGCGCTTGCTCAAGTGCTTGACGCTGTTGTTCCGCTATCCGCTCCTGCGCATCACGCTGTGCACGTTCAGCTGCTTCTCTCTGAGCACGCTCGTAAGCTTCGCGATTCTGCCTTTCCAGCACTTCGCGATTTGCACGTTCCGTTGCCTCACGTTGAATTCGCAGGGCATTCTCAGACGCTACGCCCACACTGTTTCTTTCGGTCCGAACAGCTGTATCATTAAATTGATCCAACAGTTTTGCAGGAACGCTTTCCGCGTACGCCGCTCCGGTGAGCATGAGCGCAAAAACTGTAGCTCCAATTTTTTTCATCTTACTCTCCTTCAAATCCGACGGCGTTTTGCTTCAGGGCCAAAGAAGTTGCAAAAACCCCTATCGTAGCCACGGGGGCTGCTCCGCCTGCCGCTGCTATGGGCGCGAGCTTCTTCACACTAGATAGGCGTTCACCTATCGGTGTTCCAGGGGGCTCTGTGCCCATGCTCCACAAAGATGTTTCCAGAACCTCTAGCGCCGCGTTTGAAACACGGCTGCCTACAGTACGCCCAAGCTGCTTTCTTGCTTGTCTCTGTAGCGCTTTGCTACCGAGCATTCTTACAGCAGATGGGCTAATGATCGTAAACCACTGAGAGTCCTGGTAAGTGCTTTCATCCATCTGCATGGCAAGCGCGCGGTTCTGGTGTTTCTGCCAATTGCATTCACCAGCATCATGATATTCGAAAACACTCAGGCTGCGCTTATCGAATGGCCTGTCATTGATTACTGACGCCGCGCCATCGACCAACCCTGCGATTACATTTCCGACAAATTTTCCTACATTGCCCCCGTAGCAAACAATCTCTGGGGTTTGCCCAAAGCCTACAGCATCGCCCACACCGTACCAAAACGCGATGCCAGATTGGCCTGATCCCTGACTACGATAGCGAGGGTTAAAGAAATAGGCGGATTCGATACGGTGATTTTGACCGTTTCTGAAAACGCTATAGACTACTGGGGATTCGATACCATGCTCACGGGATAGCCCGTGGTTTATCAAGAGTTGATTTGCGTCAGAAATGCCAAACACTGGTCGGTTGTTAATTTCAAGAATGATATCACCACTACGCAGACCGAGAGGACGACCATACAAATCGCGTGACGCTGCGGAGGTTAACTGAACACCTGGCATTATAGGCCCATTGAAGTCTGCCAGATCACCGCCCGGTGAGAATGGGAACTGGCCACGCCATTCACGATTGTAGAACTGCTGCCTATGGATAGCTCGCGCAGTTTTTCGGGCACGCTGCTGTGCATGCCGTACGGCTGTCGCTACAGAGCCGCCGAACTCAAACATGTACAAGTTTGGACTTTCAAAGAAAAAATACCACTCGCCGGAGTCATCAAGTGCGTAGGTTTGAGAGAACCTACCTTCATACTCGCCCCTTTGGCATACAGTCTTGACCGGAGAAATGTTGGTAACAAGGTCACTTTGACGTGCAGCACACGCCAGCGTCAGGCCCCAAGCCTGAAATTCTTCTCCGCTGAGTTGGACCGCAAAGCGATCATTCGAAGGATCATCATCATTTCGCAACTGGCGGTTCAAGATATCATTGATATATTGAAGATCTGACCGCGCTTCCCCCAGAATGTCGGAGTGAACGTAAAATGCAGGTTCTCCTTTGAAAAACACCTGCATACGGCGTACGCATTCTCCTGGCTCCAAATTGAACCAGTCTCCGGCCCGTCGAACCTTTCCTTCCTCCACTGCAACAACAAGGTGGCGAGATTCATAGGTTGCGAAGTTACAAACATTCACAAAAGCCTTAGGCAATGGCTCGATACTCATTCGCATGCTGCTATCATCGGATTTCAGATAGTAATCCTGCGCAGCGGGAGATTTCTGGAACCAAGCGTACCATTCGCCAATCTCTTCAAATTCGACGGTTGCTTCTTCACAGATTTCAGCACGAATTCCGCATACTTCGAAAAGGCGATTGACCAGAACGAGTGAGTCGCGTGCCCATTGGAGAGACGAACTGTCGCGACCAAAGGTAGAACGGTTCAAGATGTCGAAACGCACCTGTCCAGCGTGAGCTGTCAGGAAGTCTTCTGCTGCGCCATCAAGCAGGAATCTGTTCTCTTTGAGAAACGCTCGCGCTCCAAACTTGCTTTCGAAACTTTCGGCATCAGCTTCCGTGACAGTTTGCCAATCCCGATTATGCCCGTTTAGCTCTCCTGCTTCGGCCAATTTCTGGGCATAGGCATCAAGAGTTGTGTCGAGGAAGTTGTATACAGCCTGAGCCTCGTCAGCATTTTGTCTTGATTGGGCCAACTCGCTCTCAAGTGCGTGCGGAACATAAAAAAAAATGTAGCCAAGTGTCCCAGCGATAGTGGCTGCGATTGCATAAATGAAATTCCTGCCGTTAAGCCATTTTGCATTCATTATCGTTCCCCCAACAAGAAACTTCAGTATACATCTTTTAGGTGAGGCCATTGCCACGGTTTTTCAACCGCGCAAGCGTACAAGCCAGTGAAATAGGAGCTGACGCAAGATGTGCGTTGTAGTACAACGCTATCTTGGCAAGGGAGACGCTGCGCTCTCCCCGTGCACCCCTCAAGCCGTGGCCTTCCTTCTGCATCGAGCATCATCAGGCCATAAGACCCTATCGCCGGTCAAGCACTCGCGGGGAGCCTTCGGCGCTCCCCTGCACCCCATCGATCAAAGGGGCTGCCGTACCCCCCTTGCAACCCACTCGCAGGCGACTGGCCGCTGCACCGCCAATCAGGGGAGCGTTCCTGCTCCCCCGACACCCCATTGACGACTTCATCAAGACCACTTCATGGAGAACAAGCACAAGCAGTAGCGACATTTCAACCGCCTAGTTGTTCATGGCAGTTCGCTGTCTTTCAAAAAACAAATACATCTGCATCGCGGCAACTGCTCTCGGCACGCCAAAAATCTCAGCAATCACTTGGGCAGTCCGGCCCTCTTCTAACTCTTGCGAAAGTCTACAGGTGGGAATTAAAATGTAACCTGCCAACCAATTTACCATACGTTCAGAGCGCTGTACTCCACTTTGATCGATGAAAGGATCGTAATCTAAGACCGCGCTTACTATCAGCTTTCCAAACCGATCAATAGATCGGTGCTCGACAACAACACGATAATGATTGTAGGTATCTTGAGCATTACCAATTAAGAGTGGTGGGATTCGCTCTTCAAGAAACTCGGGCGGGGAACAATCCATATCAATAATCCAATGGCACAACTCGTGAATAATCGCCCACCTTTTGTGCTCCTCTGGAATTTCAGAGTTTATAACAATTTCCCAACCAGAATCTGTTTTTGCCTGATTGAGGAAGCCAGCTAACCGTTTTGAAAGACGCGCTTCAACGACTTCGATGCCAAAGCCCTTTGCAAGCATACGAGCATCTAAGGGAAGATCGTTATGAAAGTCCTTTATCTGGCCTTTTACTAGAGGCTTCCTTGTTAAGATATCGATTACTTCCCGACGCTCGCCCTCTGTGGCTAAGTTAGTATTTCTCTGATTGCCCATTTTAAATGTCACCGCCCTTTTTTGTCCGCTTGATTGGGCTAGTTGCCTTTAAAATTTCATTTCGATCCACGATATAGCCTGCAGCTTCCATACTTCCCTGGACCTGCTTCATTTCTTTATCAGCATGGCGCAATAGCAAAAGTGCTTGCAGAGGGATTTCAGGGTCTTGTTTTCGCTTGCGCTCCTCTCGGATACCCTGCAGCTGGCCCGACAGTCGTTCGCACTTCTTAACGTGCTTGAGACTTTCTTCTTCTAGTTTGGCAACATACGCTCTGCGGTAAATACCCCAAGGAAACCAACACAATAAGCCAGAAATCGTTATAGTTGCGGCAATGATGGACAAAGGCACAGCCAACTTACTGAGCATAAGTTCGTGCGTGGCCCATGTGTTTACGAGTTCTTCCAACACTGAACTGCTCTCTTCCACATGTAGTAGATGTTTTCCATAGAGTTACCACATAGTGGGCAGATCTCCAAATGTTTGTTGTGCTCGAAGTACGAGGTTTAAAGATTTTGCAGCGTAACTGATAGTCTTTGTAAACTTTATGCAACAGGCGCACGCGACCAGCCGAAAAGGCTGGTCGCAAAGGGTTAGAAGCCTAAGCTGCGCGCGGCCAGCTCGCGCTGGATGTTTTCGATGGAAGCCAGAGCATTGCGCCGCTCCGGGCTGTCCGGGGCAGATTTCACCAAGGCGTTGAATGTTTTGCGCAGTAGGCCGCGCAGTTGGTTTTGCCTCAAGCTCGCCAGTTCAAATCGTGTGATGAGTGTCATCGTATCCTCCTGATTTTCAAAGGAGGCCCCGACCATCAGGGCCTTTCGGCCCGGACCCACACAATCATTGGCCATGAAGGTCTGATGTGTCGGCGGGTGAACTTTGTAACTCTGGTGGATGCGCATGGCGCTCAGCGCCACATTTGAAAACCGGTGAGCGCACGCAAAATCGTGCGCACGTGATGTTCTGACATAAAGGCTTGGGGCTACCGCCCCCGGCGCGGATCAAGGGGTGGGTCCTCGCCATGCTCGCTTCCGCGATTTCATCTTGTGCAGCTGCGCGTGGCTCCGGTCCCGCTAACGCGCCCTTGCTCCTTGCACCCCCGCTCTTCGCCAGAGGGGCAGATCGGTTGCATATGCAACCGATAAGAGGAGAAAGCAAGATGACGAGGTTCTTTGCCCAGCCTTATGACATTGCTGCCAGCGGCTTCTATTTCGAGGATCAAGAAGGCTTTGAGAGGCAGATCGGCAATATCCGCAACGACTACGGACAGCCGGTCGAGGAATTTGAAATCCAGTTCATCGACGGCGAGGCGATTGATTGCGCTTTCGCAAACGCCTGGGGGATCAACCAGGCCAACATTATCCGGTTTCTGGAGGTTCTGGACTCTTGGGAGGATCACGAAAAACTGCGTTTCATCATCGCTGTAGGAGAATGCGGTTACAACTTCGACCCGGACACGGCCAGCGCGGACGACTATGACGTGGACATCTACGGCGAGGAAAGCTTGCGGGAGCTGGCTGAGCGGTTCGTTGAAGAGGGCTTGTTCGGCGACATCCCGGAAGCCCTGTGCTTCTACATCGATCTTGACGCCATCGCCAGGGACCTGAGCGCCGACTACGCAGAAATCGAGATCGCAGGCGAGCGGATGGTTTACCGGTGTGGATAGCGCCGGTTGCAAAAGTTGCACTTCTGACGTGGCAATGGTAGGATAAAGTAGTATTATATACTATCAAGGAGCCCCGACTATGAGCATGATAAAGAAAAGCATCACAGTGACAGACCAGCAGGACGCCTTCATTCGGGCGCAGATCGCTTCTGGCCGTTACGCGTCAGACAGTGAAATCATCCGCGAGGCCTTGCGCGAGAAAGAACAGCGCATCGCCGATATCGATATGCTGCGCGCGAAACTTGCAGCATCCGAACAAAGCGGGTTCAGCGACCGCACGGCGGAACAGATCAGAGAAGATGCGAAAGATCGCCTGAAACGTGACGGAGCTTAAACTGCGCATCACCGCAATTGCGGCTCAGGACTTGGACGACCTTTATACAGATGGCTGGGCAAGGTGGGGAGAACAACAAGCAGATCGCTACTATGACGGGTTGCTGGAGAGATTTGAACGCATTTGTGAAAACCCGAAACTTTACACGCCCGTCGATGAAATCCGGCCCGGCTATCGGCGAAGCGTCTATGAGAAGCACGCCATCTACTACCGATTGGTAGGCGATACCGTCGAAATCCACGCAATTATCAAACACCAAGACATCGGTTTGCGGCTTTAGCCGATAAGCGGTTGAGGGAATCGATCACAGTTCAAACTCCGGGCCTTGAGGGCGGTCCTGATCCCGCTCGCGCTGTCGTTTCCGGTCTCGCTCCTTGTCTTTCTCATAAACTTTCGTGACTTCCATCGGGGCTTTGCCGCCCATCAGCATGTAGCGCGCGACATCGCGGCTCAGGACATTCAGCACATTCTGCTGTGAGGCCTGCAGCGCCTTAATCTGCTTCTGCAGCGCGCGCCGTTCCGAGAGTTGTTTGGCGATCATGGCTTGCCGCTGCGCGCGGTCCCGCTCATCGGCCTTGGCGACTTCCAGCGCATTTTGCAGCTGTACCTTCTTCAATCCGCCAGTGATCCAGCTCCACAGTCCCTTGAACCCACGCGGTAGGCGCGCAGCGCGTTTGCGCTCTTCTTCTTGCCAGCGCGCCGCTTGGGAGAATTTGAGACCCTGCCGAGCATGGCGGTGCCGATCCACCATCTGTTTGCGCTGGAATTCAAGCGCCAGCCCCTTCTTGCGCTGGCGCTGTTCCAGCTCCCGGATATGAGCCTTGAGCTGATCGGTCATGCGCTCCGACAGCCAGACTTTGCGCTCTTCGAGCGTTGGAAGGTCTTTCGGGTTGCCGAGACGGGCTTTCAACTCTTTGACCTTCGTACCGGTCAGACGTGAGAGTGAGTAGACCTCACCATGCACATCCAGCACGACAAAGCAGCGCCGGTCGCCTTGCGCCAGAAAGAAGCCGTTATCCTGCAAGGCGTTTTCGAACGTCGCTTTCGTGTCGGATGCCTTCCAGCACTCCTGAATCTGCGCTTTCAGTTGTTTGGGATCACGCCCGGCCCGCTTGGCTTGCTGCCATTCGGCCAAGGTAAAAGTGAGCGGGTCGCGCGAGCGGTTCCTTTTGAACCCGTCCGGCATGTCCCAGCCATGTTCCAGATACAGCTCGCGGGCGATTTCGTTCAGCTTGCGTTTGTAGTGCGATAGATGGACAGCCTTCATTTCGACAGGATCGATACGACTCCAGACGGCGTGCGCGTGCCTCCGTCCTTCCTTCTCATGGAAGACGATGGCGCGAGGCTGACCCGAGAGGCCCAGCCGCTCTTCGATCTGTTCTATGGCCGCTTCGAAGACGGAGGCAGGCACGACTTCCTGCTCAGGCGGGCTGAGCGACAATGAAAACAGGAAGTTCTTGCAGCGCGTCCCGCGCGAGATCGCATCGGCCTCCTGAAATGCGCCGTGCAGATCATCGGCGATGATGCCGCGCAACTCATGCAGATCGACATGCTCATTGTCGGCTGCGTTCATCAAATGCCGGGCCAGATTGCTGGCATTGCCGCGTTCGGAGGCTTTGAGGATCATGGCGCACCTCCCGGCGGTTCCGGGCTTTCCAGGCCGAGAGCCTTCACCAGCATCTGACGCATCGCAGCTATATCGGCGCAGGCCTGCTGCATCTCATTTTCTGTGTCAGGCGTGACAGGCAAGGAACCGGCATGAACGGCCTTGGCCATCTGGTTCATGTTTGAGGACAAGCGTGAGGAACCGAGCGCGGCCAGGACTCTGGCCAGTTCGGCATGATCAGCCACGGGTTTTGTGCCACGCCGCCTGACTTTCGGAAGTGCCTGATCGAATAGAATGCTACGGATATAGGCCCCGAGCGGCACACCGTTCGCGGCTGCCTCCAGTTTGGCGCGTTCTTCGAAGGTTAGACGCAACGAAAACGGCGGCGGAGCCTTCCCCTTGGCTATCTTATTGAAATTACGGTGCGAAATCGTCATCATCGCACCTCAGATCATCTAGATCAAAGTGCGAAAGCTGGTCGTTCCAGTCCTGGAGGGTTTCAAAAAGACGGTTCGATTCCTCTACCGTCAGGTCCACCACTCCACCACATACAGAATCGCTGCACTGGTCTGTGATAGATCTGATTCTCGCGCCAGAATTGTGTTTTTCAAACATGGGCCTAGCTGCTTGCCGTGACCGGGCGGGGTAACCGTTTAGAAGACCGCACAGACTTTGAGCACATGTTCGAATTGAACAAGTGTGATTGGCAAAGATTGGCGCAAGATAGGATTTTTCCGGTGCAAGGCACACGGTTCGGTTGTGCCATTCGACCATTCGTTCGAAGGTGGCACCGAACGTGATGCACCGGGGGGTGAACACGGGCTGCCAAAATACAAACATAGATAAAGCGCAAAGCTTCTTTCGAGTGACCTGATCGCATCGCTACAAGCATGTGTGAACGTACCGCTTTGCGTGCAGCCCGTTCCCCGAAGATTGGTTGGGGAAGTTGTATGTTAAATGGTTTTTCGACGCGCATCTTTCTTGCGGCGATACTCCTATTTGGGATCGCGTCTCCTTTACCGTCAGTCGGACAACAAAAATCTGCTCTACCGATCCTTGAGATTGGCAACCATCGCGGTGGAAAGCTTTCCGACCAGATCGACCGAATTTATCGACTGCGTGCATCTGGCCAACCCGTGCGGATAGTTGGCGACATTTGCTATTCTACCTGCACAATGTTCCTCGGTTTGCCACAGACTTGCGTCTCGCCCAGAACAACCTTCGGGTTTCACGGGCCGAGTTCATATGGCCGCCCGCTGGATCAAGCGACGTTTGAGCGCGCATCGCGGGTGATAGTGACACATTATCCCACCATCTTGCACGACTGGTATATGGCCCATGGGCGGCATCAACGCACGAGCCTACTCAAGGTGTCCGGTGCACATTTGATCAGCATCGGCGCGGCTAAACCCTGCGCGACTATGTCGGCAGGGTGACCTGCATGGATGGTGGCGCGTGATAAGCCACTTGTACCAGGGCCGGCAACTTCGAAAGTTCTGCTTCGACTTGGACCGCACCATGTTGTTTCGCCGCGCGCGGCATCCCGTAGACAACGCAGCTTTGAGCATCTTGGCCAAAGGTCTTGGCCCCGACATCGCGCATCGCTTTGAGCCCGCGAGCACCGTCTGCGCCCATCCCAGTTAAAATCACGCCAATCCCGTGGCGTCCGGCGGCCTGCGCCGTTGACCGAAACAAGACGTCAACGGACGGTTTGTGACGAGAAACGGGGGCGTCATCCGTCAAAGTGATGTGATATTGCCCCCCGCCTCGCGTGACGCGCATGTGTTGCCCGCCAGGAGCCAGCAATGCGAGCCCCGGGCGCGCAACATCCCCGTCCTGGGCTTCTCTGACAGTGAGCTTGCAAAGATCGTCCAGCCGTTCGGCGAAAGCAGCGGTATAGGCCTTTGGCATGTGCTGCACCATGAGGATTGGTGGTACGCCACCCCCGAGCCCCGCAAGGAAGGTCAAAAGCGCGTCTGTACCGCCAGTCGAGGCTCCGATCGCAATAAGGCTGTTGAGCACGATGTTCAGCCTTCAGATGACGACGGCGCGCGCCGACGCATCCAAAGGAAGCGTGGCGGTAGAAGACACACGGTGGCGACCAGAAGTGTCACGCATACGGGACCTGTCGAATGTGGCACAACGGCAAAACTATCAGGCCGAGTTTGTAATTCGGTTAATTGGCCGATTGATCTTTGGCCACCTGATGCGTCATTTGCTTGGCGCGGCGCAAACGATAAGCAAAAGACACACAAAACATCGCGGTTAGCATCAGAACAATGGTCGCGGCGGGAGCGCTATCGAGAAAGAAGCTGGCGTAGGTCCCAGCCAGCATTGCCGTTGCACAGACGCCAACGGACACAACCATCATTTGGCCAAAGCTGCGAACAACAAGAAACGCAATCGCACCAGGCGTGACCAAGAGAGCAACAGCAAGGATCAGCCCAGTTGCCGACAGTGTTGCGACGACCGTCAACGACAGTACTGTCAGGAGGCCATAATGCAACAGATTCACTGGAAGCCCACTCGCCTTGGCTTGCGCAGGATCAAAAGCGTGAAGTTCAAGGTCTTTCCATTTCAAAACAAGAAACGCCGTGACCGCGCCGCCTATCACGCCTGCTGTCCAAAGGTCTTCTGCTCCGATCCCCAGCATATTGCCAAAGAGAATGTGATCGAGGTGCTCGTTCGTCGCAATCGCGGTGTACATTACGATGCCCAATCCAAACATCCCGGAGAAGACGACACCCATCACCGTATCTGGTTTCACCCGGCTATTCTCTGACAAATAGCCAGTGAGCAGTGCACAAGTCATTCCCGCCCCGAAGGCCCCGATGATCAGCGGGATGCCTGTGATCCAAGCCAAGACGACGCCAGGCAAGACCGCATGGCTGACAGCATCACCCATCAACGCCCACCCTTTAAGAACCAGAAAGCAGGACAACAGGGCGGTGGGCGGCGCCAAAAGCAGTGTCATCCAGAAGGCATTCTGCATAAACGGAAATTGGAACGGCAGCAGAAGGTGATCAAACATTCGCGTCACTCGCCAATGCAGCGGCAGCCTGCCGTTTGCTCGCCAACAGCCCGTGTTTGGGGGCGAAGACAAAAGCCGCTAAGAAAATTAGCGTTTGCAAGCAAACGATGATGCCGCCTGTCGCGCCATCAAGGAAATAGCTGATATAGGCCCCCATGAAACTGGTTAGCACGCCAATCAAAACGGAAACGACCAGAAGCCGCGGGAAACGGTCACATAGTAGATAGGCCGTTGCACCCGGCGTGACGACCATCGCGATAACGAGGAAGGCCCCCACTGTGATCATGGCCGCAACGATGGCCGCTGAAAGCAGGATGAAGAACACAGCTTTAAGCACATCGGGTCGCAGGCCAATGGCGCGGGCATGGTTTTCGTCAAAGAAGGTGATCATCAGGTCCTTCCACTTCGCAAGAAGCACGATCAGACAAACGCCCCCAATCAAGGCCAGTTGCAGCGTGTCACTTGGCGAAATCGCAAGAATATTGCCCATAATGACTGTCTGAACATCCACAGCGATTGGGTTCAACGAGATCATGAAAAGGCCAAGACCGAAAAACGACGTGAAGATGATCCCAATCACCACATCGATTTTCAAACCAGACCGGCCCGACAGGAACAGCATAGCTCCGGCTGCTAGACCACCGCTAAGGAAGGCGCCGAGCGCGAAGGGCAGCCCGAGGATGTAGGCCCCCGCGACCCCTGGTACGACCGAATGCGCCAATGCGTCACCGATGAGGGACCAGCCTTTGAGCATCAAGTAGGCCGAGAGGAACGCACAGACACCACCGACGAGCGCCGAAACCCACATGGCGTTAAACATGTAACTATAGGTGAAAGGCTCCCACAGCGTCGCGAACATCAGTCGCCTTTGCGCTCGCCATAGTGGACGAAGGGGCGTTCGTCATCGGTGATGATACTGAGTTCGCGCGCGTCGTCGTCATCGTGCAGATCAGATCCACCTAGTGTAAAGTGCCGCAAGACGCCACCAAAGGCCTTCTCGAGGTTCTCGCGTGTGAAAACCTCTTCCGTGGTGCCGAAGGCGAGAACGGTGCGTTTCACTAAGACGGTACGGTCGCAAAATTCGGGCACGGAGCCGAGATTGTGGGTGGAGACGAGCATCACCCGCCCTTCCTCCTTCAACTCCCGCATAAGGGCGATGATTTGTTCTTCCGTTTTCACATCAACGCCTGTGAAGGGCTCGTCGAGCAGGATCACCCGCCCCTCCTGTGCCAAGGCCCTAGCGAGGAAGACGCGCTTACGTTGGCCGCCGGACAGTTCGCCGATTTGTCGGTGTCGATAGTCTGACATATTCACGCGCGCCAGAGCCGCGTCGACTGCTGCACGATCCTTCGCGCGAGGCCGCCGCAAGAACCCCATATGCCCAAAGCGGCCCATCATTACGACGTCCTCGACCAGAACGGGGAAGGCCCAATCGACTTCCTCCGCTTGGGGGACATAGGCCACAAGGTTTGCTTTGAGCGCCGCTTTCACTGACATGCCAAGGAGGCTGATTTGCCCCTGTGCTGTAGGCACAAAGCCCATGATTGCCTTAAAGAGTGTGGACTTGCCCGCGCCGTTCACGCCAACAAGCGCGGTAATCGTCCCGCGGGGTATCGCAAAGCTGGCGTCATGAAGCGCCGTGTGCCCATTGCGGTAAGTCACGGTCACGCCAGTCGCAGCGATGCCCGGATCCTCAATGACTTCAATGGGCTGCGAGGTGTTCATGATGTTTTATGACCCATGCTCTGCTAGCCCATTCGCAACCGTCTCAGAGGTGACGCGTAGAAGGTCCAGATAAGTGGGCACAGGACCGTCGGCCGTGCTAAGGCTGTCAACGTACAACACCCCGCCATAGGCGGCGCCGGTTTCGCGGGCGACCTGTTCGGCTGGCGCGGTGTTCACAGTGCTTTCGCAGAAGACCACAGCGATATCGTTGTCCCGCACGCCATCAATGACCCCGCGCACTTGTCGCGGCGTCCCGGTCCGATCCGCGTTCATGGGCCACAGGTACAACTCCTGCAGGCCAAAGTCGCGGGCGAGGTAGCTGAAGGCCCCCTCGCAGGTAACGAGCCAGCGTTGGCCTTCCGGGATCATTGCAATCTGGTCGCGCAGCGGGGCGATGGTAGCACGCAACTCACCCTTATAGCTTTCGGCGTTAGCCGCATAGATCGCGGCATTTTCGGGGTCGTGCTCCGAGAACGCCGCAACGATATTGTCGATATAGATCAGTGCGTTATCAAGGCCCATCCAAGCGTGCGGGTTCGCTTTGCCCTCATAAGCGCCTTCCGAGATGGCAATGGGATCAATACCCTCGGTCAGGGTGGCAGACGGAGTATCTCCGAGGTTGGCGAGGAACTGTTCGAACCAAAGTTCTAGGTTTAGCCCGTTCCAGAGGATCAGATCAGCACCGCTGGCGCGCACCAGGTCTTGGGGTGTTGGCTCATAGCCGTGGATTTCCGCGCCAGGCTTCGTGATCGAGACGACCTCAGCCGCATCGCCGGCCACGTTTTGGGCCATATCTGCGATCACGGTGAAGGTCGTGACGACTTTCATCGGATCATCTTGTGCAACAGCGCTTGTCGCAATCAAGGATGACAGGGCGACGCTTGCCAGGCTTGTCGAAATCTTTTTCACAAAATGCTCCATAACCACACCCCTCATGTAGGTTAGTTGCGAAGCATTCTCAAGTAAATTGCGAATAAGTTGCAACTAGTTGAGAGAGGCACTGCCCAAATTGAGGTGATCTGCTAAAAATAGCGCAGTTTGTTAAGCGTCTTTCCCCTCGCTGGTGCTGAGCGTCGACCAATTGTCGTCGCGCGGGGGTTTCGGCGTTTCATCACACGCCTTCTCATGGATGTTCACCTTCGCCATGAAATTCGCCGAGATCGGGGCGGTCACAAAGAGCAAGGCCATGATCAGCAGCTCACTGAGCGAGCCGTCAGCGAAGACCCAGCTGTGGATCATCGACGCCAGGAGAAGCGCACCGATGCCGACGGTGCCAACCTTCGTTGGCGCATGTAAACGGGTCATCGAGTCGGGGAGCTTGAGAAGCCCGAAAGCCCCTACCAGCGCGAAGCCCGCACCGATAAGGAGGCAAAGGCCAACAAGAATGGCTCCAATCGTTTCCATCATTCGATAATATCTCCCCGAAGAACAAAGCGCGCCAAGGCAACGGTTGAAACGAAACCAAGCATTGCGATGATCAACGATGCTTCGAAGTAGATGCGGATACCTTGGGCGATGCCCAACAGGACGATAAGGCCGATCGCATTGATCACCATCGTATCCAGTGCCAAGATCCGGTCGCCTGTTGACGGCCCTTTGACAAGTCGCACCATCGCCAAGATTTGGCCGAAGGCAAGCGCGACAAAGGCAATCACAAGAGCTATGTTCATAAACATCATTCGACAAAGATCTCCTTCAAGCGGGCCTCATAGCGGGACTTGATTGTCGCAACCTCCCCCTCCGGATCGTCGGTGTGCAGGACGTGCACGAGCAGGCTGTGACCTTCGTCTGAGAGGTCGGCAGATACGGTGCCAGGGGTCAACGTAATGGTGCCGGCGAGGATCGTAATCGCTTCCGGCTCCTTCAACTCAAGTGGGATGATGATCCAGGCGGGTTTGAGTTTGTTATTCGGCACGGTCAGCACGATCCAAGCCACTTGGATGTTCGCGACAAGGATGTCCCAAAGCACAACCGCGCTGTAGCTGACCATCTTGCCAGCACGGAAAGACGTTGGCCGGTCGGGCCACCATGCCGCTGTCAGTATGGGGATGATGATCCCTAGGATGAAGCCGAATAGCACCATGCCGGGGGATATTGTGTTCTGCAGCAGTGCCCAGGTGATCGTGAGAATTACGGTGAGCAACGGGTGCGGGAAAAGCCAGGAGAGTGGTGTCATGATCAGTGCCCCTCATCCTTGCTGCCGCTGGCGTCGTGATCGTCCTTGTCACCCGGCCGCGTCAGCTTCCCAGGTGTGTCGATGACGGTCGTCTTATAGGGCTCCGGCGCGAACAGCTGGGCTGCGGTGGTTGTCGCGTAGCTATGCATTTGGCCCGCGAAGACGGTGTGTGCCACAATCATCGCAACCAACCCGCCGACGGCGACGTAGGCGAGTGCGCTTGGAGCTGTTGCCTTTTCAACCGTTTCGTCAGGTTCCGCTTGCGGGTCGGGGGCCAGGCTTTGGGCCTTCCAGTACACGACGCTCCCTGCCCGGCCGAAGCCGATGACGCTGATCAGGCTGGAGATAAGCACGGTGCCCCAGATCCAAGGTGCAATGGAAGATGAGAAACCGGCATCCAGCAACAGAAGCTTACCGATGAAGCCCGAGAATGGCGGCAGGCCTGCCATGGCAATGGCCCCGACAAAGAACAGTCCTGCGGTGAGCGCGGCCCCAGCGATCGGGGGCTGGGTTGATAGGTTCAAGTTGTTGCGACCTGCCCGCGTCAGGTCAGTGACCAGGAAAAGCACAGCGGCGGCGAATGTCGAATGGACGATGTAGTATAGCGCTGCTGCGATCCCTTCTGGTGTAAAGAGTGAGATGGCCGTCATCACCATGCCCATCGACCCAATGACCGAGAAGGCGACGACGCGATCAAGTTTGCGGGCGGCCAAAACACCGATCATGCCGACTGCCAGCGACACAAGTGCGATAGGCAAAAGCCAAGTCGCATGCAGGCCTGTGGTGACGGCCAAATCGGGCGGGAAGATCATCGTATAGACGCGGATGATCGCATAGGCCCCCACTTTCGTCATGATCGCGAAAAGGGCTGCAACTGGGGCTGGAGCCTCCGCATAGCTGGAAGGCAGCCAGAAGTGCAGCGGCAGGACCGCGGCTTTGATCGCGAAGACCATTAGCAAGAGGACGGCAGCGAGGCGAATACCGACGGTGTCGTCAGCGCCAATCAGCGTCACGCGATCCGCCAAGTCGGCCATGTTGAGCGTGCCGGTCTGCGCATAGATGGCCCCCAATGCAAAAAGGAAGAGCGTGGAGCCAAGCAGGTTGTAGAGCACATATTGCACCCCCGCCTTGAGCCTCCGATTGCCGCCCCCGTGGATCATCAGACCGTAGGAGGCGATCAACAAGACTTCGAAAAAGACAAAGAGGTTGAAGAGGTCGCCCGTCAAAAACGCCCCCATGATCCCCATCAGTTGGAACTGATAGAGCGCGTGGAAATGCCAGCCCCGTTCATCCCAGCCGGAACCAATTGCGTAGAGCAGGACAAAGAGGGCCAGGACGGCCGTCAAAAGGATCATCATTGTCGACAGGCGATCGCCCACGACAACAATGCCAAAGGGCGCAGCCCAATCGCTGAGCTGATAGAGTGTGACTGTACCGTCAGAGGCCTGCCAGGCGAGGCCAAAGTTCAGTGCGATCAATGCAATCACACCAGCAACGGACAACACACGTTGGATGTTGAGGTGATACCGCGCGGCGAGCACAATAAAGGGGGCCAGCAGTGACGGCAGCACGACGGGGAGGATGATCCAATGGCTCATGCCATGTCCTCCTCTTCATCGACAAGCGGTGCTTCGGCATCTGAGTCATCCACGTGGTCGTCGTTAGCGCCAAGGAAGGCGCCGAGGCCGATCATGACCACAACAGCAGTCATGCCAAAGGAGATCACGATGGCTGTAAGCACAAGCGCTTGTGGCAGTGGATCGGTGTAAACCTCCACTCCGTCTCGCAAGATCGGCGGTCCGCCCACCAGCAATCTGCCAGAGGCAAAAAGAAAAACGTTCACCGCGTAGGTTAGCAGCGAAATGCCCAAGATCACCGGGAAGGTGCGCAGCCGTAAAGTAAGGTAGATGCCCGCAGCGGTCAGGATGCCAATAGCGGAGGCGACAAGAAATTCCATCACACGCCCCCTTTCGCAACAGCACTTTGTGGCGCGTCATCCCTGGATGGGTCGATGTCCATCGGATGTTCCGGGTCTTTCACATGGGCGCGCCGCGCGAGGCGTGAGAAGCTTTCGAGCGAGAGCAGCACTGCCCCGACAACGGCAAGGAAAACGCCCAAATCGAAGAAGGCCGCGGTGGCCAGTTCAAACTTCTCAAACGGCGGTATCCGGACATAGGTAAAGTCCGACGTCAGGAACGGTTTGCCGAAGAACCAGGACCCGATCCCGGTCAGACCCGCAATCAGTACCCCTGCCCCGATCACCCCGTGATAGGGATACCTTTGACGCGCAGCAGCCCAACTGAAGCCGCTGGCCATGTACTGCATCACGATGCCGATGGAGACGATGAGACCGGCGATGAACCCGCCGCCCGGCTCATTGTGGCCGCGCCAGAAGATGTAGAAACCAACCATAATCACAACGGGCATGATCACGCGCGTTAGGATGACCATCATCATCGGGTGAACATCACCAGCGATTGGCGTGTCTGGGTTACGGTTGAGCAGACGCGCGCGGACGGGACCGTCCAAAAGTGCCTCGGTCAACGCATAGATTAACAACGCGGCGATACCGAGCACGATGATCTCACCAAATGTATCAAAGCCGCGGAAGTCCACCAGGATCACGTTGACCACATTGGTCCCACCGCCACCTTTGTAGGAATTCGCGAGGTGGAAATCAGAAATCGGTGTGGTCACCGCATCGCGCAGCAGGAAGTGGTAGGCCATCGCGAAGGCGGCAAGGCCCCCGGCCACGCCAACCGCCCCATCGCGGAGTCGGCGTAGCGGCTGGCTTTCGACCGGTGTCGATTTGGGTAAGAAGTTGAGCGCGAGCAGAAGGAGGATGATCGTCACGACCTCGACCGTGATCTGTGTCATAGCGAGGTCCGGCGCGCTGAAGAAGACGAAGCCGACGGAAACCATGAGGCCGACGATGCCGATCAGGATCAGGGCCAGCAGACGATTGCGGTGCAAGAAGACCAGGCCACCTGTTGCCGCGACAAGCATCAGCCAGCCCGCGATCTCCACGGGGCCTGCGGTTTGCAGGTCGCGCGTCGGCGCGCCGACGGTGCCCGTCGCCCAAGCGTAGTAGCCCGCGATGGCCACGAACCCCAACATGATCGCCGCATAGCGTGTGAAAGACCCGTCGTGAGTTGGCCGGATGATGATCCGAGCCAAGCGCACAAGGCCTGAGATGAAAAGATCGAAGTAGGTCTTGGCGAAAGGAATGGGTGAGCCTTCCCAGGCCTTCAGCAGCGGCTTGAAGACCGCCATGACGATCAGGCCGCCAACAACCGCGATGATCGACATGTAGAGCGCTGGCACGAGACCGTGCCAGATCTTGATGTACTTAACCTCTAACTTTCCAACATCGCCGATGACCGCTTCGGCGATCAGGAAGACGAAATCCTGCACTAGGAACGGCGCGACACCTATCAAGATGACCGGTACAATCAGGATCGCAGGCGGCAACCACATGCCAGGGCCCGGATCGTGCGGATGACCTGGATAGTCATCCCGTTTTGGCCCGAGGAACGTGTGGCCAATCAAGCGGAAGGAATAGGCGGCAGAAAAGATGGAGCCAAATGTCGCCAGGGCGGGTACGAGCCATGAAGGGCCGAAGAGGTAGGTATGGGTCGCCTCCTCCAACATCATTTCCTTCGACAAGAAGCCGTTGAGAAAAGGGATGCCTGCCATGGACAGAGCTGCGATGGTCGCGATGACAAACGTGATCGGCATCAAATGACGCAGCCCACCGAGTCGGCGGATGTCGCGGGTGTGGGCTTCGTGATCAACGATCCCTGCGGACATGAAGAGCGCGGCTTTGAAAGCCGCATGGTTCATGATGTGGAACATCGCGGCCATCGCGCCAAAGGTCGTTCCGGTGCCCAGAAGCATCGTGATCAAACCGAGATGGCTGACCGTGGAGAAGGCCAAGAGACCTTTGAGGTCGTGCTTAAACACAGCAATGATCGCCGCCAGCACCATTGTTGTCAGACCCGCCGCCGTGACGATGAAAAACCATTCCGGCGTGCCCGATAACACTGGCCACATACGGGCCATCAAGAAAATGCCCGCCTTCACCATTGTGGCGGAATGCAAGTAGGCCGATACGGGTGTCGGCGCGGCCATGGCGTGGGGGAGCCAGAAGTGAAATGGGAATTGGGCGGATTTAGTGAAACAGCCCAATAGGATCAAGATCAGCGCCGGTGTGTACAGCGGCGAGTCTTGGATCAGCTCTCGGTTTTCGAGGATCACGCTCAAGTCATAGGAGCCAACGATCTGGCCCAAAATCAGCATGCCACCGATCATGGCGAGGCCGCCCATGCCTGTCACTGTCAGCGCCATCCGCGCACCCTGACGGCCTTCAGGCAGATGTTTCCAATAGCCGATAAGAAGGAAGGATGAGAGCGACGTCAATTCCCAGAAAATAAGCAAAAGCAGTATGTTATCGGACAGAACGATCCCGACCATCGCACCTTGGAAAAGAAGGAGGTACGTAAAAAACTCCCCCATGTTGTCCTCGCGCGCGAGATAGAAGCGGCCATATGTGATGATTAAGAGGCCAATCCCCAGGATCAACATCGCAAAGAAAAAACCAAGCGCGTCAAGCATCAGATTGAAGTTGAGACCTAGGATCGGCATCCAGTCGATGCCGACTTGAACGATCTCTCCAGCGAAGACGGCCGGCGCGTTAGTGAGAAGCCCGATAAACGCGATCAAAGTGACCATGAAGGTCACACCCGCACAAGCGCTTCGCCCTGCTTGGTTCATCAATCCAGGCAGCAATGCCCCGAGAAATGGTACGGCGACGATCAGGAAGAGGGACACACGAACTCCGGGTCAATTGCCATCGGTTGAACCTATCTGTGATAAATTGCCGCCAGCCTCAAGCGAAACCGACATGCAAGGTCACAGCATTTCTGACAAAAATGGTCCGGTGTTTCGTGTTTTCAAGCGAATTCGCGCGCCTTACTTCCGGTCGTAGATATCTTCGTAGCGCACGATGTCATCTTCGCCCAAATAGCTACCGGTTTGCACCTCAATGAGGAACATTGGGAGCTTACCGGGGTTCGCCATACGGTGAACGGTGCCAAGCGGGATATAGACACCTTGGTTCTCAGTCACGAGCTGAACCTCTTCTCCAATTGTCACCTCGGCCGTCCCCGCAACAACAATCCAGTGTTCGGATCGGTGGTGGTGGCTTTGCAGACTCAATACGCCGCCAGGCTTCACCATGATCCGTTTGACTTGGAACCGGGCGTCCAAGCACAGGGTCTCGTACCACCCCCAAGGGCGGTGAAAGCGCGGATAATCATCAGCTTGCGCAACGTTGTTCGCGCGCAAGGCAGTGACGACAGCCTTCACATCTTGCCCGCGTGATTTGTCGGCGACGAGGACCGCGTCGCGCATGGCTACGGCAACAATACCGTCCAAACCAAGTCCGACAAGTTGAATGCTGTCGTCTTCCGACCGCAGGTAGCTATCTTTACAGTCAATCTGCGTGACAGCCCCCGTTAACGCCACGCCATTTTCATCCGGCGAATCTGCCTGCCAAAGCGACTCCCATGAGCCCAGATCCGACCAAGCACTGGCCAACGGTACGGTTTTCACCGTCTCCGCTTTCTCCATGATGGCATAATCGAAGGAGATCGCGGTTGCTTTCTCATATCCCTCTGCCCCGAGGCGGCAGAATCCCAGGTCCTCAACACCGGTGTCGATGGCCTCTTGGCAGGGCGCAATCAGTTCAGGCGCGTGGGCCTCAAAGGCCGCGATGATGTCAGACACGCGGAAGAGGAAGATACCCGCGTTCCATAAGTAGTTGCCAGCGTCCAACATCTTTTGTGCTGTCGCCTCATCCGGCTTCTCACGAAAACTTTTGAGCGCGACGGCTGCATTGCCCTCTGGCGCGCTTGCGAGTTCCAAATAGCCGTAACCTGTTTCAGGACGGTCTGGTTGCACGCCAAAGGTCACAAGGGCACCAGAGTCTGCTGCCTCCGCCGCGGCCTCAACACAGCTGACAAAGGCCGGGACGTCGGCAATGACGTGGTCGGATGGAGCAACAAGCATTTTCGCGTCGGGCTGGTCTTTCAAAAGTAGGGCAGCCGTCAAGATTGCTGGTGCTGTGTCCCGTGCCATCGGCTCGATGTAAACCCGCGCATCGCTGAGACCGATGTCACCGGCCTGCTCCATCGCCATGAAGCGGAAGTCGTCACCTGTCATAATCAACGGTTCGGCAAAAGCTGGGCCGGAAAGGCGCTTCAATGTCTGCTGGTAAAGGCTGTCATCACCGATTAATGGCACAAACTGTTTTGGATAGGCTTTACGCGAAACGGGCCAAAGGCGGGTGCCGGAGCCGCCGCACAGGATCACCGGGTATATCATATTTGTTTACCTTTTTTGCCCCGGGGCAGACCTGCTACCCCAGTCAACTGGATCATCTTTTGGGGCCTTCATGCCGCTTTAATGCCTATCTGCCAATAGAAATCAGTGTCGGCACGAATTGCGATATTGCGCGATCCCATCGGGTAATCGGTTGCTGTGCAATAAAAATCGTGTCGTCGGGCCGGAGTTCAAACTGTGCAGCAAGTGCGAAATTCGCAGCATTCCGCGCATCAAGGTGCCATGCGGTCACCGCGCCAAATTCCGCTGGGTCGGTTGAAGCTCGCAAAACATAGACCTGGCTAACGTCGCCTGTCGCCGAGGCAATCCCACCGTTATCGAACAATGCGTCGGATAAGACAGCTCGTCGATCATAAGGTAGCGGGAAGCGCGATTGCTGCCCGACTTCCCCGGCGAGGTACACGTAATCACGGTAGTCGGCACCAAGATCAACGCGCGCTTGATAGTTGCTTCGCGCCTCACTCAACTGACTGTTACGCAAGCTGAATTCGAGCTGAAGTTCGGATAGGGCCGCCTGTCGGAAGTTTTGCCTTGCCTCGATCAGCGTTAGTTGCTGCTCAAAGTAGGCCTGCGCCCGATCCAACTCGTACGCGGTATCCACGAATACCGCATCGCCATCAAGCAGACGCGTGTTTAACAAACGGCTGTCGGCGTACAACTGTGTGACCGGGATCTGATATAGAGTGCCATCGCGGTAAATGCGGACTGACGCGAAATCGACATCCTCAGCGGTGATGCCTCCGACCTGTGCCAAGGCCTCTTCCAGATGCAATGGAACGAGATGGATTGGTACTATGCCGGGCTGACCGACAGCGCCGCCGATCGAGACGCGTCTCGAGTTAAATTCAGCAATTTCAAGGCTGAAGTTCGGATCAATTTGATTGCGAACCAGTTCTTGAAACAAGGTCGCTTCAGCTTCTTCGATGGTTTTCCCACTTAGCATGATGCGGCCAACATTTGGAATGTTGATCGTACCGTCATCTTGAACGGTATAGCCTTGGCGTGCGTTCTGGGCGGCAAGGAGGCCAGAAAGTTCTGCAATCGTGTCGCCTTGAACTGTTGGTGTCGACAACAAGACAACATCACCGACGCCGATTTGATAGGGCCCCGGATTTGTCGGCGGCGGGACGCGCAGCGCGAGCGGAGCCGGGCGATTTTCGGGGAGGACCGGAGCCTCTGGAAGCGCTCCTGCCCCACGCGGCGCGTTGACGCTGCCCGTGGTCTGCCGGAAAGCATCTGGTAAAGTCGCTGGCGAATAAGCGGACCGGTTCGCCTGGATCACGGACTCTGCGGTTAACGGCATGACACGCACGTTTGTCCCTTGCCCGATCCCCGGGACGATGGAGGCTGTGCGATAAACAACATCACACGCGGTGACGCTCGCCAAAATGGCAACTGCTGCTAAGACCCTCACGGTAGTCTCCTTACATTTTTATTCGTTGGACAAGCCCGCGCGGCGCGTTGACACCGCACCCAAATTTGGCCCTGCCCATTGGCGAGATTGGATTATTTCGCCCCTGCCTTGCTCCACCCAATAGATGTTTTCGAATGCAAATTCTGCGTTACGACAGTTTTCGCGCATAAACAGCGCGGTTGTGTTGCGGTTCGGCAATTGCACCTGGCGCATCCCTTCAGGGCGAAGCGTGCAGCGGAATGTTCGAAACTCTTGGCGGTCATCGCCGCCAAGGTAGGTGTGCGTGCGATCCGCTGATCCCGACTGACCTCTCAAAATCAGGCCCAAAGACTGCGAAACTTCGGCTCCAACCAGCGCCTCTCCGAATCCGTAGGTCTGGGTCAGCATGCCCCTATTGAACGTCATACTTGCGGCATTTGGGCTAATGTAATGTTCGTAGGGGCCATTGCGCGCCTCTAACACCATTGTGCCAGCAGTGCCGGCATCTATGAGGCCAATCTGCATGAGAGGTCGCGGCGTCCCTTGGAGAGCCATGAAGCGCGGCGTAACCGTCGTGTCGGCCCCTCGCGCGATCGCAAGGGCTGACTGCAGGCCGGTTGGTTCGCCGTCGCTTGAACTGCAGGCGGACAAGACAACCGCCGCGCAAAGAAGCAAGCGTTTGATCATCGCAAATATCGCCCCCATCCGTCCGAGAGTTCAGGACCGCTATAGTCCCGCGTTAGCTCATAAAGCCGGTTATCGACATGCAGGCGCGCGCCGCCGTCCCGCAAAATGGGCCTGAACGTTTCGCTCACTGCAAGTTGGCTGGGTTGTCCTGTGAAATAGGACAATGGGAATGAGATCGTAAGACCCTTGTCGAAGGATCCTTCGCCAAAGTCGTCAAACGGAACGTCGGTCAACGTAAAGAAGCCACCGACTCGAACACCATTGTTAAATTCACGATCCAGGGCAAAGGTCGCGCCCCAATCCCCCGCGAGATAGCGTCCCGCATCAACGCGCGCGAGGTAATTGTTGCCCATATCCATGTAGGCAGATGCGTGCCCCGTCACCACATCGTAGTCTTGGAAACCAAAAAGCATATCAAAGTCGCGTTGACGGGCATAATTGACTTCGACACCCCAAGCGAAGCGGCTTTCGATAGGACGAAACAGGACCTCTGCCGAGATACCGCCAAACATGTTTTCAAGATATCCTGCTGACACGCGTGCGAAGCTGTCTTCGTCCGGCCTCCACAGATATTCCGTCGTGAGCCGATTGATCTCAAAATCTGCTTCCCGTGCATAGAGGAAGGCCTCAGACCGCACGCGCGGCAAAATTGAGTCTGAATTTCGGATCGAGTCGCTGAGGTTACCCGCAATCGGCTGCCGGAACCGGCCAGCAAAGGTCAGACCGGGCGCCGCGTGGTAGCTTACATCGGCTTGCGCCCCAATATCTGCGCGTATGGGGGATTGGGGGTCAAAGTATGACGTCGCGATGTAGGGTGAAATCCCGTATGACAACCGGCCGGGCGCGGCCCCACGCGTCGGCGTTCCCTCAATTTGCGCCCGTGAGAGTGTACGCCAGGCACCGTCGTAGTCGTTCTGAAATGTCTGAAGATCTGCGCGTTGCGTCGTGACACTGCTGAGTGGAAGACCGGCTTCCTGAAAAACGACTGTAAAGGTTTGAACGGATGAAGGAAGCGTTTGCGCCATCGCCCGCGCCGCGCGGCCAGCTGCTTGTGCCTCCACATCCCAGCGCGCGTTCTCAACGTATATTGTCGCCTGCTGACCATTTACATCGAGGCTGTCGAACCGAAGTCCGTCCTCTTTCAAACGAGATGCAAGCGTTTCCTTTACGCTTTCCGGATCTGCCCAGCTTGCAGCTGCAGTCGGATTGCCCCGCGCGATTGGCGCCGGCCCCGCCTCTGCCCCACCCGGAATCACACGCCTATTTGGGTCCACAAAAAAGCTGAACTGAACCCCAACGTCTTCTCCACCAACAACATAACCTCGGAGCGTCGCGTCGTTCTCAAAGCGATACTGTACAGCGACGTTGATCGGGGTGACGTTGTCGATTTCGGACAAGTTCAGGTCTGGCTCGTAGAGGTCCGGAGAGTATTCGAGCTGGAGGCTGGCTTTCTCAGTCAGTTGCCAATCAACTCCAGCAAAGAAGCTGGCGTCCCCACGAAACCATTGAGCGGCCTCAAACTCACCCCCTAAACCGGAGTCCCTTTGTCCGCGAGTCTCAAACGACTCCGAGATAAACCCCAATGGATTATCGAAACTGTTTCGCCCCGATAATCGTCCCCAACCAATCCCAAAAGAAAGCGAAATCGCGTCACCGACGGATCGTGTTGCTACGATGTACTCCGAACTGTAGCGGCCGGTACCAAGAAAGTCTCGGAGACCGACGGCAAGATCCACACCTACGCGTTCCTGGTCGGCAAGGGCGAACTGAACATCAAAGCCTCGGTCAAACACCTGGCCTTTGAAAAGAGAATCCAGCGGATTGTCGCGGTCCACGAAATCGCGAAAGATGGTATACCGAAACGCCCCAGTAACCCGTGGGAAAATTTGAAACGAAACAGTATTGCGACTGTTACTTAATGCAATCGCTGAAGAATAACTCAAATTGCCATCAGGCAAAGGCACAGCGGATGGCAACTCAACCACCCCCGGCATACCGTAGGTGTTCAGGTCAGGTCTTTCCGCGGCGACTGTTGTCCACACAAAAGTGAGCCCGGCCGCCACCGGTGCGAAGAGATATTTCTGCCTCAAAAGCTCGGCCCCCAAATAGGGTTATTATGACCGGCTATTGGTTACTGCCGGCTTAATTTGAATAATACCGATTACCGTATGCGCCGTAAGCACCATAGTTGCTTCCGTAGCCATACCGTCGCATTCCTGCCGCACTTACTTGGCTCAGCACCAGACCAGACACCTCTTGGCGCGCATTGCGAATAAGACGCAGTGCCTCATCAAGCTGCGATTTGGTTGTGCTGTCCCACTTCACCGAAAGTAATGTAACATCAGCAACTTGCGCGATAATTCGTGAGTCGGGAACAACCAGGACGGGCGGTGTATCGATTATAATCACATCGTATTCGGCGCGCCTTTGCGCGATGAAATCCTTGAACTTTGCGGATGAGAAAATATCCGCCGCATTGAAGGAAGATTCCTCCCCAAACAGAACATCAATGTCCCAATCGGAATCGCGAAGCTTCGCAGAGGCGAATGGCACCTCGTCCAACAAGACCGACACAATCCCTTTCAGCGGCACATCCGTAAAGTACTCGTTCAGCGTCCGCCGCCGAATATCGCCCTCAATCAACAAAACCGCCTGCCCCATCGCGGACAAATTTTGTGCCAACGCCAAAGACTGCGTGGTCTTCCCTTCTCCCGGGAGCGATGACGTCGAAACGATGACCTTTGGCGGGTTATCAATGTTCGATAGCATGACCGACGTTCGCAGGTCCCGGACCGCCTCTGCGGCGGCAGATGTTGGTTTGGATCGAAGGTACTCAAGCACCATGGGACGACCAGTTGCTTCGATCAATGGGATCTGACCTAGGACCGAGATACCGGTATGCGCCTCAAGCTCATCCGCGGTCTTAAACCCTTGCTTGCGCAAGTTATTCAAGAGAACCAACCCTGCGCCGACCATCGCGCCGAGTATTAGTGAAAGAGCCAAGATCCGGCTCTTACGCGGTGCCGAAGGCGTGGTTGGGATCACTGCATTCGACAGAACGCGGCTATCGGCTTGTTGAATGCCCTGTTGTGCAGAGATTTCTTTCAGACGAGTTAAAAAATATTCATAAAGAAGCCGCGTCGCTTCGGCCTCTCTCGTGAGCTGCTGTAGTTCAATCAAGTCGCGACTTTGTTGCGCAATTCGAGACTCTAGCGCCCTGGCGGAATTTGTGAGCGCCCGGAGTTGCGCCGCCGCGCTCTCGTAATTTTGCTGCACCCGCATTTTCAGAACAGCAAATCGATTGTCGAATGCTTGCTGCCCGAAATCACTCCCATCAATTGAAAGAGCGAGTTGAGCCAACTGCGGATCAACGGCAACCGACAACTTTTCGTCGACGGAGTTTGCGCCTTGAAAGGCTTCGAGATCGGCCCCGAAGTCCTCTAAAACAACACGCGCATCCGACGTTCGCTGACGCAACTCGTTCAGTTCGAGCTCCGCGTCGCGGATGATTTCGAGCGATACAAGGTCAGTATCAGCGTTAAAGTCAGCAATCGCCGCCTCAGACTCCTCAAGATCGACTTTGAGCTCAGCCACCCGATTGCTCAAAAATGACGTGGCTTGCTCCATCGCATCAAATTTCACGTCGATCTGGTTGATAATGTAGAGTTCGACGATGGTATCGGCAAGCAGCGCCGCTTTTGTCGGACTTTCCGATGTGACAGTGATGCGAAATACAAGCGACCCAGTCACATTTTGCACCTGAACGCGTCCCAAAAGACTCGAAACCACGCGGTCACGAGTGCGTTTTTCTCTGAGTGTTTCGGCTGTTTCTGCCGCTTCGCCAGTTAAGGGAGCGGCGACTTCTGTCTCCGCTCCTGTAACCAAGCCGATCCCGCTGAGGATGACAGAACGTAGTTGGCTTTTGACCTGCCCGCTAAATGACGGGTCTCTCAGTGCACCGTTAAATTCCGGGTCATTAACGAGATCCATTCTATCAACGACGCGTCCCATAAGACTTCGCGCTCTGAGCACCTCGATCTCAGATTTAACCTCCGTTGAGTCGCCTGAAATGCCGCCTACAACGCTTGTCAAATCGACGGGAGATGTTTGGTCCGTATCTAAAATGACGACGGAAGTGGCGCGATAGACCGGAACGGAAACAACAAAAGCTTGATAGATCCCTATGAGGCCGGCAATGACAATACATAGGGCAATCAGCCACTTACCAAGCCATAGCGTGTTCAGAAGACCAAAAATGTCGATGGTGTCATCGTCTTGCGCGACTTCAACACGCTCGGCGATGCGGGGCTTGACGGGTTCAATGGGGGTGTTGATGGAATTCAACGCAATCACCCTTTTTCAAGTAATTTGTTTCAACTGCTCGTTCAGACCGCTTGGTGCTTTGAGCACTCTATCGCTTATTGGCCACAAGCTACCGTAAAATAAAGGATTCAACAACGGTCTTGATGTTTCCTCACAGGCGAATTTGTGCTATGAAAAAATCAATCGTTGATTGGAGATCCCCCATGCAATCCAAAACCATTTTATCTATCGTTTTCATGAGCCTGACCCCCGCCCTAGCGACTGCTCAGGCAGTAGCACCCGTTTGCGGGCCCGGCCTTGTGCCGAATGGCGCGACATGTGTTCCGAATAACAATGGTGGGGGCGGGAATAGTCTGGGCCTTCCGACCGGGACTGAGATTACGAACTTTGTGCCAAGTCTTCTCCCTGCTGCCGCCGCTGTTGCCGCTTTCGCTGCGGCTGCCGCAGCGGGCGACGAAGGCACCAATGGAACCAACGGCACGAATGGGACAAACGGGACCCTTGGCCTGAACTAGGCTCCACCCATTTTCGGTAGAAAGCGGCAGGGACATCTGCCGCTTTTTTTGTTTGTTTTCTTAGATTTACTCACAATTAATACTGACTAAAAATCGGTGTACAACTGCCTGTTAACGCTTGTTTTGTTCAATTCCGCCAACGACGCGCACTACAGTTTGGGATGTCCAAATGCGTTGCCGTTTTGGATAAAGAGGAGTTGGCCTTGCATACCCTTCACCCCATTCGTTCGACCTTCGGTCGTTTCCTATTTGTGATCCTTGCGCATCTCGCTCTGGTCGGCCACGTCCCGTCTGTTTCCGCAGAGGCGGCACACGCCGATGTAGTTATCATTGGGAACGACCGCGGCGGTTCCCTGCGCGATCGGATCGCCCAAATACGCGAGATCGAGCGCGGCGGACAACGCGTCGCAGTCACCGGGCGGATCTGCTATTCAACGTGCACGATGTTTCTGGGTTTGCCGCAAGCGTGCATTTCGCCAGATACGATGTTTGGTTTTCATGGGCCAAGTTCATATGGGCGGCCGCTCGATCCGGCGGTTTTTGATCAGGCATCAGGCGTCATTGCAGACCATTATCCTGATGCCTTGAGGCAGTGGTACATGACGACTGCGCGCCATTCGATCGCC
Organism: Pseudomonadota bacterium; assembly: GCA_038526085.1. Lineage (GTDB taxonomy): Bacteria > Pseudomonadota > Alphaproteobacteria > Rhodobacterales > Rhodobacteraceae > Yoonia. Next base: position 121,249 of record JBCBHE010000005.1, on the reverse strand, counting down.
GGCCTTTATCGAATTCGGGGGTCGGATATCATCCGGCTTGGCGTCGAGTCCTGCTAAGACCCTTTGTGCCCCACGACCGTGACCAACGTCCGCCAGAAAATCCACGCCTCTAGCTTCAGTCTACGATTGCGAATGTAGTACAGATCCGCGGCCACCTTCGCTGCAACAGCATCCATGTTGTCTACGTAGCCGACTTCAGTCTGCGCGTAGCCGCTTATTCCCGGTCGCACCGCATGACGGGCCCGGTATCCAGGGATATGCGTCAAGTACTCTTCGGCGTGAGCATAATAGTCAGGACGCGGGCCAATAAGGCTCATGTCGCCATTGAGCACGTTGATGATCTGCGGAAGCTCATCAATCCGGCTCTTGCGAAGGTAGTGACCAAGACGCGTAATCCGGTCTGTTTCAATCGGGTCGTTCGCACCGCGTTCAACTTCCGGGCGATCAATCATGCTCCGAAACTTGTAAGCATCAAACGGGAGCGTCCCACGTCCCATGCGTTTCTGAACAAAGAAGAGGCCACCTTTGTTGAACATCGGATTCAAGATCAGAAGAACAACTGCCACCGCAAAGAAGAGCGGAAGGAGCAGCAAAGAAATGAAGATATCGAACATACGCTTCGCCAAGCGGAAGTGGAACGACACCTGGTGCCCTGGAGATGTCTCTTCAAACTCGGCAAGGTTGCCGACTTCGGTAGACAATACTAAACCTTCAAGATTTTGATGCTTCACGGAACAGCGGAGCCTCTTGCAATTAATCAAATTAGAAAACGGCTAACTCTCCTGGTTGATCGCTATCTTAACTAACCGAATTGCGCAAATGCTGCATGCGCACATCGGCACTTTTTCGCGGGAAACCAGGTGAACTGCTCTTTTTTTCGGCATCATTATTGCAATTTCGAAAGGTCACAACTTTTTTTTGATTTTGCGCTCTTTCTTAACTTTTTGGTCATAAATTTGCATCGTTTCGTCCGAAAGCGATTCTACCTGGGCGTGCAATGAGCACCAGAAGCACCCGCCAATGCGTACTTGGCACTTTGCGCATATGATGAAAACCACATTAAAACAGAAGCTTACGCATACGTTTGATGACCTAAGGTCAAGATGCGCACGGCCACGTAACATTATGCTTTGTTTGGAAATGCCGCTCAGACCGAAGTGAACCTTTTAGTTGAGGCTGATGGATTGGCACACCCCTGGGTGGTTTGGGGTCGCGCCCCTGCTCATGTGATTCGGGCGATCGACGCGGTAAATTAGCGTGCTATCGGCTTTCCAACCCGCGAGTGTTCTGATTTGTGGTGGCGTTATCCGCAAAGCTCCATCACGGCGGAGGCAGGTGCCACATTTTAGGGCATCCACGTCTGGCGACCTCCTATAGATATGAGCACTTCAATTTCTGCGTCGCAGCGAAGCTATGCGTGACCTTCGATAGTTGGTTTCCACGGACCACTCAATCACCTAGGGTGCGCGCCGACGGTGCGCGATGCGCAGTTCCGACAGAAGGACTTTGAGCTGGTGAAGATTGTTCAATTTGGTTTGTGCTTCAGCCCCAACCTCGGCGACGGCGTCATTGCAGAGTGTATCGGCCATGCGGTCCGGGAGATAAGACCGGACGCAAAAGTCACCCACGTTGATATGTCAGCGCGCAAGGGCTTTGGCCAAGTCGTTATCAAAAACAGAGAAGCCATCATCGCTGTGATTGACCGTTTGCCATTGTTCGTCAGGCAACGCCTTGCGCTTTGGAAACTCAATCGTGTCATCGACGGCGTTGAAGACACTTGGAAGGAAGCTGCGCAGGCCGATTTAGCGATTGTCGGCGGCGGACAAATCTTTTCCGACGCGAGCTTGAACTTCCCCATCAAAATCGGACGCGTGTTCGATATATTGCGCGATGCGAAGACGCCTACGGCTATTTTCGGCGTTGGCGTCGCGCAGAATTGGACAACCAAAGGCAAGGCACTGTTTCACAAGATGCAGCACCTAGACTTGCGCATGGTTGGTGTCCGGGACGTCGGGTCTGAGGCCGCCTGGAAAGCGCAAGTGCCTTTCGTACCGCGCCCCGAACTGACACTCGACCCGGGACTGTTCGCAGCCGCACACTACGGCTCGGCGGAGGTCACGGGAGACCTTGGCTTATGCATCACCGACTTTGTCATCCTGTCTCACCACGCGAGCGGTGGTGTCGCCGGCGCGGCTCAAGGCGGGGTTGGATTCTACGCTGAAATTGTCAAGACGGCGCGTGCTAAGGGGTACCGTGTCACACTGTTTTCCAACGGGGCCGCGGAAGACCAAGCGCTTCTCGAAAAAGTCGCCGAACATCCAGATGTTGCAGCAGCCCGAGCAGAGGGCCATGTCGTCTTGCCGCCTGCACCATCAACGCCGACGGAGCTTGTCGCCATTATCGCATCTTGTCGGGCCGTGATCGCCCACCGACTCCACGCCTGTATCGTCGCGTACAGCTACCGGCGTCCGATCGTTGGCCTTGGGTGGGATGCGAAACTGGAATCGTTCTTTGAAACTGCAGGAGTTGAGAAAAGCTTTTCGTCGGACCCAAACCTGACAGCAGAGGATGTTATGTCCCTGGCCATCAACGCCATCGCAGAAGGGATTGATCCAAACGCGCATGCAGCATTGCTGGATCAAGCTTGGGATGGGGTTCGTCGGCTTATCGATTGCGCGGGTCGACCGTCCGTAGCGTAAAACGATAACTGGTCACGTCGCCGGTACTGGTCTGACCGGGGCCAACAACTATGTCGAGCGTATCGCCTTCCGCCAATGCCAGGTGCGCCAGCTGGACGATTAAGTCGCCCTGCCCCGCCCAAGCGGCGATCTGACTGTCATTATGCATCACAGTGAGAGTTACTCCATCATTGCTCCGGTCGGACGGTGCCAATGACATATCAACTACCACATCTTGCGGTTCTTCGGCGATGTGCCGATGACGGATCGTCACAGCGTTGTCGGCATTGCCCGAAGGGAGCAGCGTCAAAGGCAATGCGCGCACATCAGCGTTTTCTGGAATGCCGAGCCAAGGTGTCCAAGGACGTCCCGGGCGGTCTTGTCCTGGCCGTGTTTGCATCCCCAGAACGTTGCCGCCAGAAACGACTTGGCGCAGAAACCCGCCTGGGGCGGCGGCCGCCTCAGGAAGGTCGGGATAACTAAACCCGTGGTAGCTATCGGCGATGACGGTTTGTGGACCAAGCACAATGTCATCCTCAAACGACAAGGTATCAGGGGCGACAATCATCAGCGGATCAGTCTGTGAAATGTCATGGACGGAGCCACTTAATACCGTTCCCGTGGCGTCGAAGATCTGCAGTTCCGGTGAATTCAAGGTCAGGGATCGTGGCATTCCCCAAATCACCAACTTTCGTTCGCCATATAGACAGGCATACGTGAAGGGATCCGGGCTCACATCCTCTATCAGCTCACCCACCAGTTCGCTTTGTACGAAACGATACGCCCGGCCCGCGGCGGTGACCCGTCCATCGCGGGCGATAAGCGGTATGAAGCCGTCGCCACGCTCGTTCACCGCATACCAAGCCAGTCGGCTAGCGCCCGCCAGACCATATTGGCAATGGCTGCGCATGAGTTTTCCCGGCGCAGACGCTTCGGATTGGATCCCGAATTCAGTGATTTCAACAGGGATCTCTGCCAATTCAGGGATTCTGCGCATCACCTCGATCTGTTTTGCGTAGTGCTCCACGGGCGTGGAATACGGATGCAATGCCAGCGTATCCATATGCGCCATGGCACCGCGTTCAATTAACTTTCTAAGGTAGCCGGTCGGGATGGAATGCACTCCGCCACCAATAATCCGCACGTCAGGGTTGGCCAGCCGCGCGCGCGTCGCGACTGCTTCAAGCAAGGCGACATAGGCGTCTGCTCGCGCGTCGAGATCAGAGTCGCGCAAAGGTCCCGACACAAAATTGGCTGTGTTGAATTCATTGCCGACCTCGATTGCGTCAATCGCCGGAAACCGAAGCAGCATTTCTGCAGCATGAAAGGCAAATGCGGCGACGGCCTGGGGCGAGAGCGGTGTCGCCCCATCATCGTATGCGGGATGACCGTTGTTGACTGTTAAACTCATCCGCGCGTCGCCGTCGGCTAGCCGGTCCGGGTAGGTTGTCTCAGGCGTCGTGAAGGTGAATTGGCCGTCGGGCCCTTCGACGCGGTCCCAGTACACGGCATCGCGGAAGTCGGTCACACCCCAGGCCAAAGCTTGATCCATCAGGTCCTCAAGATAGCCCTGCCCAAAATTCGACGCGACAGCGAGCGTCGGTCCGCGCAGATCTGATTCATCCGCGAAGCTAATGGACGCAACGCTAACAAAGGCGCTGCAAATCCCGAACATCAGATGGAAATTTGTCACAACTTACCCACTCGTTAAAGCCTGGCCGCAGTTACGCGTTACGCGCCAATCATACGGCAGCAGCGCAGATTGTCTCCCCGTCGAGTAAGAATGTGATGGCTTTTTTGGGTTAATCCGTTGACAGGCGGCCATTGGATAGCGCCAGAAGGGCCCATGCAAATTGTTCTTAGTTCTGTTCTTGCACTTCTGGTGATTGCCGCACTTGCGTTTCGTGGGCCCTATCGCGGGTTGTGGCTGTTTATGGCCGTCACACCCTTAGGCGCTGCCGCGGCAATAAATTTGCCAGCAGTTGGGGGCGCCTCGATCTTGGTGGCCGACCTTGTCGCCCTGACGATGTTTGCGCTGGTCATTATACATCGAGAAGGGCCGAGGCTTATGGCTGGGACAATGCGAGTCGGACATCCTGGGTTTTGGCTCATGCTGCTGTTTATATACGCGACCTTTGCAAGTCTGATGTTTCCAACGATCTTTAGCGGGCAAACTGAAGTTTTCAGCCTGTCCCGGAGCGCGAATGAATCCGGTATTATCTCCATCCCATTGCGGCCAAGCTCTGGCAATCTGACTCAGCTGTTCCGATTGGGGCTGGGCGTGGCGATCTTTTTCGCTCTCGCAACGGTGTTTCGTGTCCGGCCCGATGGGACAACTATTCTTACGGCAATCGTTGTGGCGACAGTAGTGAACGCCGGTCTCGGGTGGCTTGACGTTGCCACCTACGCTGTCGGAGCAGAAGCGCTATTGGAGCCAATCCGGAGTGCGAACTACTCCATCCTCTATGATGTTCGGATGGTCGGTGTGAAGCGGATGATCGGCGGCTTCCCGGAAGCCAGTGCCTTTGGCTACTTCTCTCTCGGTCTCTTCGCCTTTTGGTTTCAGTACTGGCTCGATACCCCACGTTCTAGATTGGTGGTGATCATGGTTGTCTTGGCGGCCGTCGCGGTTCTGCGATCAACGTCATCCGCATCTTACGTTGCCTTCCTTGCCTATCTGATGACGGCTGGCCTGATTTGGGCGATGCGCACGTTTGGACGTGAAACGAGCCGGCGGAGCGTTGGGATCGCGATCTCCGCAGTGATCGTCGCTTGGCTTGGTGCAATCGCAATCTTCGCGAGCTACGAGTATGTGTCGAGTGTCCAAGCTTTCCTCGACAGGGCACTTTTCAACAAACTCGACGGCGCCTCAGGAGTCGAAAGGTTGAGCTGGAACGCGCAAGCCTTCAGAAACTTTTGGGAGACAGCCACGATGGGAGCCGGTCTCGGAAGCGTGCGCGCCTCAAGTTGGATCATGGCAACGCTCGCGAGCCTCGGCGCAATTGGTACGGCATTGTTCTTTGCGTTTATTGCCAGTGTCCTGCTCCCCAGCAGCGGTACGATGAATGACGACAAAAGGTTGAACATTGTCAGGGCGTTGCAATCTGTGTGTGTTGCGCTCTTGATCTCGGCATGCCTCACAGGCGCGACACCAGATTTGGGCATCTTCTTTTTTGCCGTCTGTGGCCTTGCCGCTGGCCTGCGGCGCGGTGTGATTCTTGAACATGGTTCGGGTACGCCGCACCTGCGAAATCAGGCGAAGGGAACCATCGACAATGTGTTGAGGGCTTAACCTTTGTGCAGAATTTTGCTACAGAAACGACAGAATTTTGCCGTAATGTTCAAGTTGCTCGCCAAATTCCCCGTGAAAAAGCGATAACGAGGCTGTTCGGGTAAGTGTCATTATCCAGGTGATCTTCGCGGTTCTCTGCCAACCGCTTTAATGAGTGAGTAGTTTTGGTATGACTGAAATCTTTGCCAGGGGGCCATTGCGTCTAGGCACACCGACTTTTGCTGGTGATGACCAAGATTCTGTTGATCTTCGGTCCGTTTTTCGCCGATTCTGGAAAGACAAGTTCATCTTCCTTTTTACAATGTTCGCCTGCGGATTGCTGGCGGCTGTGCTCGTGTCGCGGGTGACGCCGCAGTATACGTCAATGTCCCAAATCCTTTTGGATTCAGGGGATCAGCCGGCCGTGCTCGCCGCACAAGGCACTGTTGACCGGCGCTTGAACGATCAAGTGATGGGCAGCCAGATTTCCATTTTGCGGTCCAACACGTTGCTAGAATCCGTGATCGCCGAAATTGACACAATCGCGCCTGAAGCGCTGTCGCTCCTTGACACGGCTGAAGCCGATCCATCTGCACTGCGCCGCCTGACGACATCACTCAAAGCGGTGATCCGTCCACCTGCTGAAGATATGCCGCCGGAAGAAGAAATTGCGCGGCTTGCACGGGTTGATCGGTTGACCTGGGCGATCCGTAGGGCGCTGAGTGTTTGGCGCGACGGTGATTCTTACGTCATCTCGATTTCTGTCGAAACCCCGGATCCTGAGCTGTCGATGCTGTTGGCGAAATCTGTCGCAGATCGCTATGTCGGGCAACAGCTTGAAAGTAAGCGCCAATCATCAGCGCAAGCGGCCGAGTGGATTGAACAGCGTGTCGCGGTCTTGCGCGCACAAGTCCAAGACGCTGAAAACGCCGTAGAGGATTACCGCGCACAAAGCATCGAAGACACGGGAACGAGCTATGAGATCATCACGCAGAGGCTCGTAAGCCTGAACGATGATTTGCTAGATGCCCGTGCAACTGTGGTTGCTGCGGAATCTCGGCTCAATGAGATCGAGCGCCTGCGCAAGGACGACAATTTCGAAGCCATTGGCAACCTGCTAACCTCCACGACGATGCCGTCCCTGATTGCTCAACGGATTGATATCCTCGCCCAAGATGCGCAGTGGTCCAAAAACTTCGACGAGAGCCATACCGGCCGCAGCCAGCTTGCCACGCAGCTGGAGGAAATTAACCGGGCGATCGAAGGCGAAACACTTCTGGCCATCGAGACGCAGCGCAACGAAGTGCAGATCGCACGTGCGCGGGAACAAACGATGTCAGCCAGCCTCGAAGAAGCGGAGCAACAATTTCTGGAAATTTCGCGCAGCTCTAACGGTTTGCGCCAGTTGGAACGCGAAGCTGATGTTGTCCGCGACTTGTATATTGAGCTGTTGAACCGTCAGACGGAAACTCAAACGAAAGAACAGCTACAACAAGCGAATGCACGGATCATTGAGCGGGCAACATTGCCCGGCGCACCGTCCGCTCCACGCCCAAAATTGATGACGATCTTAGGCCTGATGGTTGGTGCCGCTTTGGGCACTGGCATCGTGATGGTTCGGCAGATGAGCCGCGGCACGTTCACCACGCTTGCGGAATTGGAGAGGACGACAGGTTTGCCGGTGCTCACGGCGCTGCCTGAGCGGAACTGGCCCAACATGCGTGCCGCCTTAAAAGAAATCAATCGTGACAAGGTCGGAGCAACAGTTGAGAGTATTCGGCGCCTTCGCAACGAACTCTCAATCGGAATGGCTGAAGGCGAACCGCAAAGCATCGCATTGCTGTCACCGCTTCAAAATGAAGGGAAGACGACGACAACCGTTCTCTTGGCGAACCTGACCGAAAAAGCAGACCAATTGGTGGTCGTTGTCGATTGTGACTTCCGCCAGAACACGATCCAGCGGGAATTCCAGTTTCCCATGCAGCGTGACATGCGCGCCTATCTTGAAGGCGACTGCACCGCGCTCGAAGCCCTGCACACTGAAACAGGGCTGGGATTTGACTTTATGGGGCTGCGGGAAGCTGATCCTGGCGTGGCCGATACGGTCACGACTGAATCACTTCGCAAGCTTTTTGATGAACTGAAAAAGTACTACGATACGGTGCTGGTCAATTGCCCAGCTGTGCTGCCCGCTGCAGAGGCGCTTGTGATTGCCAGTGCCGTCGACCAACGCGTGATGCTTGTGCGCCACGACGATACACCACGCGCTGCAATGCGCCGCGGGCTCTCAATACTCCAAAATGGCGGTTTAGATGTGACGGGACAAGTGTTGGCTCGCATTGATCCCAGCTTGCTCAAAGACAGCGCGGTTTATAGTTATGCCACATGATGGAAGCGAAGATCTGCCATTTGCGCAGGCAGTTTTTCAAAAGCCTAAGGTCGCCTTAATCCACTATTGGCTTGTTGGCATGCGAGGCGGAGAGAAGGTGCTTGAGGCACTCTGCCGGATGTATCCGCAGGCAGATATCTACACCCATGTCTATGATCCGAGCAAAATCAGCCCAACGATTAATCGACATCGGATAATCGAGACTTCCGTTGGCCGCCTGCCCTTTGCCAAGACTTTGTACCAAAAGTACTTGCCATTTATGCCCCGGGCCCTGGAGGAGCTGGACCTGACAGGCTACGACCTTGTGATTTCGTCAGAAGCCGGGCCGTCCAAAGGGGTGATCGCACCACCAGACGCTTTCCATCTATGCTACTGTCATTCACCGATGCGATATCTGTGGGACCAGTATCACGTGTATCGCGAAAACGCCGGCACGTTGACACAGTTCGCCCTGCCCCACTTTGCGCACAGGTTACGGGGCTGGGATGTCTCGAGCGCGGCGCGCGTTGACGCCTTCGCAGCAAACTCCAACCACGTCGCGGCCCGCATTAAGAAGTATTGGCGCCGAGACGCCTCTGTTGTGCATCCGCCCGCAGAACTGTCGTCCTTCGCTCCAGTGGACAAGAAAGACGTCGGCGATTTCTACCTTTGGGCCGGCGAATTGGCACCTTACAAGCGCCCTGACATCATGATCGAGGCATTCAATCAGCTTGGATTGCCGTTGGTAGTCGTGGGTGGCCCGGAAAAGACGCGACAAAAGCTGCAGCAGACGGCAAATGACAACATCACCTTCCTCGGCCGAACCGAGTTTGGTGTAATGAAGGATCACATGGCGAAATGCCGAGCGCTCATTTTCCCTGGTGAAGAGGACTTTGGCATTGTGCCGGTGGAAGTTATGGCCTCTGGCCGGCCCGTAATCGCGTTTGACCGTGGCGGCGCGCGTGACACGGTTCTCAATGGCATCACCGGCCTCTTATTCCGCGACCAAACGCCAGAGGCATTGGTTGAGGCGGTCAAGGAGTTTGAAGGTCGTCGACTTTACGACGTCTACACTGCTACCCTCGTGCGTCACGCCCAGCAGTTTAGTGAGAAAAATTTCCGCGACGGGATTAATGCTTTGCTGCCCCCAGAATTGACGTCTAGCTTTGCTGGGTCGCCAAAGATTGTGCCGGAAGCCCAGTGGGCGTCGGAATAGATCTCTATTTCTGGTCTTTGAAGGAGACTGCAGATCCGCGCTGCCTTAGCCCGGATGAGACAATGCGGATGAACCGCTTTGTCTATCCTGAACATCAGCACGCGTTTCTTGCCGCCCGCTCAGGTCTGCGACATGTGCTTGGCAGGATCACCGATACAGCGCCTGACGAACTCGTTTTCTCTTATGGGCCGCAAGGCAAACCCGCATTGGCGCAGGGACCGTCTTTCAACCTAAGCCATTCCAAAAAACTCGCTTGTTTGGCTGTTCACCCAACCACAGTGCTCGGCGCGGACATCGAAGGATTTCGAGAGATAGAAGAAGGTGTTGCTGAGCGCTTCTTTTCTGCCGCAGAATACGCAGCTTTGCAGGAACTTTCCGGGGGCGCCAAAGAAGCAGGCTTCTTTCGCTGTTGGACCCGCAAAGAAGCTGTCGTCAAAGCACTGGGCGGTGGCTTATCGATCCCACTCGATGCCTTTGACGTCACGCTGGACGCGAGCGGCGCACAGCTTACGAGGCTTGAATCGGCCTATGGAAACGCCTCTGATTGGGCGTTAGCGCCTTTCCAAGTTGGGTCACAGATGATGGGGTGCGTGGCCGCGCAAACAGATGGTACGCCCATCACCTTGCAGGTGCGAAGTGCGCCGAACGGACTTGAATTCGCAGCTTAAATTTCACCCAAAAACACCGCTAGGTCATTCGCCATCAAATCGACTCCAATGCGCTTGTCGCGCAGGACCATCACCTTGTCGTGGTGCCTTGTTTCGAGCATATCTTCCGCGATCACCTTCTCCCACCCGATCGAAGGCGCAAACCCGTTCGTCGTTGGCGTGATGTCCGTGACAATATGAAGAACAGGAAAGTCGATCGGCTCGGGGCGGTACACATCGCGCAGCCGCGACACATGGGAAATGAACGCCTCCTGCTCTTCATCCAAGTCCGTCTTATGACCGCGATCAATCAGCCCGAGGCGTTCGGAGATTGCAACAATACCTGTCTTGCGCGCGATGCTGTAGAAGCGCAGCAGAGTGCCCCAGGACATTTCGTCATCTTTGACGGCCCGCAGGCGAGTACGCAGCGTGTACCACTTTTCTTTCCGCGCGAGTCTGCGATCTTTGAGGATAGAAGCCGCGTAGGCCGGTTCCCAAACATCCTTCATCACTACACCAGCGATCTCTGCTCCGTCACTTTGGAGAGTGCGCGCAACCTCGAGCGCCAGATTGCCGTGCACACAGTTGCCGTAGAATAAATAGGGTCCTTGCGGCTGGTTTGCCCGCACCACATCCGCGTAAGCGGCCGCGATATCATTGAAAGATTGACCGGACAAAACCAAGCCACGATCCGCATCAGCGACACGCGCGCAATAAACCGGGCGTGGCTCCGGACCGTAGGTCGACATAGCCAAACCTGTCGCCGCGTTGTTGATGGCGATAAGCGGTTGGACATCGCCTTTGGTGCCCAGCGTCATAAACCGCCAGTCTTTTGCGGCCTGCACGTCGGTTCCAGCAGCCAGTTTTGACGACACAAGACGGGCCAAATCGCTCAAGACCGCATTCTCGTAGAGCGCGGTGACGTCGAGGCTCACCCCCCAGCGGTCCCGAATTTTCGAAAGCTGGCGTAAAACAAGCACGGAATGGCCGCCCAGATCGAAAAAATGAGCGTCGCTAGCGATAGGCGGTGGCAAGTCGAGGATATCACTCCAGTCGACTTTCAACGCCTCTAGAACCTCTGGGTCTACCTTCGTCGCTGACCCAGATTGCCGCTTTTGCGGGATGCGGAGCAAAACCGTGTTGACTGCGCCTGCAGACGTGCGCGGCAGCCCCCCCAGTAAACTGACACCGGTCAATTGGACGCCACTGTCCTCTGCGACCGCGTCACAAATGCGTTGGGGCAGTGATTCCAGCGGCGTTGCGCCTGTGTCTCCTGGTACGACAAATCCGTAGATACCCGCGCCATCGGGCACTACTGCTGCATCCGCCACCATGCGATGGGCCTGCAATGCCGCCTCCGCTGCGGTCAGATCCGCGCGTTCACCGGTTCCGCGCCCGGCCAGGGCCTCCGGCAATGGCAGTTCTGCCAAGCGGGCGTCAAGACTGTTAAAGGCGACCTCAAACGCTTCAGCGACAAGGTCGAGTATGCCTTCTGCTGTCGCCTCTTCAAACAGCGTCACAGCGTATTCAAGATTGAGTTGCCATCCCGTTGGACGCCCCATCACTGCGAGGTCAAGATCATAGATCGCACCCGGTGCATGGGACGGAATCGACCGAAAGGTGATGTCCCCATAGGTTTTGCTTTCCATGAACACGTTCTGGAGGTTGAAATTCACGGAAATCAGCGGTGTGCGTGACGGGTCACGCGGCGGGTTCAGCCGCTCAACCAGCATGTTAAATGGCATCGCCTGATGTGTCAGCGCGCCTTCGACCACTGATTTCGCCCCAACAACATGGGACGCGATGGATGACTGCGGATCTGTCGCGACACGCAGGACCATATTGTTGATAAACACGCCGATAAGGGCATCTAAGTCCGTGTCGAGTCGCCCTGCAATTTGCGTTCCAAACAGCACGTCGGTCTGGCCGGTCATCCGCCCCAAAGCCGCGCTGAAAATGGCGGCCCCAAAGGTGAAAGCCGAAACACCAAGACGCTTTGATGTGGCCTCAAGCCGCGCACCAAACTCAGGGGGCAGGTCCCGCATCACGAGGTCGACATGGGTGCTTTTGACATGCGGACGGGGCTTATCCGGCGCAACTTCGAAATAGCCGAAGTCACTTAAGGTATTGAGCCAATATGCGCTTTCCTCCTCCAACACCCCGCTCGAAAGATAGTCACGTTGCCACAGCGTGAAGTCTCCATACTGCAAGGGCAGTTCCGGCAGTTCCGGTGCCTGGCCTCCTGCAAAGGCTGCCATTGCTGTTCCGATCTCGTGGCCCAAGACCCGGATCGAATAGCCATCAAAACAGCTTTGGTGCACGACGAAGATGATGATCGCACGATCAGCCGCCAGCCAAACAAGAACAGCACGGATTAGACCGGGACGAGAGAGATCAAAGGGTCGTTCAGCGAAGTCGTGGGCAATGGCGTCGACACGGGCCGGCTGCGCGTCCGCCTGAATCGTTCGTAAATCGACCTCATCAAGCTTAAACGCTACCTTTTTCACAACTTGCTGCTCTGCCGCGCCATTGACCTCAGCAAACTGTGTTCGCAATATTTCATGCCGATCGATGGCGGTTTGGAACGCCTTCTCCAAAAGTGAGGCCTTTACGGCGCCTGCGATCTCCCAACGCACCGCCACATTAAGTGCGGGGTTGCCAGGTTGCACCTGATCGAGGAACCAGCAGCGTTGCTGCGTCGTGCTCAACGGGAAGCATGCGATGACGTCAGGGCTGTCCGCCGCCGACGACTGGGTGTCTTGGCTCATACGGCGCCCCCCGTATCTCCACGCCGTGCGCCACCGCGATATGCCTTCAGTGAGGGTCGTTGCGCCGTCGCTCCACTGGCTTCCCGGCCGTCGTAAAAGGCGGCAAGGTCACGGATAGAAGGATGTGCAAACATATGTTTTGCCTCGAGATTGAGGCCATCGTTTAACATATGCGACGCGATCCGGAACATTGCGAGGGAATCGACGCCGAGGGCGTGCAACGTTTCTGTAACGCTAAGGGCGTCGCGCTCCAGCACTTTCGCCCAGATCGCCGCAATGCGCTTTTCCGTATCTGTCGCGGCCGGCACAACTTGGTGCAATGGCGTAATACTGGCGGTGCTTTGCGGATCGGGCAATGCTTTGCGGTCAAGCTTTCCATTTCCCGTTTGCGGCAATGCACTAAGAACCGCCCAAGCCCGCGGGACCATGTAATCGGGGAGGTCTTCTGCCAAAGCCAGACCCAGCGCAGAGGTGTCCAGCCGCGCCTCGTCGTCTGCAACAACGTATCCCACCAGTTGACCATCGCCATTTTCGCGCTTGCGCAGATCGACCGCCGCTTGGCTGACGCCAGGTTGGGCGCGAAGCCGGGTTTCGATCTCTCCAAGCTCGATCCGGAAACCGCGTAGTTTGACTTGCGTGTCTATCCGACCAAGGACAGCAATTTCGCCGTCCGGTGTGCGCCGCGCCAAGTCACCCGTCGCATAGAGCCGCCGCATTTCACCGCCGAGCATCAGGTCGCGGAAGGCTTTTTGCGTGAGGTCTGGGCGATTGTAGTACCCCAGGGCCAGGCCATCGCCGCTGATGTTCAATTCACCAACGGCACCTTCTGGCACCAACTGCCCAGCTGCGTCGAGGATATGTAACCCTGTGTTTGCAATCGGTCGGCCAATTGTGATCGGCGCACCTGTCGCAATCTGCTTGATCGCAGACCAAATCGTCGTTTCGGTAGGGCCATACATGTTCCAAACGGTTGCACCACCGACCAGTAGGCGATCTGCCAAATCCTGGGGCAAAGCCTCACCACCGCAGAGTATTGTGAAACCCTCAGAAGGTGCGAACCCCGCCATCAGCGCCATGTCCCATAAAGTCGGCGTGGCTTGCATCATCGTGATGTCGCCTTGGTTCAGGCGGTCCACCAATCGGAAACCATCGACTACCATCTCTGTCGGCGCAATCTCAACCAAGCCACCGACCGTAAGCGGCAAGAACATTTCAAGCGCTGCGATATCGAACATCACGGTGGTAACTGCGAGGATTTTGTCAGCAGCTGTGAAGCCCGGCTTTTCAGCCATGGTCGTAAGGAAGTTGACTAAGGCGCGATGGGGCACGGCGACACCTTTTGGGACGCCGGTCGAACCAGATGTGAAGATGACGTAAGCCGGGTCTTGAGGTGACAACGACACCGGACTTGGGATGTCGCCGGTTTTGGCTTCGCCGGCCAAGATCACATCGATCCCATCAGAAAAGTCTGCTGTCTCGGCAGTGTCGGTCAAAACGGCTTGAACTTCTGCCGCCTCAATGATCTGGCGCAGGCGCGCGGACGGTTGGTTGGGGTCGAGCGGGACGTAGGTGTGGCCTGCCTTCAAAATCGCGAGCAGGCCCAGGACCATTTCTGTACCACGCGGCAAGCAGAGTGCTACCCGTGCGCCCTGCCCTGGTACTAACTCCTGGATCAATGAAGCCAGTGCATTCACGCGAACGCCCAGTTCTGCATAGCTAATCGCGCCTTTGGCATCCGTGATTGCAGGGGACGTCCCGTACACTCGAACGCTGCGCTCAATGAGGTCGGTCAAGGTCGCCGAGCGGTCGTATTCACCCCCGACACTATCGCTTCTCAAGCGTGCCTGCTCATCTTCCGCACTCAGAAGTGAAACCTGGCGTGCTGGCTGATCGATGTCCGCTACCATGGAAGTCAAAATGGCCTCAAAGGCTTGCGCCCAGCCCCGCACCCGCGCTGCGTCGTATAGGTCTGTGTTAAAATGCGCCTCAATCCGGAGGCCCGTCGCGGTTTCGACCACATTGAAGAAAAGATCGAAGTTCACCGCTCGCTTCGCGTTCGGACGGAAGTCGATCTCAAGCCCCGTCATTGCTTCTAGCGGTTTATCTTGCTCAAGGTTGAATTCCACTTCCGCCAGAGGCAGACGATTTAGCGCACGCGGGAGGTCGAGGTCTTGGATGATCGCGCCGAATGTTGTGTCCTGATGTTCGAGCGCCGCATTCAACTGGTCTCGCACGGCGGTCAGATGGTCGCCGATACTGGTACTCGTTGCGAATGGCACGCGGATCGGCAAAAAATTGACGCAGTGGCCCACAAGCTCTGGATTGTCGAGGTTCTGTTGCGCGGCGGTCGGTACTCCCAATGCAAAATCGTCTGCACCGCTGATCCGGTTCACGAGAATCTGCATCGCCGCGAAGGTTGTCGCAAAGAGAGTGCAGCCAGCTTTGGCGCCCGTTTTCTTGGCTTGGGTGACTAACTCGCCGTCGATCTCATGGAATACGGTATCCCCCGCAAAACTGCGCTGTTCGGGACGCGGCCGGTCGCTCGGCAGCTCCGGCAAGGCCGGCGCCGGCGTGTGCATATCGGTCCAGAAAGATTTGGTAGCCGCCGCTGTACCTGCCTGCGCTTCGGCCAAGGCATGCGCCGCAAATGACGCTTGCTCTGGTAGGTCCGCAGCTTTGCCAGCGACAGCGGCAGAATAAAGATCCGCCAAGTCGGCCAACATGACTCCAAATGACCATCCGTCAGCGACGATATGGTGGGCGGTGATGACAAGAACGTGGCGGTCCTCGGATAGCGTCGCGATCACGCCACGAATGGGGAAACTGGCCGTTATATCGAAAGGTGTTGCGCCATCTTCCGCAATTAGCTCGTCGAGGGCTTCGTGTGGGTCTGGGTCGCCTCTTAGATCGAATTGCATCAGCTTTGGCGCGTCGGCGTCTGAAACGGTAAATGTTGATCCGTCCTTGGCGAAGCGCAGACGCAATGCGTCGTGGCGCGCAATCAGCTGCACCCAAGCGCTTTGCAGCGCGAGAACATCCAGCTGACCACGCATGTCGAGCGATCCACTTTCGTTGAACGCCGCCGCCGCCATGCCGCCCAATTGATGGGTCATCCAAATTTCTTTTTGGCTAGCGGTCAAAGGGATTTCTTGCGCGGCGGGTAACGTGGCGAGTTCTTTCAAAGAAGTCGTCGACGGTGCCGTGTCAGATACTTCAAGCAAATCGGCCAAAATGCCAACCGAAAGCAAGCTATCCAGCGCTTTTTCGAAGGCCGCAACCACCTTTTCGCACTCCGCCTCACCATGCTCTGTCGTTAAGAAACAGCAGAAACCGTCCATCACATGAATGCCATCCATCCGCATCAGCGGATATAGCAGCGTGGCGCGAGGATCCGCCTCCGTCACATTCATCACGAACCAACTGGAATAGGACTCGATCAAATCCGGCAATCCGCGATCCAGCATAATTTGGCTCAGCCGGTTGGCCACTGTTGCCGTCCGGGCGGCAACAGTGGACCAGAGCTCATCACCACTTGCGGCCATGTGATCAAGCGTCGCATCCACGGCCGCCAAGACAAGCGGATGCCGCACAAAGGTCCCCGCAAAGAAGGTCGGAACAGCCTCCGGTGTGCTATCGTCGCCAAACTGCCAAGCCCCCCCGTCTAGTGCGTCCATAAACTTTGCGTCTCCAGCGAGGACGCCGATGGGCATACCTCCACCAACAACTTTGCCGTACGTCGCCAGATCACCCTGAATGCCCCAAACACCTTGCATCCCGCGCGCTGAGGTCCGGAAACCGGTCACGACCTCATCAATCACCAATGCGGCCCCATTGGCCTCGGTGATCTTGCGGACTTCGCGCACGAAGTCCTCTGGGCGGTGCTCTGGGTGCCGGCTTTGGACAGGTTCCACAATGACGGCAGCAACATCTTTGATGTTTTCACGGATCCAAGCAAGCGCCGCTTCGCCCCCATAGGGCAAAACCTTCATGTTTTGCAGTCCAGACCGTGGGATGCCGGGAGCGATTGGCAACGGGTCGGCAGACTTACCACTTGCTTTCCCTTTGATAAGAACCTCGTCAAACTGCCCGTGGTAGTCGCGGTCGAAGACGACGATCAAGTCTCGTCCTGTGACCGTCCGAGCGACACGCATGGCGGCCATCACAGCTTCCGACCCTGTGTTGCAGAATGTCACGCGCTCATGGCCGACCGCATCCGCAAACTTTTGGGCAACAGGTCCAGCAGCATCTGCCTGAGGGCCAATCGGGAAACCTTTCGCCATCTGCTTATTCACCGCGTCTATCACGAAGCCGGGCGAGTGGCCGAAAGCAGTCTGACCGAAGCCATTCACGAGGTCGATGAAGCGGTTGCCATCCAAGTCGTCGATGAATGCTCCTTTGGAGGAATCAGCAACGATTGGAAATGTCAGTTCTTTCCATTCTGAACGGAATCCAGCCGCAGTCCTTGGGTCTGCCAAGACGCCCCGATGTTCCGCAGTGTAAGCTTTCGATTTTGCATGCTTCGCGGAATAACGCGCCGCGAGCTCTTTGGCGAAATTGACCTGCTGATCTGTCAGCGTCCCACCTGCAACGCTTGGACCGCGACCAAACTTGAACGTTTCTGGCTTGCCCGCATCGTTGTCGATCAGGGTATCCGGTTTGGCTGGCCTCGATACGGGTGCCGGAACCATTGGCGCCACTGCTGTCGGTGCCGGCGCTTGGCCGAGTGCTTGAAGCTGCTGCGCGAAGATCGCTTGCATCGTTTGCAATTGGGCTTGGACGAGTCCCTCCGCACCCGGCACAGCACCGGGTGTAACCGTCGATGGCCCGGAGACAGGTGCAACCGCCATCGTGGCTGGTTCTGGCGCAGCGACCAATGGAGACACAATATCTTCGGGCATCTCGGCGTCCAGATAAACGGCCAAAGCTGACACCGACGACAGATCTGAGAGCATCTTGCGGAACCCAATGGAGACCCCGTAAGCTCTATTAATCTCTTGGCTGACTTGTCCGAGAAAGAGCGAGTCGAAGCCCAATTCCACAAAAGTTACATCCTGTTCGCCTGGGCCGATGTCTTCGCCGGACATGTCGGCGAGCATGGCGCTCAACTCTTCTCGCAAACGTGGTTGGCGGGCGATGGGGGCTGACGTGGACATAGGCAAACTTTCGGGCGTCGGGGGTACAGGTACAGTCACAAGGGGTTGCGCGGTGGCCGGGGACGTCGCAGGTGGGTCAATCCAATGGCGCTGGCGTTGGAAAGCATAGCTCGGGAGCGGAACCTTGCGGTTTCCGCGCGGGCCGAGGGTGGACCAATTCAAATCAAGACCCGCTGACCAAAGGCCACCTGCTGCTTGTGCGACCGCGACGTCGTCGGCGACGGGGCGGGTATGATCCGGCAAAGACTGCGCAGATCCGCGGATCACTTCTCGCGGCAGGCTTTGCGCGGCACATGTTGTCAACGTCCGGCCCGGTCCGAGTTCGAGGAAAACTGGTGACAAATCAGCTGCCGCAGCTTCCACCGCACCTTTGAAGTTCACACTAGCCCGCGCCTGCGCCGCCCAATATGCGGGATCAGTGGCCTTCTCCGCAGTCAGCAAACGGCCCAAGACAGTAGAATAGATCGGGACCTCGGGAACGCGAAGGTCGATCTTTTCAGCAAGATCAAAGAGCGCCAAGGCGACTGGATCCATCATTTTCGAATGGAACGCGTGCGATGTATGCAGGCGCTGAAATGCAATGCCCGATGCTTCAAGCCTTTCCGCCAAAGCATCGATGGCCGCATCTGGTCCGGCAACTACTTGCAGTTTTGGTGCGTTCTTCGCAGCCAAGTCTACGTTCTCGTCCAAATGTGGCTGCAAGTCCGCGAGGGTGGCGCGCACGGATAGCATCGATCCGCTCGGCTGATCCTGCATAAGTTGCCCGCGTGCCGCGATCAGACCGAGCGCATCTGCGAATGTCATGATGCCAGCCAAGGCCGCCGCCGCAAATTCACCAACCGAATGACCGATCATGGCGTCGGGCCGGATGCCCTTGTCTTCCCAAAGTTTGCCCAGCGCGAATTCAGTCAAATAAAGCGCTGGCTGAGTGAAACGCGTTTCGCGCAGAGCGGCTGACGCTTCCTCGCTGCTCAGATGCCGTCCAAGCAACAAGGGTCTAATATCTTGTCCGATAATCGGTTCGAGGATCCCCGCACCTGCATCGATCCACTCACGGTAAACCGGTTCAGTCTCGTACAAGTCGGATCCCATTCCAGGGTACTGTGCACCCTGTCCTGGCAGCAGAAAAACGAGATCACCGCCGCCGCCTTGGATCGGTGCTTTCGTAGTCTGAACTTTTTTGAGTGCCGCGATCGCTTCATCCTTGTCTTTCGCGGCAATAGCGACACGGTGGTCAAATGCGCGTCGGCCGTCTTGCAAGGTAAATGCGGCGTCCGCAAGCGACGTATCCGCGAGAGCAACGGCAAGGTCTTTCGCCATCTGTTCAAGCGCTTCTGGCGACTTTGCGGAGAGCGGTAGGATTTGGGCACCCTCCGCGGCCTCATAGGAGGTCGCTGGGGCTTCTTCCATAACGATATGTGCGTTTGTCCCGCCAACGCCAAAGGAGCTCACACCGGCAAAGCGGCGGTTAATTGTATCCCACGCCTGCGCGCTATCGGGCACCCAAAACGGTGTTCCTTCTAGTGTGATCCGGTCATTGAGTTTCTGGAAATACGCAACTGGGGGGATTGTCTTTTCAGACAGGACCTTAGCGGCCTTGATCACACCCATTACACCTGCTGCGGCGTCCAAGTGACCTAGATTCCCTTTGACGGCCCCCAAAGCGCACTGTCCGTCGTTTTCACCAAAGGCCTGCGCGAGGCCCGCAATCTCAATTGGGTCACCAAGCGGGGTTCCCGTCCCGTGGCATTCGACATAGCCAATCTGGCTTGGGTGCACGCCGCCGTCCCGCTGGGCTGCACGAATGGCATCAGCCTGTCCTTTGACCGACGGCGCAGTATAGGACATCTTGTCAGCGCCATCATTGTTCAGCCCAACACCGCGGATTACAGCATGGATATGGTCGCCGTCTCTGAGAGCATCTTCGAGCCGCTTGAGGACAATTACCCCCGCACCATGACCAAAGACTGTCCCACTAGCGTCCGCATCAAAGGGGCGACAAAGACCATCAGAAGAGGCCATGCCGGACTCCATGTACAGATAGCCTCGCTTTTGCGGGAAGGTGATGGAAACTCCGCCAGCAAGGGCGGCATCGGTATCCCCATTACGCAGGGCCTGGACAGCTTGGGCAACAGCGACGAGCGACGTGGAACACGCCGTGCTGACAGACATCGCAGGGCCCTTTAGACCAAGCTTGAATGCTACGCGCGTGGCAAGGTCGCTGCTATCGTTACCCGCAAGGATGGAGTAATCAATTTGGAAGCCCGAGGTGAAATTCTGCACCTTTTCTCGGTCAGACAACAGGTTTTCCAGCATATAGGTCGACATCGGCGCACCAGCATAAACGCCAATTCCACCCGTTGCGCGTTCTGGATCGATGCCTGCGTGATCCAGCGCCTCTTGGCAGATTTCCAGGAAGACGCGGCCTTGGGGGTCAGTGACAGCAGCCTCTTTTGGGCGCATGTCAAAGAACTTCGAGTCGAACATATCGACGTCCCGTAACATAGAACGCGCTGGGACATAGGCGTCGCCAGCTCGGTTTTCGGCATCGAAAGCGTCTTCAGCCTCATTTTTCGCGAAGGTCTCAATGAGGCTGCGCCCGTCCCGGATCACATCCCAAAATTCAGAGAAATCCACGCCGCCCGGCAAACGTGCTGCCATCCCAACAATGGCGATTGCGCCGGTAGCTTCGCGCCGTGAGCCGGCCAGTTTGGTAGGATCATCTGCGCTGGGCGTGCCCGATTTTGCCGCTAGATGCTGCGCCAAGTCACCCAAACGCGCCAATTCAAACATCTCGGCAATAGGAAAGCGCAACGAGAGCGCATCTTCGATCTGGGCATGTGCGTCGATTAATTGAAGCGAGGTGCCGCCAAGATCAAAGAATGTATCTTTAGCTGCAGGAGGGCCGCTTCCAAGAACGCTTTGCCAGATCGCGGCAATCCTGCCCTGAATATCGTCAGCCTTTGGAACTTCAACGGGACTGCTTGTGGGCTCCATCGCCCGAAGTGCCTTGCGATCGACCTTGCCCGCGCGAGTCAGAGGAAAAGATTCCAGCACCTCGACACGACGTGGGAAGACGTCCCGCGCGATGGCGTTAGCCGTTTGCTGGCGCAGCCTTGAGATGAACTGTTCCGTATCAACGGTGGCAGCGGTCGCGGCGATATAGGCGACCAACTGCTTTGTGCCCTGCGCGCCAGTAACAAGCTCGACAACAGCGTCTTCAACGCCTCTCACATCACGCAAGGCATGCTCGACACCATCAATTTCCACCCGGCGTCCAGCCATCTTCACTTGGCGATCTCCGCGGCCTGCAAAATGGAACAGCCCGGTTTCGTCCTCCCAGGCGAGATCGCCAGTAAGATAAAGAAGCCCGTCAAAGCCCGGACGCGGATCAGCAATAAATGCGCGCGCCGTTGACTCTGGCCTTTGGAAATATCCCAAAGCCACGCCGACCCCGCCAATCGCCATTTGCCCAATTTGCCCGCTAGTAGCCGGCCTAAGGCTCTCGTCGAGGATCACAACCTCTTCTGCCGTCATTGCCCGTCCGATGGGGATTGTGCCAGACGCAACGTCTTCCAAACTGACCTCATGCAGCGTGCTGCGAACACAGGTTTCCGTCGGTCCAAACCCATTGAACAGCCGCAGATTGGGCCAGGTCGTCAGCAACTTCTTAGCCATAGGAGCCGACATCACATCGCCCCCCTGCTCACTGATACGGACTGTCTCGAACGCCTCAATTCGATGCGCGATCATTAGGTGATGCAGGCCAGCGTACCAAAGCGCGACAGTGACTTTGTGACGGGTCATTGTGTCCGCGACATCCTGCAATTCAGGCGTTGCGGCTTCGACCAACGCCACAGAGGCGCCAGCAATCAGCGGAACGAGTGTCTCCGCCAACGCGCCGTCACAAGCAATCGTGGCGGCATTCAAAACGATATCATCCGATGTCAAACACAGCTCTGGTTGGTCGACTGCCATCGAAGAAATTGCACGGTGAGGGACAACTACGCCCTTCGGACGCCCGGTCGTGCCGGAAGTGTAGAGAATACAGGCAGGAGCATCCCCTTCCACAACAACCGTCTCGAAGTGAGTTTGTACACAGCCGTTCATGTCGGTGACCGGAATCCTGTCCTCGGCAAACCAAGATTCGGCCTCACTGAGTAATTCACCGTAAGAGAGCACGGCAACGAAAGGCACATCTTCGATGATGACGCTTAAATGCTCTGGCGCGAAGGTGGGATCCATCGGGACATAGACAGCGCCGACTTTCAGACAGGCCAACATGCCCACAATCGCCTCGCGGCTCCGCGATGCAAAGAGGGCAACATGTTCCCCCGGCTGGACGTCTTGATGATGCAGTGTTCCCGCAACGGCATCGACCTGATCCGACAAAGCGCGATAACTTGTGAGTACGTCGCGTCCGCGCAACGCAATCGCATCGGGCCGCTCCGCAACTACAGCATCAAAATGAGACGCTACCGAAACTGCTGAGGTCAGTTCCAAATCAACCATACCCTATCGCAAGCCGTGTGTGCGGCACGGGCATTGCACTCTTTCACCAAATCTTTGCAACGTTGGCCCACACAATTGGGCCTACGAACAGTTTACACGAAAAGTGGGATCACTGCCCGCCGAAACACCGTACAGAAGCCGCATACGGAAATTGATTTTTTCGCGCAGTCGCTGCGAAACAAACTTGATGAACGCACCTCAAGGCATTGCTTTTAATGATTTATTTAAAATAGAAGAAAACAATCGCTGCTGATGGACTGTTCCAGGTCCGTCAACCACAGCGGGGAGTATTTTCAGATTGTTGCCAGTTCATCGGCGAATTACGTCCTCAATGCGACCGCTCAGTTCCCGTCAGGTCAGCGATTCGGGGGTTACATTGAGCGGTTGCGCAAAACAAAGCCCCGGCTTTCATTCTTTGGCAGCCAAGGGTGCGTCGCAATTTCATGACTTAGACTGTCAATGGACCACTGATCGACAATGTTGTATCCCATCCGATCAATCTCCGCCTTCCAGGCGAAACTTGAACGGATTTGATAGGGCACACGTGCTGAGCCGATCCGTTCTAACGTGACCAGCCCCTCGCGCTGCCACAGCGGAACTTTATTGAGGATGATGTACTTTGGGCGGGGCGACAGCCGGTCGATAAAACCTTCAAATGGCTCGTCTAAGTATTGAACGAGACCAGAGGCAATCAGGATATCCGTCGGTGCAGCGGCACCAATGTCATCGATAAATTTGATCGCCGCAGGCAGTTGGCCTTGGTTTTGTCGATCCCGTGCGACCCCAATGATTTGGGGCATATCATAGACTGTCCAGCGAATGAGATTCATATCCCAGACACTTGAAAATGCGATGTATTTCGTCCCTAGGTGTCCACCCGCATCCAGTATCTGGGACCCATCAACCGCCAATGTCTTTAGCCAATAAAGAACCGGATAGTCCCATGACGCGCGTTGGGTCATCCAGTCGAATGACACGTTGGCAATGCTCGCGTCATCATAGCCGGCTTTCTGTCGGTCTGGCAGTGTCGCGAGCGCGGCTGCGCGGGAGGAATAAGCGCCCGCGAAACGCGGGCCGCGAGGCCCATTCATCCGGATGCGCGCTAAAACCGCACGCGGAAGTTTTGCAGTTGTCTTGAGCCCCTTTCGCATCATCAGCTCGCCTGACATCGCAATCCAGAGGCCATTTGCCGCCAAAACGGTGGGTCAAACACTCGAATGGCCAAGGCGTAAGTGATGACGGCCGCCAAGCCAAACGCCAAAACCTCGAGCAAGTCGGGAAGCGCAAAAGGAGCAAGGGCAAGATCAAGCCCGATCAGTACGGCAACCCCGCAACCAAATGGCAAAAGTATCGGACGGATTGCCTTAAACACACCGTGCCACTGGATCCCAGCATAGGTCTTGAAGAGCCATACCGTCGCCATCGTTACCAAACCCGCAATGATCACTTGCGCCCAAGCGACGGCGTCGACCCCGAAAGACACAGAAATGAGCGTCAACACGACGGACATCACCAACACGCATAACGTAAACGCCGGGAGGCGCTTGGCCTGCCCAACAATCGACATCAGCGGCTCGGTCACAATCCCGAACGTAAAGAGCATACGAGCAACTGCCAAAATGGCCACGAGCGGTGCTGCGGGTGCCCATTCATCGCTCAGAAGCCCACCAATCAATTCCGGGCTCATCACAATCATCCACGTAAAGATGGGCGCGCTGGCGCCGAAGAGGAACTTGATATGATGACTGACCTGCGCGTTGATCCGATCGGCCTGCCCCGCCGGATCGCCATCATCACGGGCTTTGCGGATCAGCGTCCAAGCGAGGAGTTGTCCAGGAACCGCAATAACTTCCCCTGCAGCGCTCACTAGCCTGTCCGCCGCACGGAAAAACCCGACAGCGGCGGGCCCGAGGAAACCGCCGATAATGAACGTCGCGATGTAGAGCCGAATGTTAATGAGCATACGGCTCACAAAAATCTGGGACGAAAAAACCCAAAGCTCACTGATCAGATCTGATGTCATGCCCATCAAAGGCTTGAGACGCGTGAACACGAAACTCAACACAAGATGGGTGGACTGTGCGGAAAGCCTGGCAAATGCCAATGCGAGCAGTCCCCACCCAGACAGAAGCGACGCAATGGCTACAAAGAGACCAACAAGCTCACCAGCGATTTCGCAGATGGCCGAAGCCTTTAGCTTCTGCTGCCAGATCATAACTCCCTTTTGTGCTTGCGACGCGGTCGCGAGCATGACCCACACCGAAAACAATGCCATGAGCTTGGCGAATTCCTCAGTGGCGCCAAAGACCGGGGAAAGCCAAGCGCCGCCGATGCCAAGCGTACCGATGATCACCCCGGTGATCATTGCGACAAAAAGGACCTGACGTGGGACCCGGTCATCCCCATCATGGCTCATAATAAAGGGGGCCCAGCCGAACTCTGCCACGCGCAGCAGAAGGATCGCTGAGGCAGAGACGAGGGCGAAGACACCAAAGTCAGCCGGACCCAAGATACGGGCGGCCACCACAAAAACTGTAAATTGGGCGATTTGAGAGATAATTCGCTCAGCCGCCGTCAACGCTGTATCTCCCAACACTTTTCGGGAGCCAGAAGAGGCTGCTTCAGTCGCGTTTTGCTGCATCATTGGGGCCCAACATAACCACACCGGACCGCTGGCACGGTCATTTCAGTCGTATTGACTGTGCGCTAATGCAAAGGTCAACCGCTCGTGTCCATAATGTGCCAGAAGACCAGCATCGGCGCGGGGAAACTTCTTAGGCTGGAAACAACAATCAAACGGGCGCGCAATTGTTGCGTAACCGTCATCTTTCAAATGCGACGCGCGTCCAGCACCTCACTAATCAGCAAGCAAGACCACCCGGCAAACCAAAGATATCTCGAACAAGACTTTTTCAACATTATTTTCATATAGTTATCTGCCATCTTGAGATCACAAGCGCAGCAAATCGCGCCGCTTAGTCACTCAACTCACCCCGATTGCTTTGTACAAAATGTCGGAAAGGCGCCAGGCATTCCCAATTTTCCCCGCAGAAAAGTATGGCAACATGTGGCAGATTGCGGCATGGCCAATGTGCACTGCCCTGGGTGGGATGGTTTGTAATACCGCTGCGGGTTTTGTGCCACGGAATTGTGTAGGGTACAGAGTAATGACAGATGGGGGCCAAGACGGCCGCGCGGAAAAACCGCTGCAAATCATCGTGGGAATTGCGACAACGGGGCGTCCAGGCATTTTGGCCGAAACGCTTCAACATATGGCGACGCTGCAAGATCAGCCGGACCGGGTCATCGTTAGCATCGCGCACTCTAACGACGCCGATGCAAACCAGATCGGCCAGCTACCTTTTCCATTTGAAATCGTCACATCTCCCAAGGGTCTCTGCGAACAGAGGAACACAGTTCTGGCCGCAGTCCCCAGCGACGCGATCGTTCTGTTTTTAGATGATGATTTCTTGATTTCGGATGGTTTCGTGAGCGCGACACGGGCTGTTTTCGAAGAGGAACAAGACGTCGTTATGGCAACCGGAACCGTGCTCGCCGACGGTATCTTGGGACCTGGTCTGACCCATCGGTCAGGCCTTGTTGCCTTGGCGCAAGCCGACAATAGGTATGCCGCAGTTAGGACTGAGGTGTACAACGCTTACGGATGTAACATGGCGATCCGCATGGCGCCTGTGCAGACCCACGCGATCCGCTTCGACCAAGAGCTGCCGCTCTATTCCTGGCTCGAAGACGTAGATTTTTCGCGGTGTCTCGCCGCGTACGGCCGGGTCGTAAAAGATAGCAACATGCAAGGCGTTCATCTCGGTACCAAGACCGGACGGTCGCCTGGAAAGCGGCTCGGCTATTCGCAGGTCGCGAACCCCATCTATTTGATCCGCAAAGGCACTATGTCGCCGTCCCGCGCCCTGCGTTTAATGGGCCGTAACATGGTCGCGAACCTGGCGAAAACTGTGCGGCCAGAGCCATGGGTCGATCGGATTGGGCGTGTCCGAGGCAACTTTTTGGCCGTATCCCATTTGCTGACGGGACGGATGTCGCCGAAGCGGATCCTGGAGTTATGACCTCACTCGCAAAGGACACCCCCGCGCATGACCTGAAGGTCGTGATCCTGAACGACTCAAGCGTAGCCAAAGGTGGCGCGACCGGCCTCGCGGTTTTGTCGGCGCGTCTTTTGCGCGAAAGGGGTGTTCCGACGACCTTCATCGCAGGCGACGCTGGGGACGACGGCGCCCTCGCCGCCCAAGGCGTTGTCCTTGTCGCCATGGGCCAAAAGCTTCTACTTGATGCCGGTGCGCTGCGCGTCATGAAGCGCGGTCTTTACAATTCCGAAGTCCGTGACCGGGTTGCAGCCTACGTCGCGAAATACGACACGCCTGGCACGATTTACCATCTGCACGGTTGGTCGCGTATTTTGTCCCCGGCTGTCTTTGACGCGCTTAAGCCTGTGGCCCACCGAACCTTCATTCATGCCCATGACTACTTTCTGGCCTGTCCGAACGGCAGCTACTTTGACTTCCGCAAAGAAGAGGTCTGCACACGCGTTCCCCTTTCATCGAGCTGTCTAACAACGGCCTGCGACCGACGCGCGCTACATCACAAACTGTGGCGATCTGCGCGAAGTGGCGTTTTGAAACGTACCTTTGCACAGTCCTACCCTTGGGCTGGCGTGCTCGCACTTCATCCCGGAATGCACGCCCCTTTGGTAAGAGCGGGTCTACCGGAAGACCGCATCTCTATCGTCCGCAATCCTGCGCGCGCATTGACCAACACGCGTATCAAAGCAGAAGCGAACAAAACTTTCTGCTTCATTGGTCGTGTTGTCGCGGCCAAAGGCGTCCGCATGTTGTGCGCAGCCGCCTCGCAAGCTGACGTCCCGCTGAAGGTCATTGGCGATGGAGATCTGCTGGAAGAGCTGCGCGCGACCAATCCCAACGTTGAATTTACCGGATGGGTCGATCAAACCGAAATGTCATCCCATCTGATGGATGCGCGCGCGCTCGTCATGCCGTCGCGCACACCTGAGCCATTTGGTTTGGTCGCCGCTGAAGCCTCGCTTAGTGGACTGCCGGTCATTTTGTCCGAGCAGGCGTTGCTTTCGCAGGACTTCAAGGCACAAGGCCTCGGTTTTCCTTGCAGCACACAAAGCGTGGCCGCCCTAGCCGAAACGCTCAAAGGAGTCGCAAATCTGTCAATACCTGACATCGCGCGCCTTAGCAAAGCTGCGCATTCGGGCGAAGGCGGCATCGCATCGTCATATGACGCCTGGATTTCTGAACTTTTAGGCGCCTATCAGAAAGCGCTCGCCTATGACCGTGCAGCCTAATCCGACCTCCGATCTGCGCCTGTCCCATCTCGACGGGCTGCGCACGGTCGCGATTTTTTGGGTCGCGTTGTATCACTATGCCTACTTTTGGACCTCGGCTGGCAAGGGAACCGATCTCTTGCCGTACGACGCAGTACTATCCCGCGCTCCACTGGCGGACGTCGGGTTCTTGGGCGTCTACCTCTTCTTCATCGTTTCGGGCTTTGTCATCGCAATGAGCCTCACGCGCAGCAAATCAATAACGCAGTTTGGCCTGAATAGAGCGATCCGCCTTTGGCCTACATTGATCATCTGCGGGACGATCACTTTCTTGGTGACGACCCAGTTCGGGCCGGCGGAGCTTCGACGCAGTCCTATGGAGTATCTGATCAGCTTGACTTTCATTCCTCCCCCACACGTTGGCAAAGCCATCGGCGTTGGCGATTTGGAATGGCTTGACGGCGCCTATTGGTCGCTTTGGACTGAGGTTCGGTTTTACGCGATCGCCGCCCTGCTATACTTTCCAGGACGGTCACGCTTCCTCCTGCTGTGGACCGCGTTTGCGATTGCCAGCTCGGTTCTCCACGTGACGGCTGTGGTGAAAGGTGGTGGTTTCGAAACGCTTAGCAGGTTGCTCTTCACCGAGTACCAGCCCTATTTTACGGCTGGTATCGCACTTGCAAGTCTCTACTTTCGTCAGACAGCGTGGGCGCGCTGGCTGTTGTCTTTTGCGATCGCCCAAGCTTTTGCTTATCCGGCCATGTCGCCGTCCGGTCTTTTTGGGAAAGAAGCCGCCGGGATCATCATTGTGTTTGCTTTTGCAATCCCGGTACTGTTGTCAAATGGACCAATCCCGATCCTATCTTCTCGCCTATTCGTCATGATCGGTATGGGGTCCTACGCTTATTATTTGCTCCACCAAAACGCCGGCATGGCGCTACTCAATGCCTTCCCGAGCGAGTCACCGGCCGTGTCGATTTTGACGATGTTGGGCGTTCAAGCCGGAATCGTTATGTTTTCTGTCCTGCTAACAACTCGCATTGAAGCCCCCATCCGGCGTTTTTTGCGGGCTCGCGTTGGGAATGCCAAACAGCGACCTAAGCCGGCTTGAGCTTCTTTGTGAAGTGATCGACAAGTTCGGGTACCATGGCCTCACCCATACCACTGTCGGTGGCATCCCGTAGCGCAGAAAGCGGGCCCGCCGCCATGATTGACGGCGCTCCAGCATCCCGCGACATCTGATCGTAGTAGCCGACATCCTTTGCTGCGTTTCGGATGGAGAATGCAAGCTTGGTTGGATCACCATCAAGCGCATAGGCCGCCATGAAATCCATGAAGCCTGATCCAAGCGGTCCTGCGGCCATAACATCATACAGTTGCTTGCGATCGACACCGGCGACGTCGGCCATGACAAAAGCCTCTGCCAGGCTGTTCGCGATGGATTGCGCAAAGAAGTTATTGATCAATTTGATTGTATGCCCGTTCCCCAATGCGCCAAGGTGAAAGACATTCTCACCGAGATCATTCAGGACCGGTTCGACTGCCGCGAATGCGTCTGCATCACCCGCACACATAATGTTCAACTTGCCTTCACGGCCGTGGCTTGGCGTCCGTCCAAGCGGGGCGTCAAGGTAGGTCGCACCAGCGGCTGCGACAGCTTCCCCAAGTGTTTTGGTCGATGCGGGAAGTGATGTGCCAAAGTCGATCACCGTTTTGCCAGCCGACAGCCCCTCAATGACGCCATCTGGACCCTGCATGCGGCCTTCAACCTGCTCAGAGGTCCCCATACAGAGCATGACAATATCGCTGCTTTCTGCGAGCACCTTTGCCGTTGCGGCTTCCGTCGCGCCGCGGGCAATTGCCTTGTCGATCTCAGTGCGATCTCTGTTCCCCATGATCGTCAGCTTGTAGCCCTGGTCTTGCAATCGCGCGACCATTGCTCCGCCCATGAGCCCCAAGCCCAAAAATCCTATCGTTGGTTGTGACATCAAGCAATCTCCCCTACTAGTATCCCAGTTTGCATCCATAAGCCCGTTTTGTTGTGGAAAGGTCAAGCATCAAAAATCATCAGGCGCGTCGAGGGCCATTGAAATCTCCTCTGCGGTCAGGCCGTAGACATCTGATGCGATGGTAGCCGAGATATATCCACGGGCCAGGTCGCGCTGCACAGCCGTTCTCGGCCGGGACGCAGGATCGCCGTAACCCGCCCCCCCGGGGAAAGTCATCAAGACACGCTGACCATGCGGCACAAATTGCTTGCCCTTCCCGCGCATCGGTGTGCCATCGTTGCGGGCGATTGTTGTCGGACCGCCGGGATGACCGCCGTGGCGACCGCGCGCGGGAAATTGGGTTCTGTCGAACATGGCTTGAATATCAAATTCATGTCCATCTTGGGCGCCCACTTCCATAACCTGTCCCAGTCCACCGCGGGTTTGGCCCGCGCCGCCGGAATCGGGGCGCAGCTCTTTGCGCCAGATGATCACTGGGCCCGCATGTTCCGTTGCCTCGATTGGCATCGTCATAACGCCCGATGGAAAAGCCGTCGCGTTGAGACCATCGACCCGCGGTCGCGCGCCTGACCCACCAGAATTAAAGGTGAGAACCTCCGCCCGGCGCGCAATGTCCGGGGCCGGGGCGTCCGTACGCGGACGCAAGGAAACTTGGAAATTGCAAAGACACCCCGCCCCTTCTGCGGGCACAACGCCGGGCAATATCTGGTCAAATGCATTGAAAACCACATCGGGCACGAAGTGACCCACGATGTGGCGCAGGGCCACCGGTGCCGGATGTAAGGCGTGAACGATGGTGTTTTCGGGCGCAGTGACTTCAAAAGGAGCAAGAGAGGCTGCGTTGTTCGGGATATCGGGCGCAATCGCGACCTTCAAAGCATAGCAGGCGTAGGCCTTCGTATAAACCAGCGGACAGTTGATGCCTTTCTTGTCGAGACCACTAGTGCCAGTGAAATCACTGACAATCCGATCCCCTTGAACGCTCACCCTCACCTTGATGCTAATCGGCGTATCAAAACCATCAACCGTCATCTCCCCGTCAGCTGCGGTCTGCGGCAAGGCGGCAATCCGCTCTAACGTGGCACGGCGTGAGTTCTCAAAGATAAAGGTCGCGATTCCGCAAAGATCTTTCAGCTGGAATTCAACCATCATGTCGAGCAGGCGACGATGTCCAATCTCGTTACAATTGGATAGCGCGTAGATATCACCGATCAGTTGATCAGGTTCACGAACGTTGCCCCGCACGATCTTAATCAACGTTTCATCCACGACGCCGCGATCAGCGAACTTCATAATTGGCAGATAAAGCCCTTCTTCGTAAACACTTTGCCCGTCCGCGCCAAATCCGCGCCCTCCGATATCAACGACATGTGCCGTACAAGCAAAAAAACCGACGAGGCGGCCGTGGTAGAACGACGGGGTAACCATAGTGATGTCGTGCAGGTGCCCGGTGCCCTCCCAAGGATCATTGGTGAGATAAGCATCCCCGTCGCGGATACTGTCGCGACCAATACGGCGAATAAAATGCGCGACCGCATCGGCCATCGCATTGACATGCCCAGGCGTGCCCGTGACGGCCTGAGCGAGCATCCGACCTTGAGCGTCATAGACCCCTGCGGAGAGATCTCCTGCCTCACGTACAGACGTCGAAAAAGCCGTGCGGACAAGGGCTTGCGCCTGTTCTTCCACCACAGAAATCAGGCGGTTCCACATAACCTGATAGGCGACCTCAGTTTGTGTCATGCCGCGCCCCGCCACGTGATATCGATGCAGCCATCCGTTTGGCAGACGGCTGAATGGCCCTCGGGTAGAATGATCGATGTTTCGGCTTCGGTGATGATTGCTGGCCCCAACACCGCCGTACCTGGCCTCAGCCGGTCGCGTTGATACACTTTGGCCGTCGTGAAAGTGCCGGATCTTGCATCAAACAATTGCCGGGACGTGGTGGGGTCCGCCTGCTGCTGCGCTGTAGAAATTGGCACCGCCGAGACCGGTTGTGGTGGTGTTGTCGCGTTGACGGACCAAACAGTCACTTCCACATCGAGACCAACCACTGGCCTACCAAAGAGCTTCGCGTACTCAGTCTCAAAACGCCTTGCAAAGGCCTCTTGGGTCGGATGTGCGGCCTCATCCGCGGTCAATGTGATCGGGATCTCCCATCCCTGCCCCACGTATTTCATATAGACTTTCACCTCGGTCAGGATCTCCGCTTTGGCGTCGCAGCTGCGCACGAAAGCGGTCGCTTGCTCTCCCAGTTCTGTCAGCAGCGGTCGGATACGGTCCGCATCAAACGCCTTCAAAGTCATGTAGACAGAGCGTGTTGCCTCAAAACTCGCGGGCGCGCGTAGAAACCCGATCGCAGAGCCGACGCCCGCGCCCGGCGGCACAAGCAGCCGGGTCACGCCCAGCTTTTCGCAGAGCCGCCCGGCATGCAGAGGGGCGGCGCCGCCAAAGGCAATCATGGTATAAGTGCTTAAGTCCTCTCCGTTTTCGACTGCATGCACACGGGCTGCGTTGGCCATGTTTTCATCCACGACTTCCGCAATCCCAAACGCTGCCTCGGTAGGCCCCATTTGAAGCTGATCCCCAATGCAGGATGAAAGCGCTTCGGCAGCGGCCGGTGAAGAGAGAGTAAACGCGCCGCCCGCAAAGTTGTCGGGGTCCAATTTTCCCAAGGTCAAATCGGCATCCGTGACCGCTGGCCGATCCCCCTTTCGCCCATAGCAAGCAGGACCAGGTTCTGACCCGGCGCTCTCGGGTCCAACCCGGATTTGCCGCAAGCTGTCAACATGGGCGAGAGAACCGCCACCTGCACCGATCTCCACCATATCGATGACCGGGATCGAAATGGGCATGCCTGAGCCCTTCTTGAACCGATAGCTCCGCGCAACTTCAAACACCCGGCTGGTTTTCGGCGTTTGATTCTTGATCAGGCAAATCTTAGCGGTCGTCCCTCCCATATCGAAAGACAAGACCTTTGAAAGACCATGACGCGCCGCAATGTCAGCAGCGAAGACCGCGCCCCCTGCGGGCCCAGATTCAACCAACCGCACCGGAAAATCTGCGGCATCTTCGAGGGACATAATCCCACCACCGGAATGCATCAGAAAAATGCGGCACCCGACACCTTCCGCCTGCAACCGTCCTTCCAAGCGCCCTAGGTATGACGCCATCAAGGGCTTTATGTAAGCGTTTGCGACAACCGTATTAAATCGCTCATACTCCCGCATTTGCGGAGAGACTTCAGACGAAATTGATACGGCAACACCGGGGCATGCCTCGCGCAATATGTCCCGGATCATCAGTTCATGCGTGGGATTAAGGTAGCTGTGGATCAGGCCGACAGCGATACTCTCGCAGCCCAACGCCGTGATACTTTGCGCGACTTCTCGTACCTCTGCCACGTCCAAATCGATCAAGACTTGACCATTTGCGTCCACGCGTTCGGCCACCGTTAATCGGCGATGACGCGGCAGAAGCGGATCCGGGAGCTTGAGGTTCAGATCGTATTGCTCGAACCGGCTTTCCGTGCGCATTTCAATAACATCGCGAAAGCCTTTCGTCGTGATCAGCGCGGTTTTGGCGCCACGCCGTTCTATCAATGCGTTGGTGGCCAATGTGGTGCCGTGGATGATCTGACCAATGTCCTTTGGCGTTACGTCCGCGAGCGCACAGACCTGGCGCATCCCATCGACGATTGCGTCCTCGGGCGCGACGTAGGTCGTGAGCACCTTCGTTGAGAACCGACCTACCGGGGTTTCGAGTACAACATCGGTAAACGTACCACCGATGTCGACACCAAGCCGGGTGGCCTGAGTTGGCATGCGTTCTCCTTTGCTGGGCAAATCACCGCCGTGATCTGAGCGGGAGCTGCACAGAATGTCCAGAAGATCCTGTTGATTAAGTATCGCCACTTTCACCAAGCGGCAGCTGGAGTTGGGCCGAGTCCTTTTTCGGCCGTTGCCCGCGATTGCGAATGCCGCTTTTGCGGCTGCCGTGCTTGTCAGCAATCACCGCTGCGTCAGCGCGGTAGCTTACGCCCTGACGCACAGCCCAAATCCTTTTACGTGCAAAACGAGCCGCCCCCAAATGATCAACAATCGGCGCGGGATACATACGATCAATGACCTGACCCGCATCGTCAGCCTTCCAGGGTTCTTGTAAGAAACGATCCGGAATTGCTGCCAGTTCAGGCACCCAACGTCGCGTAAACGCGCCTGTCGGGTCTTGGTCGTAGCCTTGCTTCACCGGGTTATAGATCCGCGGGGTGTTAATGCCGGTTGTTCCTGATTGCATTTGCACCTGGCTCCAATGAATACCCGGCTCGTAATCGGTGAAGAGCCTTGCTAGCGCACAACCAGGCGCCCGCCAATCGAGCCAAAGATGGTAACTCGCCGTTGCCATCACCATGGCGCGCATACGGAAGTTCAACCATCCCGTCGCCCGCAAGGAACGCATGCAAGCATCTAGGAATGGCAAACCTGTTTCACCGGCCTCCCATGCAGTAAGCCTGACGGAATCCGGTTCCTTTGAACGGATCCCATCATATGACCGATGTAGGTTTTCAAACTCCAACCTTGGTGCGTCTTCGAGCTTTTGAATGAAGTGGCAATGCCAATGCAGCCTCCCTTCAAAGGACTTGATGGATCCGGCCCAGCCCGTTGGCCCCTGCGGGATCGTCCGGCGGCGCGCCCACGTGGCCTGGGTCACCTCTCGCATCGAAAGCGCGCCCCAGGCGAGATAAGGTGAAATGCGCGAACACGAGATTGCGCCCTCGATTGGCGTCGACATAGCCCGGCGGTAACTCTGGCCTCGTGTCAGCAAGAAACTATCAAGGCGTTCCAAACCGGCGGCGCGCCCGCCGATTTGGCGATCACCGCATGTATCAGGTGCGAGACGAAGATCAGCGGCCGTGGGCAATGCGCCATGGTCTACCTGCAGCGGTCCTAGGTTCGGAGCCGCCGCAACGGGTTCGGCCATGAACCTGTCCCACTGTTTGGCCCAACCATTGCGAGACGCGAGGCGGCGTTGCACACCGTGGTTTTGAAGCTGATGCCAAGGAACGCTTTGCGCCTTGCACCAAGCCGCCACGCGGCGGTCGCGTTGGTAAGTCCAATCGTTGCCGGTTTCTTCGTGCGACCAAAGTGCTGTCATGTGCCCATCGGCATGCAACGACCTTATGACGTCAATGACGTCGCCTGTTCTCACGACCAACGGTTGGCCACATCTCGCTAAGGCCTCGCGCAGCTCAGTCAGCGTCTCGGCAACGAAGGCCCATTGACGCCCAGACATATCCGGTTGCAACCAAAGGTCCGGTTCCACCACATAAAGCGGCAAGATGGCACCCCGAGTTGCTGCAGCCCGCAGGGCGCGGTGATCTTTCACGCGAAGATCGCGTTTGAACCAAACAACTTGCAAGGTATCCCAATCCGGTTTGAACTCATTGAAGTAGAACAATTAGCGCAGAGCGATCATCGGTCACGTTGGTTGCGACAAAGAAGTTATGAACCACGAAAACCCATCCGACGATTTGCGCGCAGCACTCATCACCGCGCTTGGCCCTTCACTGATGCGCCCTTTTGAAAGAACGACCGTCCGCGCGACGCAGTCCTTTGATGACTGGGTCATTGACGACTTGGTCTTTCAGACGGCGGACGCCGAGGATGTTCCCGCAACATTTTTGCGACCCCAGGATGGTCGCCCACCGGTACCGGCCGTGATCTATGCACATGCACACGGCAACCGCTATGCCGTTGGCCGGTCAGAGCTTTTGGAGGGGCG
This sequence comes from Pseudomonadota bacterium, assembly GCA_038526085.1. Taxonomy (GTDB): domain Bacteria; phylum Pseudomonadota; class Alphaproteobacteria; order Rhodobacterales; family Rhodobacteraceae; genus Yoonia. The sequence goes on along the minus strand of JBCBHE010000005.1, from coordinate 85,523 downwards.
GTCGAGTTTGCAAGGACCTTATGCACCGGACTTAAAAGCTGCAGGTATCGCTGCGCTCTGCCTCGACATGCCGTGTTTCGAATCGCGGCAGACGCCGGATGAAAGCACGCGCAGCAAAGCGCTCCTGTGGCATGGCGACACCCTTTTTGGACAGATGCTTGGTGAGTTGCGAGGTGGGCTGGACTTTCTGGAAGCTCACCCCGCCATTCGATCGGACAGCTTAGGTGCGCTGGGATTCTCAATGGGGAGCACCTTGGCCTGGTGGCTGGCTGCCATCGAACCGCGTGTCAGGGCCGCATCAGCCCTATGCTCATTCGCAGATTTAGAAACGCTTGTCCAAACGGGCGCCCATAATGGCCACGGGATATATATGATGGTGCCCGGTTTGGTAGAGATTGCACGCAGTGGCCAAATTGCAGGTCTGGCTGCACCGCGTGCCTTGCAGATTTGCGCAGGCACCAAAGACTGGTCGACGCCACCCGCCGCCTTTGACTGCGGCCTGGCAGATGTAAAAGCCGCCTTCGCAGACGCAAACGCAAGCACTCAGCTTTCACTGCATTTAGAAGCGGAAACCGGACACGTAGAAACGCCCGCCATGCGGGCCGCCGTTCTGACCTTTTTGTCAGATACACTTCAACCTTGACGCCGCTTCTTTCCCCCAGCTGCAAGCCCATTGCGCAATCGCGACCGCAAACGCGCAAAATCGCAGCAAGATGCATTGTCAATTACGGATACTGTTCCCAATCGGCCAACGCTTGATATAGTCGTGGAAACGGAGGGGGCATGTCCGAACAATCTGATTACTTTGACGAAATGTCCGGCGACGGATCATCCGACCGGCAACCGTATCATCAGTACGCACAGTGGTTCGCAAATGAGGACACAAAAGCGCTAAACCGGAAAGCCCAAGAAGCGGAAGACTTTTTCCGACGGACCGGGATCACATTCAACGTATACGGACAGGCGGAAGCAGAGGAACGCCTGATCCCCTTCGATATCGTCCCAAGGATCATTTCCGCGAAAGAATGGACACGCCTGACAAAAGGGATCGAGCAGCGCGTTCGCGCGATCAACGCCTTTTTGCATGACATTTATCGCCGGCAGGAGATTCTGCGGGCGGGACGTGTACCGGTTGATCTGATCGCACGCAACGACGCCTTTGTTCCGATGATGATGGGGGTCACCCCGCCCGGCGAGATTTATACGCATATTGTCGGTATCGACCTGGTTCGCACAGGCGAAAATGAGTTTTTTGTCCTCGAGGATAATGCTCGCACGCCGTCCGGCGTCTCCTACATGCTCGAAAACCGCGAAACGATGCTGCAGATGTTTCCGGAGCTCTTCAGCCAGATCAAAGTGCGGCCTGTGTCGAATTATCCGACGTCGCTGCTGTCCTCTCTCGCCGCGTCTATGCCGCCAGATCCGAGCCCGGATGCGACAGTCGCCGTCCTGACGCCCGGCATTCATAACTCAGCCTATTTCGAACATGCTTTTTTGGCTGACCACATGGGGGTAGAATTGGTCGAGGGCGGCGACCTGCGCGTGGTTGATGGGCGCATCGCGATGCGTACAACGCGGGGCTACAAGCCAATTGATGTAATCTACCGCCGAGTAGACGACGATTTCCTCGACCCGTTGAACTTTAATCCGAACAGCTTGCTTGGTGTACCAGGCATCTTCGATGTCTATCGTGCAGGACGCATCACGATTGCAAATGCCCCGGGCACCGGCATCGCTGATGATAAAGCAATATACAGCTACATGCCTGATATTGTTGAATTTTACACAGGCGAAAAGGCGATTCTACAGAACGTGCCAACCTATCGTTGTTCGGAACCAGAGTCGCTGGCCTATGTGCTCGACAACCTGAGCGAGTTAGTCGTGAAAGAGGTCCATGGGTCGGGCGGGTATGGCATGTTGGTGGGCCCCGCGGCATCAAAGAAGGAACTTAGAGACTTCCACGCGAAGCTGACCGCCAAACCGGGCGGCTATATCGCGCAGCCGACATTAGCCTTGTCGACCGTCCCCATTTTGACAAAGGCAGGCCTTGCGCCAAGACACGTCGATCTGCGCCCCTTCGCACTTTACAGCCCGAAAGGCGTGCAAATTACACCTGGTGGATTGACCCGCGTCGCATTGAAGAAGGGTAGCCTGGTTGTGAACTCAAGCCAGGGGGGCGGCACCAAAGACACCTGGGTGTTGGAGGAGGACTGATGCTTGGAAAGACCGCAGGCGGCCTCTTTTGGATGTTCCGATATCTGGAGCGAAGCGAGAACATCGCGCGGCTCATCGAAGCGGGCTTCCGCATCGCTTTGACGCGCCCTGGAAACGAAGAATGGACAAGCGTCCTAAAAACTGCGGCCGCCGAACAAGACTACGCCGCTACACACGGGACGGTTGACCAAGCCAAAGTCATCGACTTTCTGCTGCGTGACACCACCAACCCCTCTTCGGTCATGTCTTGCATTGCGCAAGCACGGCAAAACGCCCGTTTGGTGCGAACGGCGATCACGCGGGAGGTCTGGGAAGCCGTGAATGAGACCTTCATGTCACTTAAGAAAGGTCTGGCGCGTCCGGTAACTGAGCGCGACCTGCCTGACATCCTTGGTCAAATTCGCCAGCATTCGGCGCTTGTCCGCGGTGCTTTACACGGGTCTATGCTGCGCAACGATGTCTTCGACTTTTGCCGGATGGGCACGTTCCTAGAACGTGCCGACAACACTGCGCGCATTTTGGACGTGAAGTACTACGTGCTTCTCCCGTCGGTGTCGCAAGTCGGATCATCACTCGACAACGTGCAATGGGAAACGATTCTCAGATCGGTGTCCGGTGTACGGGCCTATAGCTGGCTAAACCAAGGCAAAGCAACGCCTATGGGCATCGCGGATTTCTTAATTTTTGACCCCCGCATGCCCCGCAGTCTGCGCTATTCCGTCACGAAAATAAAAAGCAACCTCAGTATGTTAGAGGCCGAATACATGGTACGGCACCCGTGCCACGAGACCGTCGAAAAGCTCGACCGATGTCTTACGCGCAGCGCCGTCGCTGACGTCTTTGAAGATGGGCTGCATGAGTTTCTGACTGAGTTTCTGGCGGATACCGGCCGGCTTGGCGCTGAGATCGAATCTGACTTTAAGTTCTTGGAATAGCGTCATGCTGTTAAGAGTTGCACATACCACCACCTACCGCTTTGAAACCCCCGCGTATTACGGGCTTCAACAACTGCGGTTAACGCCCAAAAGCCGCAGTGGGCAGAACGTGCTCAGTTGGTCGATGGACGTTTCTGGTGGTACGCTTGAGACGAACTTCACCGACCATCACGCCAATGAAGTTTCCCTGATTTCCTTCGCGCCGGATGCGGTTGAAATCACCGTGCAATGCCAGGGAGAGATTGAGACAGAGGATCATTCTGGCGTTGTTGGCAAACAAAAAGGCTTCGTCCCGCTTTGGCTGTTCCAACGCTCTACCAACTTGACCCGCGCAACACCCGCGGTGCGTCGCCTCACAAAGGGTCTGAAGGACAGTTACAACGACGACGTCGCAATGATGCACGACTTGTCGACCCGTATACTCGACGCCGTGCCCTATCAAATTGGTGAAACAGACACCGCGACAACGGCTGACGCGGCTATCGAACGTGGTAGTGGCGTTTGCCAAGACCACGCCCACATCTTGATCGCCTGTGCCCGTGCGCTTGATATCCCTGCGCGCTATGTTTCGGGATATCTGATGATGAATGACCGCGAACTCCAGGATGCGACGCACGCTTGGGCAGAAGTGCACCTGGACGGGATCGGATGGGTCGGCTTCGATGTCTCCAACGCCATTTCGCCCGACGACCGCTATGTCCGCGTGGCCACCGGCCTCGATTATGGGGAAGCTGCGCCTATTGCCGGGGTTCGTTACGGCGCAGGTGCCGAGACGTTAAAGGTAGACGTCGCGGTGCAACAACAATAGTCATGCCGCGGGGCATCAAACAAAGTAGACCAACATGACCTATTGCGTCGGGCTGAAGCTGAACAAGGGCATCGTGTTTATGTCCGACACCCGCACCAATGCGGGCGTCGATAACATCAGCATGTTCCGCAAAATGTTCCACTGGGAAGAGCCCGGCGAGCGAAGTGTGACAATCATGACAGCCGGCAACCTTGGCACGACGCAAGCGGTGATCAGCCTTCTTAATGAACGTGCCTTGCCAGTAGAAGAACGCGGCGCGCCGTCAATCTTGGAAGCTGGTTCCATGTATCAAGTTGCCAAGTTGGTCGGCGACACGTTGCGAGAGGTGATCCGGGAACAAGCAGAACCGGACGGTCAAGAAGCCGAGGCGCAGTTTTCAGCGACAATGATCGTGGGGGGCCAAGTAAAAGGCGGCGAAGCACGCCTGTTTCTCATCTATCCCGAAGGCAATTTTGTTGAGGCGGGTGACGAAACGCCGTTCTTTCAAATTGGCGAAACGAAGTATGGCAAACCTATCATTGTCCGCGCCTTTGACCCTGACATGGGGTTTGAGGATGCGGTTAAGGTGACAATGCTCAGTTTTGATTCCACCTTGAAGGCGAACCTCTCAGTTGGTTTACCGCTTGATCTTCATATCTACCGGGCCGATAGTTTACAGGGCGGGCTCAAACGCCGTATCGCCCCAAATGATGCCTACTTTGACGCCCTGTCGACACGGTGGGGCGATGCGCTCCGGGACGCCGTGCAAAGCATGCCGGCCTATCCGCTCACATAACCTTGCCAGGTCTTACTGCTCCAACGAAGCGACTGCAGATCGTGCCGGTGATCATTGCTTGAGCGTATCCCTGGTCCTTCCGCACCAATCCACCCCGATGACATGGCAGGCACTTTTTGACAGAAAATCGATACGTCAATCGCGAGACTGCGACAACGAAGGCGTGCTTTGACCGCTTCGACCAGTTTCAAGAGCCTGATGCCCTATGCCACGGGCAATTCAAGAAAAGCCAACTATGCCTCCGCAGCATTCCCTCTATCCTGTATGGTAGTATGGTGGTATTGATGAAATGATACCCGACTGCTGCACGAGCAGGCCTTTGACACCGACGACAGATGCGGACAAAGGAAATGCAGGGCGCCGACCTACGAATGGCGAAGACTGAGAAGGACCCAGGTTATGGCGTATTCGCTCCCGGAGAGGCGCTCAACAGCGGACATCATTTTTGAACAACTCCGCGCTGAGATTATGTCGCTCGAAATCACTCCGGGTACCAAACTGTCGGAAGCGGAGGTCGCCGCAAAGTTTGGCGTCTCGCGGCAGCCCGTACGTGAAGCGCTAAACCTTTTATCGAGCGAAGACTTAGTCATAATTCAACCTCAAAAGGCGACGCGCGTGCGTCAGATTTCTTTGGAAAGCATTGCGAAAGCCCGTTATGTGCGCCGCGCGATCGAGATTGAAGTGATCAAGAATGCCTGTGAAGCTTGGTCAGATGTCTATCGACCTGCCCTAGAACGTTGTCTGGATGCCCAAGATCGTGCCGCGGCAGAAAGTGACGAAAAGGGCTTCCATGACCTCGATGCTGAGTTCCATGAACTATTGGCCAAAGTGGCCCAAGCTCCATTTGCGTCTAAACTCATCAAGAAAAACAAAGCTTATGTCGATCGGATTTGCGTGCTGAGTCTCAAGCAATCTGACGAGATCGCGACTCTCGTCAGTGACCACTACACGATATTCGAATGTTTGACCCGGCGAGATGCGCAGGGTGCGGAAGCCGCCTTGCGGCTTCATCTTGGGCGAATCGAAAAGACAATCGAAAGTGTACGTTTGTCCAATTCCGCATACTTTGAAACCTAGCCCTGACGCTTCGCAGAAAACACGCTTTACATAAACTGGTATGGTAGTATGGTTGACCCCACTTTTAGAGGGAGGATACCATGAAGTTTTCATTCGTTAGTGCGGCATTTGCCGCGCTCATAGCAATGCCGCTTACGGCCAGTGCACAAGATTGGCGCGGCTGGAACATTCACGTTGAGGACTATCCAAACACGGTCGCGCTCGATCAATTCGCAGCTGAGTTGGCAGAGACGACAGATATCACCTTGCAAATGTTCCACGGCGGCGTTCTCGGGTCCCAACCCGACGCAATTGAACAGGTGCGCAATGGTGGGATCCAAGTTGGCCAGTTTAACCTCGGGCCGATGGGACCCATCATTCCAACCACCAACGTTGTGTCTTTACCATTCATCTTCAACGATGTGCCTCACATGTTCCGGGCCATGGATGGTGATGTCGGAAAGATCTTTGAAGATGCGATGGCCGCCGAAGGTGTCGTGCCGCTCGCATGGTATGACGCTGGCGCACGTAGCTTCTACAACTCCGAACGTCCAATCATGACGCCCGCCGATGTCGAAGGTCTGAAGGTGCGCGTGATGAACAACGACCTCTTCGTCGACATGATCGCTCAACTGGGTGGCAACGCGACGCCGATGGCGTTTGGCGAAGTCTACCAATCGCTGAAAACCGGCGTAATTGACGGTGCGGAAAACAACTACCCGTCTTATGAATCCACCGGGCACTTTGAGGTCGCAGGGTTCTACTCCATCTCGCAGCACTTGATCATCCCGGAGTGTCTTTGTATCGCAACGGCCGCTTGGGAAGCGCTGGATGCTGAAACGCAAGACGCCGTACGGACTGCGGCCCGCAACTCTGCCGAAACGCAACGCCAGCTCTGGGCGGAACGTGAGGCTGAGAGCCGTGCAAAAGTCGAGGCCGCTGGCGTCAAGATTAACGAAGTGAACGATAAGGTCGCCTTCCAAGAGCTCATGGCGCCTGTCTACGCTGGGTTTACCGAAGCGAACCCGGATCTTGCGGCAGTGATTGAAGCGATCCAGAACACAAACTGAGGGCACTCTCCCAAGCCTCAGACGGGGGCCCGTTTGGGCCCCCTTTTTTGACGTGAAAGGTGCAAGAAATGGACGTTTTGCAGCGCGGTCTCGACATTCTCGCGCAACTTGCTGTCACACTCGCGAGTGTGATGATCGTATCCCTCATCGTGATCTTCAGTTGGCTTGTATATGGGCGGTACATTCTCAACGCCACACCGACATGGGTCGAGCAAGCCGCGCTTTTGATGGTGGTTTGGATCACCTTTTTGGGGGCCGCAGTTGGTGTCCGGCGGCGGACGCATCTTTCGGTAGAATTCATTCGCGACGGCCTGCCTGACCCGCTGCGCCGGGCCGCGCTTTTCCTGGTGTCGTTCGCGCTTCTGTTCTTTGGCGCAATGCTCGCCTGGCAAGGTTATGATATGTATGACCGCACCGCCCAGCGCGAAATTCCATTGATTGGCATCTCTGAAGGGTGGCGCGCGATCCCGGTAGTCATTGGCGGGACCATGATTTGCTTGTTCACACTGGATGATTTGCTCCGTCTCGCGCTTGGCATAGCTGACGAAACATGAGCCTGTTTATCCTTTTCGGCGTTTTCTTTTTCTGCCTCGTCATCGGCGTGCCTGTTGCCTTTTGCCTCGGCATCGCCGCGTTTGCTGGCTTCATTTACGAAGGCTTGCCGCTTTTCATCGCGACCCAGCGGATCGTCTCGGGTATCTCGGTCTTTTCCCTTCTGGCAATTCCGTTCTTCATTTTCGCAGGCGAACTGATGTTACAAGGCGGCATTGCGGTGCGGCTTGTCAGGCTAGCGTCAGCGGCCGTTGGGTGGATGCGGGGTGGCTTAGGGGTGGTCAACGTCGCCTCTTCGATGCTGTTTGGTGGCATCTCAGGCTCCGCCGTGGCTGACACATCAGCGCTTGGCTCAATCCTGATGCCGGTGATGAAGGAGAAAGGATACGACGGGGATTACGCTGTGAACGTGACGGTCACATCCTCAATTGCAGGAGTCGTCATCCCGCCCAGCCACAACATGATCATATACGCCATCGCGGCAGGTGGTTTGCCGATCAGCCAGTTGTTTCTTGCAGGCGTCGTGCCCGGCATTCTTATGTGCCTTTGCCTTGCATTCGCGGCTTGGCTGGTCGCTGTAAAACGCGGCTACCCGGCCGAAAGCTTCCCGGGTTTTTCATCACTTGCGATGAGCTTTGTTGTGGCCCTGCCCGGCTTGCTGACAGCAGTGATTATCGTGGGTGGGGTCCTGTCAGGGATCATGACGGTAACGGAGTCCGGCGCCTTCGGGGCGCTTTATGCGATCGTCATTACAGCATTGGTTTACCGGGAACTCTCATGGGAGAAATTCAAGACAGCAGTTTTAGTTTCGGTCCGGATCACGTCTATGGCCATGATTCTTATCGCCTGTGCCTCCGCATTTGCTTATCTCTTGACCCTCAACCGCGTGCCTGAACTGCTCGCCGGGTTAGTGCTGTCTATTTCGGAATCGAAGTTCGTCATCTTGATGATGCTGAACCTCACTTTCCTGTTGCTGGGCATGGTCATGGACATGGCCGCTTTGATCCTGATTACCACGCCCATTTTCCTACCAATCATTCTTGAGCTCGGCATGAGCCCCGTCCAATTTGGCATCATCATGATGATGAATTTGGGGCTTGGGCTCACGACACCACCTGTGGGTGCCTGCCTTTTCGTGGGCTGCGTGGTTGGCAATGAGCGAATGGAAAACGTCGTCAAGACAATCTGGCCCTTCTACTTGGCCATTCTGACCGCGCTGATGCTCGTAACCTATTTCCCAGTCGTATCACTCGGCTTGGGCTGGTTGCTGCTGCCCGAATAGCCGGATCAAATTGAATGAAGGGGCCCCAAGGCCCCTTCAGAAAAGTCGACTGTCCTTGGCCATCCGCCCTACACCACGACGACGTTGCCGCGTTTGCGCCCGGTTTCCACGTACCGGTGCGCCTCGACCAGATCGTTTAACGGATAGGTCCGGTCCATCACTGGTGCGAATTGGTTCTTCGCGATCAGGTCCAATACCTCCGTCAATTCTGCACGATGCACCTCTGGTTTGGACATGCCAGCAGCGGCAAACTTAGCCTTTTTGCGCCCAAACAGGCCGCTGCAAATCATATCGCGCAGCATCCTTAGACCCAGAACGGGACAGACGTAACAGCCCCTCTTCGTCAGAGCAGGTGTCGCAGCATCGAAGGAGGCGACCCCAAGCGTATCGAAGATCACGTCATACGAGGCGACGGGCGCAAGAGGATCTTTCACTTTGTAATCGACGGTCTGGTCCGCGCCGAGGGTTTTCAACAATTCAATATTTCGAGAACTTGCGCTTGCGGTCACATGCGCACCAAGCGCCTTGGCGAATTGAATAGCAGCCGTGCCCAGGCTCCCTGCCCCGCCAAGGATCAAGACCTTCTGGCCCTTTTTGACTTCGGCGACGCGCGTCAGGAAGTGCCATGATGTCATTGCGCCGTCGAAAAGCGTGGCGGCTTCTTCATAGGTCACTACGTCAGGTTTGGTCAGAAGGCTCCCATTTGCGTCGACGCAAATGTGAGTAGAATTCGCACCGAAGTTAAGTCCGGCTTCCCCGAAAACCGCATCTCCGACGCGGAACTGCGTGACTTCAGCACCAACGGCCATCACGTCACCAGCAAAACAAGTGCCAGCCAAGCCAGCGCGTGGCCGCGAAAGCCCTAGGAACAGCCGAGCGAATTTTGGTTGTCCGGCCCGCATCAGCCCATCAGCCCGCGAGACAGCAGAGGCGCGAACGCGGATAAGTACCTGATTTGCCGCTGGCGTCGGCATAGGGCGGGATACGGGGTGCAGAACGTCGGGACCTCCATAGCGGCTAACGTCCCAGGCATTAAATGTCGTTTCCATATTGATCTCCATTCGTGAATACAAATGGAGGTACCGGATTTATTTCGGCCCAATAATTGGCTATTTTGGACCACATCGGTTTAAAAACGTTACACATGATGGATTGGAAATCACTGCCAGCCTTCCTTGCTGTGGCCCGCTCGGGTTCGCTTCGCGCTGGAGCGGAACAGATGGATGGCACCCACGCCACGGTCCGTCGACAGATCGAAGGACTGGAAGCGCAACTGGGCACCACGCTGTTTCGTAGGACCGCTGGGGGGCTGACGCTCACTGCTGCAGGACGACGGTTGCTACCCCAGGCCCTAGAGGCGGAAGCCGCTTTGCTGAAAGGTTTCAGCGCGGTCAAAGGACTGGATCGCCAAGCATCCGGTCGCATTCGCCTATCGGCCGATCCTTTGACCGCGCACTATCTATTGGCCCCGGCCCTCGCGGATTTTGCGATGCTTTATCCAGAGATCGACATTGAGTTGAAGCTGTCCTACTTCATCGACTCGATTGAAAAGGATGAGACCGATATCTCCATCCGCCATGTCACCAAGGTCGAAGAGGACGCGGTGGGCCGAAAGCTCTTCCCAATGTCCATCGGTGTCTTTGCTGCGCGGGCCTATATTGATACTGTGCTGCCGAAAGCTGGCCCGAAAGGGACTGGCTTAACCTGGATCGGATACGGCAACGTGCCCGCCATGCACCAAATGATCGCGTCGTCCGTCTTTCCTCACGCCCGTGTCCGCCATGAAGTCGAGGATCCACAAATGCATCTGCATCTCGCCCGGCACGGTGCAGGCATGGCCTTTGTGGCCAACTGGGTGCCAACTATCTTTCCAGAGCTTCAACGGGTCCCAGGCACAGACCTCGACCAAAGCCGGTCGACATGGATCCTGCTGCATGGCGGGCTCCGCCGGGTTCGACGCGCACGCTTGCTAGTGGACTATCTGTCTGATGCATTGCTGGAACGACGAGCTGACGTCATTGGGCGCTGACGCCCACGCTCCCTAAGCGGACTTCGTGAAGACCGCTATCTCAACCAGTACTACTGGTGAGCGCGCGAGGGCACAATTCGGCATAAAGAAAGCTCAATCTGCCCCTGCAAGCAGCCCAGCGTTACCGCCCGCTGCGGTCGTGTCCACGCAAAGATGGCGCTCCGTGCAAGCATGCGCTTTGTCGGGGTACCCTGTGATGAGCGGAATGATGGGCCCCTCACGGTCAGCCAAAGCCGACGCGTACGCACGTGCGGTCTGAACATCCCCCCACCAAATAAGACCGCCAAAGGAAGGCAAGCCGCAAATATGGTTTGGGTCTATTGCCCCCTCAGTGGCGACAGCAACGCCACCCAGCGCCTCCACGGCGGCGCGTTGCGCCGCCGCAGCGTCACGCCCTGGCCCAGCACAAATTAAGGGTAGTCGTGCCATGGTCGTCAATCTGTTCAGTTCTCCAGTCGGGCCAGGAAGTGTTTGAGACTGCGTTTCAATTGGCCGGTGTCTCGCTGCGGCGAGCGCTGCAACAAAGTCTGCGAGGGGGGTCGGTCCGTCCCATGCTTCGGACACCTCCGAGACAGGTTTCGCAGTAAAACGCGTGACATAGTGGGGTCCGCCAGCCTTCGGCCCGGTACCAGATAGCCCTTCGCCGCCAAAGGGCTGACTGCCCACAATGGCGCCGATCTGGTTACGGTTCGCGTAAATGTTGCCGGCCTGAACTGCGTCGGCAATGCTCTGTATCCGGTCATCAATCCGCGTGTGCAGACCAAACGTCAGACCATAGCCAGTCGCGTTCACGGCATCAACAACGTCCATCATGTCTGACGCCCGGAAGGTCGCGACGTGCAAGATCGGCCCGAACACTTCTTGCTCAAGGTCCTCAATCCCGGACACGCGGATCAGCGCCGGCGCGACGAAGGAGCCTATTTGCGGGGCTGTGAGACGGTGCAGAAGCCGACCTTCGCGCACCGCAGTCTCGACATACGCCGTGATGTCTTGCGCCGCTCCTTGCGTGATGATCGGACCGACATCAGTTTTGATATCCCAAGCATCGCCCAACGCGAGCTCATCCATCGCGCCAATTAAGCGGTCAATGAAAGAGGCGGCAATATCCTCTTGAACGTAAAGACATCGCAAGGCTGAGCAGCGTTGGCCCGCCGATTGAAACGCAGACACAACGATGTCGCGGATTGCTTGTTCCGGCAAGGCGGTGCTGTCGACGATCATGGCGTTAAGCCCCCCTGTCTCCGCAATCAATGGCGTTCCGGGGGCACAGCCGACCGACATAGCTTTTTGAATTCTGCGGGCCGTGGCGGTAGATCCAGTAAAGGCCACACCTTTCACGCGTGGATCACACGTCAATGCAGTACCGACATCGCCTCCCGCCCCCAACAGCAGTTGCAAAGCAGTGCGCGGGACGCCCGCCGCGTGAAGCTTGCCAACGGCCCAAGCCGCAATGGCAGGTGTTGTTTCTGCGGGCTTGGCGAGCACGGCATTACCCGCGGCCAATGCAGCAACCACCTGCCCGCTGAAGATTGCGAGCGGGAAGTTCCAAGGGCTGATACAAGTAAAAACACCGCGCGCTGGCGTATCGCTTAGCTCAGCCTCCAAAGCATAGTATCGCAGGAAATCAACTGCCTCGCGCAGCTCAGCAACAGCGTCACCCAGCGTTTTCCCAGCTTCGACAGCAAGCAACGCAAATGCCTCTCCAAAATCCGCCTCGTAGAGATCCGCCGCGCGGCGGAGTACGTCGGCCCGATGGCGGGAGGATTGTTCCCAAGGCATCGCCGCGGCAAGCGCCGCTTGCACCAGCCCAGGCGACGCAAAGGCGGCTTCACCGATGGTCTCGCCCGTACTCGGGTTCACAATTGGCTCTCGCGCAGCATCATCGCCCTCTCCAGCGATGATGGATTTCACGGACAGGTGGGGCGGACGATGACGTGCAGCGTCGATCTTACGCAGTTCCTCGGCGTCGCTGAGGTCGAAGCCAGCTGCGTTCTGACGACCAGGCGCGAAAAGATTTGATCCGGTCTTCAAATGCGAACCTTTAGGCGCCTCCTTTGCGATCGCATCAAAAGGGCAAGCCGCGATCGCAGAAGCCGGGACGGAACCATCGACGATCTGGTTCACAAAAGAAGAATTCGCGCCGTTTTCAAGAAGACGACGCACCAGATAGGCAAGCAGATCGCGGTGTGCCCCAACTGGCGCATAGATACGACAGCGCGTGCCAGCGTCGACCTGCACGATATCGTGCAGCGCTTCCCCCATTCCGTGAAGCCGTTGAAACTCAAAGGCCGTTTTGGGCAGACCGTTCGCCATTTCCAAGATCGCTGCTACCGAATGGGCATTGTGTGTTGCGAACTGCGGATAAAGACGATCGGTCATGCCTAGCAACTTGCGGGCTAAAGCAATGTAACTGACATCTGTTGCAGCTTTGCGCGTGAAGACCGGAAAATCGTCCAGACCCTGCACCTGGGCGTGCTTGATCTCGGTATCCCAATAGGCGCCTTTAACCAGCCGGACCATGATCTGACGGTCCTGCGCTTTAGCCATGCGATAGAGGTTGTCGATCACATCTGAGGCGCGCCGCCCATAAGCCTGCACCACCACGCCAAAACCATCCCACCCCGCAAGTGAAGGGTCGGACAACGTCGCCGCAATCACATTCAGCGACAAACCAAGGCGGTCCGCTTCTTCCGCATCAATGTTGAGGCCCATGCCCGCCGCTGCCGCTTGGCGCGCGAGCCTTGCTAGCACAGGGACCAATTCAACCATCACCCGCTCGGTCTTCGCCACCTCATAGCGTGGATGAAGGGCAGAAAGTTTGATTGAGATACCCGGGTTTTCGGTCAGATCCTGATGACCCGTCACTGTGGCGATTTGGGTGATCGCCTCACTGTAGGCATTGGCGTAGCGCGCAGCGTCCGCCGCAGTAATCGCGGCCTCACCCAGCATGTCGTAGGAATAGGTGTAACCCTTGTCTTCCATCCCGCGCGCGCGATCCATCGCGGCCTGAATGTTTTCACCTAAGACAAACTGACGGCCCATCTGCATGATGGCAGCACTCACAGATCTGCGAATGACCGGTTCACCAAGGCGGCGCACCATCGCATGCAAAGTACCAGCGATTCCCGGCCCAGCCTTGTCGAGCACGCGTCCAGTTAGAAGAAGCCCCCAGGTCGATGCATTTACAAGTGGTGAACTGGATTGACCAAGATGAGCAGACCAATCTGATGGTGCTATCTTATCTTCAATCAACGCATCAATCGTTGTTGGGTCTGGTACCCGGAGGAGCGCCTCTGCCAAACACATCAATGCGACGCCCTCATCCGTCGACAACCCGTATTCGGCTAAGAACACCTCCATCATACCAGGTGCCCCACCTTGACGGATCTGCGCGACCAAACGGGTTGCGCGCGCGACGATGGCCGCGCGTGCAGCGGAATCGAGCTGCGCCATCTCCTCGAGCTCTGCTAGGATATCTGCTTCGCTCCGCCGCTTATTTGCATCCCAGGCTGAGTTGATACCGATCATGTTTGATCTGCCTTTCCGTTCTACGGAATTTTAGCATTTTACCTAAAGACCTTTCGTCTTTAGTTTACCTTTAAACAGGCGAAAAACCTCTTTTTTTGGCACAACTTGGAGCTTTCGAATGACAAATGTCGATAGACTGGACGATCTGGACCATCGGATCCTCGCGATTCTGGCGACGGATGGGCGGATCTCCATGACCGCCCTCGGGCAAAGCGTTGGCCTCTCCAAGACACCCGTGACTGCGCGCGTCAAACGGCTTGAGGCGCTTGGCGTGATCACCGGCTATCGCGCGGAATTATCGGCCAAACGACTTGGACTAGAGCATGTCGCGTTCGTTGAAGTGAAACTGACCAACACCCGGGAAAAGCACCTGCGCGACTTCAACGAAGCGGTGCGCAAAATCCCTGAGGTTGAATCCTGTCATTTGATCGCGGGTGGCTTTGACTATCTGCTCAAGATTAGGACAAATGACATCGGAAATTTCAGACGGGTCTTAGGCGAAAAAATCTCCCAACTGCCCTGTATTGCATCCACGTCTACGCATGTGTCGATGGAAAGTGTATTGGATACAGGCTTGGTGCCGGTCTGAAACGCAACCGATCCCGCCCCGACGCTGCCATGGGATTTACATACTCTGAGAAAGCGCGCTTAGCGCTAACCCAACTCAAGGCTAGAAACCGCGAAGGTCTTGTACCGTGGCGTCGAAAATGGCCCGCGATACATGCGTGCCGTTTTGAACCCTGCTTCTAGCCCAAGGCGCAGGCAAAGCTCAGTAAGATCGGTTGCCGTCTCCGGGACATCCAAAATGAGTGGGCCATTAGACATCGCAGCCGCTTGTGAAATCAAATGGCGCGCGACATTTGCATCTTCTGCGACCAGCGGACCAACTTTTCGGCCAGTTTGGCAGGCCCGGAGTGTGCAAAACCCTCGAACGATCCCCTGATCCCCAAAAACGAGTGTGGTTCGTGTCGCGGTGCCAACAAGCCAATTCTGAAGATAGGCAGGCTTTTCCACACCAGATCCAGTCCCCTCCATTCGGATTAAGTCGGGGATGTCACGCGAAACCGCCACGCGAATGCTCGGGTGGTCGTGCCCCCGCACCTGCCCAAGAAATCTTGTGGTCGCGCCGACATGTTGAAAGCCCGATGTTCGATAGTTCTCTTGCTGCTCAGGTACCCCATCAAGCCCGACCGTCCGGTCTCCCGCGTGTTTCAAGGCATGGGTCCAAAGCCTCAATCCAATTCCTTGCCCGCGAAAATCTGAACGCACTATATACAATCCAAGAAATGCAAAATCGGTCGTGTGATTGACAACCGAGATGGATGCAATGGGTGTATCCTTCTCATCCACAGCAACAAAAAACCCATCAGGGTCTGCACCCCAGAAAGCACCTGCATCGTCCAAGCCCGGGTTCCAACCCTCGTCTGCCGCCCAGTCCAAAACCTGTGCAAGCTCCGGCAAAGTCGCGTTACGAAAGCGCGTCATCGCCTCAGTGCATCTTTGAGAGACGTCGATCCACCTTGACGATCGCGGAGGTCAAGTTGCGAGAAAATGTCGAGCAAATGCCCTTTCATCAACTCCTCAGCATTGTCGCCATCTCCACTGCGCAAGGCATCAACCAAAGCGTGATGCGCATTGCTTTCGCACAGGGCGTTACGACGGCGCCAATAAAGCGCAATCACGAGCGACGACCGAGACACGAGTTGTCGCAAAAACTGTTCAATCGTTTGTTGATCAGCCATGCGCGCAATCTCTAAATGAAAATCGCCTGAAAGCTTCAGCGCAAGACCTGAATCGTCACGGTCAAGTGCAGCATGCTCCTCTTTGATATGATGTTCGAGCAATTCAATATCTGCCGCAGTGGCACGCTCTGCAGCTGCGCGTGCCGTACTGGGTTCAATCAGGGCGCGTGCCTGAAAAACTTCTCTGGCCTCTTTGAGAGTCGGCTTGGAGACAAAAGCCCCCCTATTCTTTTTGATCGTGAGAAGGCCTTCAAACTCCATCGCGCGGAGCGCTTGACGAACAATTGTGCGACTGACGCCGAAAAGGTCACAAACTTCATCCTCGCGAAGCTTAGCCCCAGGCTGCAACCGGTGTTCGTGAACCGCTTGCGACAGCTGAGATACGATATCTTCAACAGTTGCCGTTTTGGACTCTGCGATAACTGCCATCAAAAACCTCCTACGCTTACCCTGCATCGCAGGCCGAGCGCACTCAATGCTTCGCGCAAAGCCGCAAAGGATCGTATACAATTTGCGCTTAAATTTTGAACAACATTCATGTGAGCAGAGGGATTTTGAGCAGTTCATGCCCTTGTCCGAGACAGAAATCGGATTCGACTTGGTCTCAACAAGGTGAGTGGGTCAGCCTAACCTCATTACCTTGGGGGAAAGATGAGCCAGAAGCTGGACCTTGAACTGATCAGCGTAACAAAGCGCTACGGGACCACCGTCGCGGTTGATGCGATCAGCTATCATTTCAGCGCGGGTACGTATGCCTGTCTTTTGGGCCCTTCTGGTTGCGGAAAGTCGTCAACCCTGCGGATGATTGCAGGCCATGAAAGTGTTTCGGATGGCTCCATCACTTTGGGCGCACGCGACATTTCCCATTTGCCGCCCGCCAAACGTGGCACCGCGATGATGTTCCAGAACTACGCGCTGTTTCCGCATTTGAACGTGCGAGATAACGTGGCTTTCAGTTTGAAGATGCAAGGGGCCGACGCCCCCACACGTTACGCCCGCGCAAATGAAATGCTTGCCTTGGTGGACATGTCCAACTTGGCCGACCGACTTCCAGCGCAACTTTCTGGAGGTCAGCAGCAGCGCGCTGCCCTGGCCCGAGCGCTCATCACAAAACCTGACGTCTTACTGCTCGACGAACCACTTTCGGCCCTTGACCCGTTCTTGCGCATTCGAATGCGGGCGGAGCTGAAAAAGCTTCAGCGCGAACTCGGGATCACATTTGTCCATGTGACCCATGGACAGGATGAGGCGTTGGCCCTGGCCGACGAGATCGTGGTAATGAGCGACGCCAAAATTGAACAGGCCGGACGGACCAGAACTGTTTTCGAGGCACCAAGAACGGCTTTTGTCGCGCGCTTTTTGGGATCGCATAACGTTGTGTCGATGCCCGAGGGCATGATTGCGGTCCGCTCTGACGCATTGAAGATCACACCAACCGATGCGGCGAAACTGCCTGGAACGATTACAAACATCGAATACCAAGGTACGCATGTGGCCCTCACCGCCGCCATTCCCGGCGAGCAAGAGGTGACAGCGCTGCTGTCAGACAAGGATTTCTTCGGTCAACCGAAGGATTTAGGAGAGGCGATCGGCCTCGACTGGGAGGCCGGGGCGGCACATGCCCTGGCAGGATAACACGTTCAAAACAGGGAAACTGAAATGACGACAATCTCAAAAGTGCGCTACTCGCGCCGGAATTTGCTGAAAACGGGTGGCGCGGCGGTGGCGGCCGCCGCGCTTCCGGCTCCAATGGTCTGGGGACAAGAGACGAAAGACATCACCTTGCGCCAGTTTGGCACCGGGGTGTCCAACCTCAATGAAGTAGCGGCGAAGGTCAAGGAGGACCTGGGGTTCACGCTGGAAATGACCGCGCTTGACTCTGACAGTGTCACCCAGCGCGCCGCGACCCAGCCAGACAGCTTTGACATCGCCGATATCGAATACTGGATCTGCAAAAAGGTTTGGCCAACCGGCAACCTGCAAGCAATGGATACGTCCAAGATCGCGAATTACGACAAGATCGTGGGCACGTTCCGGTCTGGGAAATTGACACCTGAGAGCGTGATCGCACAGGGCACTGCGCCGCATACCGTCGGCTTTACGACCGGCGTGGATGGCACAGAATTCGTTCAGGAAGAATCCGGCTACATGACCCTGATTCCGACGATCTACAACGCCGACACGCTGGGCATTCGCCCTGACTTGATCGGTCGTCCGATCAGTAACTGGTCGGAACTGTTGAACCCAGAGTTTGCAGGCAAAGCATCGATCTTGGATATCTCATCCATCGGGATCATGGACATGGCAATGGTCGTGGAATCTATGGGTGAATACACCTACCCCGACAAAGGCAACATGACCCAAGAAGAGATCGATCTCACCCTCGGAATCTTCACCGAAGCCAAGAAAGCTGGCCAGTTCCGCGCCTTCTGGAAGTCCTTCGATGAAAGCGTGAACCTGATGGCGAGCGGAGAGGTTGTGATCCAGTCTATGTGGTCACCGGCAATCACAGCTGTCCGGTCCCAGGGCATTCCGTGTGTCTATCAGCCGCTGGAAGAAGGCTATCGCTCATGGGGTGGCGGATTGGGTCTGTCTGCCTCGCTATCTGACATGGAGCTGGATGCGGCCTATGAATACATCAACTGGTACCTGTCTGGCTGGGTCGGCGGCTTCCTGATGCGTCAGGGCTACTACTCTGCCGTGCCTGAGACCTCGAAAGAGTTCATGAGCGCGGATGAATGGGGCTTCTGGTTTGAAGGCAAACCTGCCGAGGGCGACATTACCAACCCATTTGGTGATGTAATGGAGAAAGCCGGCGCCGTCCGCGACGGTGGCTCTTTCTACGACCGCATGGGCGCCGTGGCATGCTGGAACGCGGTCATGGACGAAAACCAGTACATGGTTCGGAAGTGGAACGAGTTTATCGCCGCTTAAAATGTTTCGCCGCCTAACCGCGGCGACAGGTCGGGGGAGGCTTTGCCTCCCCCGAAACCCCTCCAGAGTATTTTTGCCCAGAAGACAAACAAGGGTCCAAGACGTGCGGATGTCACCAAACACATCAGGATGGGCTTTGGCATCGCCGTTGAGCCTTGTGTTGCTTATTTTCTTGGTCGCCCCAATCACCATGATCCTTGTCGTGAGTTTCTGGGGCGCGACGGAGTACTCGATTTATCCCGCCTTTGAATTCGACAACTATCAATATCTGTTCGGGTCGGAGGTGACGTATCGTGTTTTCTTAAACACCTTCAAATACGCTTTCATCACCTGGATTTTTACTCTGCTGATAGGCTTCACTGTCGCCTATTACTTGGCCTTTCACATCCGCAGCTTGACCTGGCAAATCGCCCTCTTTCTGCTCTGCACGATCCCATTTCTGACCTCCAACATCATACGCATGATCTCTTGGATCCCGTTTTTAGGCCGCAACGGTATTGCAAACTCGACACTGATCTCGCTTGGTGTCATCGACGAACCGCTTGATTGGCTGCTATTCAGCGACTTCAGCGTGATCCTTGCTTTCGTCCACCTCTACACCCTTTTTATGGTGGTCCCGATCTTCAACACCATGATGCGGATTGACAAATCCCTGATCGAAGCCGCGGCAGACGCGGGCGCCACGGGCTGGCAAACACTCCGCTATGTGATCATCCCTTTAACCAAGCCCGGCATCATGATCGGCACGATCTTCGTCGTTGCACTTGTGATGGGAGATTTCATCACAGTGCGGTTCATGAGCGGATCTCAATCCGCCAATGTCGGTCGCATGATCCAGAACGATATTGGCTTGCTGCAATACCCGTCTGCATCTGCAACCGCGGTCGTTTTGCTGGTCACCGTTCTGCTTCTGATCGGAACGCTCTTGCGGTTTGTCGACATCCGAAAGGAGCTTTGATCATGGAACCGCGCCCAAGGTCATTCTACATTCTCAGCGCATTCTTCGTTCTCTTTCTTCTGTTCCTCTACGGGCCAACCTTGACCATCGCTATACTGTCTTTCCAAGGCCCAGGCGGTGGTCTGACATTCCCGATGCGCGGCGTATCTTTGCACTGGTTTCGTGATCTGTTCGCAGAACAAGCCGTCGGCGACATTTGGGGATCCTTCTCTCGGTCCTTTATCCTTGGACTCATGGTCATGGTGACCACCGTTGTGGTCTCCGTCATGGGGGGATTGGCGTTTCGCAAACGCTTCATGGGTTCAACAATCCTGTTTTACTTGATCATTACTTCGCTGGTGATCCCGTCAATCCTCGTGTCGCTTGGGGTTGGTTTGATCTGGTCTCAATCCGGTTTGCCGGTCCATTGGTCCAGCTCTGGCTTTGGTGCGCAGCTGACGTGGACCCTGCCCTTTGGCCTGCTCATCATGTTTGCCGTATTCAATCGCTTTGATCACTCCTACGAAGAAGCCGCGCGCGATCTAGGGGCGAGCCCATGGCAAGTCATTCGTCATGTCGTCCTACCGATCATCGCCCCTTCGCTGATTGGCGTGGCCTTGTTTGGCTTCACGCTCAGCTACGATGAGTTCGCTCGGACCCTCCTAACATCCGGCAGCTACAATACTCTTCCGCTTGAAATCTTCGGTATGACGACAAACGTGACGACGCCTGTCTTGTTCGCGCTCGGTACACTTACGACCGTTTTTTCACTGCTTGTGATTGGGGTCTTCTTGTTGGTCGTCTTTTTGATGAACCGCCGCCGCGTCAGACATGGATCAGACGCGGGCCAAGGAGTGCTGTAGTGCCGGTCACTATCATCAACCCAAACAGCACCGTGCAAATGACCGAGGCCATGGTCGCGCAGGCGCGCAGATCCGCACCGGACCTCGCATTCGAAGGATGGACGTCGCACAATGGCCCCCCGGCCATTCAAGGCGCCGAGGACGGCAGTCTTGCGACCCCACCGCTCCTTGAACTCGTGAAACAAGCGTCAAACGCTGGGGCCGATGGCATTGTCATTGGATGCTTTGACGATACCGCGCTCGACGAAGCTGTGAAACTTGCGACCTGCCCAGTGATTGGCATCGGACAAGCCTCGTATCACTATGCTGCGCTCATGAACTGGCGGTTCAGCGTGGTCACGACACTGTCAGTGTCCGTTCCGGTTCTTCAAGAGAACATTAAGCGCCAAGGCCTCGGGCCCTTCCTCGCGCAAGTACGCGCCTCAGAGGTGCCTGTCTTGGAGCTGGACGCCAATCCAAAACAAGCTGGCCAGATCGTCGCGCAAGAAGCTCTGAAAGCCGAGGTCTACGATGACATTTCTGCGGTGATCCTGGGATGCGCGGGCATGGTTGAAGTTGTCAACGAGGTCCAAAAGGTGCTCACTGTCAGAACCATAGATCCGGTCGCATGCGCAGCCCGTTGCATGGGCTGGTTGATATAAGACGATAAGCACCCAGAACTGTTTACGCGATGCGTTGAAAGCGAAAAACACTCTTGTTTCCAGTGGGGTAAGCGCTTCAGTTCCGTCAAAAAGCTGGTCTAAGCGACGCCAAAACTCGCCTCGAGTGCCCGAAATCCGCCAATGAACACATCATTTGCGACGAAGCTGTGCCACTTGTCGTCATCACCGTCACCTGCTTTGAAATCAGCCCACCATTCGGCGAATGTTTCATTCCTGTCTGTGATTGGCGTGAACTTCATGCGGGCGACGTAATCGACAAAGGGTAAAGGACCGCCGGAAAGCATATCGTAGGTTAGGCTATAGTCTGGGTTCGAAATGGCCAGCAACGTTTCGCGAATGCGACCTGATCCGTCGGTCAAAGCAAAGTTGCGGACACAGCCAACCTGACCGTTGGCGTGACCGTCTTCGATTCTGCTGTCGGTCGCCGCGGGGTGCCAATTCGGCAAGCCGTTAAAATCACGCACCCGGCCCCAAACCTGGTCAACGGGGACGGCGATAATCGTTGAGGAATAAGCATTGATCATGATCCGTTCCTCATAAGCCGCGGTTGAGCGCGCCAAAGGCCTCAACCTGCGCTTTGATTGCACGTTCGGTTGGCAAACGTTCCATGGAAGAAGCGCCGTAGAAACCATGACAATCGGGGGTTAAATCATAGAAGGCTTGAGCATCCTCAGGCTCGGCCAGAGGGCCGCCGTGCACAATAAAAATCAGATCGTCGCGGACCGCTTTGGCCGCATCCGTCCATTCGCGATAAAGCTCTGCGCATTTAGGGATATCGGGTGCAGTATCTTCGGCGCCAATACTACCGCCGGTGGTTAAGCCAAAATGACAAACGATAACATCGGCCCCGACCTTTGCCATTTCGGCTGCGCTTTCGGCGGAAAACACATACGGCGTGGTTAGCATATCTTTTTTGTGAGCTTTGGCGATGACTTCGATCTCTTGATCATAACTCATGCCCGTTGCTTCACATTCCGCTCGGAACCGACCATCGATCAAACCCATCGTTGGGAAGTTTTGGATGCCTGCAAAGCCCATCGCTTTGAGGTCATCGAGATGTTTGTCCATGATGCAGAACGGGTCAGAGGCCAGCACGCCGGCCAAAACTGGGGCTTTTTTCACAACGGGCAAAACTTCGTAACCCAGCTGCATGGCCACCTCATTGGCGTTGCCATAAGAAAAGTAACCTGCGAGCGATCCGCGTCCGGCCATCCGGTATTTGCCGGAATTGTAAATGACGATCATGTCGATTCCACCGGCCTCCTCGGACTTGGCCGAGATGCCGGTGCCAGCGCCGCCTCCCACAAGAGGCAGACCCGCGTCGATCTTCTTGCGCAGGTTTGCAAGAATGGTTTGTCTGTTGGTCTCTGGCATGTTGGGCGATCCTTATGCGTGAATTGCGTTAAATTCGGCGACGGCTGCTGCCGCGAACTCGGGATCATTAATATGCATATCGAGCTCGATAAGCTTGCGGCTGTCGGTTTGGTTCACCGTGTCGCGCAAGGTCGAAAAAAGGGCGTCGTTCGCTGCAGGGTCCCAAAACGCGCCACCTTCGATGTCGAGGGCCGAAACCCCTTTGAGCGGCAAAAGAAAGCGCACGTCGCCGTCGCATGCGTTGAGCTTTTCGCCGATCCAGGCGCCGATTTTCTGACACTCTTCGCGCGTGGTGCGCATCAAAGTGATCTGCGCGTTATGCACATAAAGATTGCGGTCTTCAAAACGCTCCGGGACCGTATTGCGAGCCCAGAAATTCACCATATCAAGCGCCCCGCAGGATCCAACATAGGGCACCTTGCTTCGTGCGATGGCGCCGAACCGGTCTTCGCCCGCAGCAAGAACGCCGCCGACGATCAGATCGCAGACCTCAGTCGTCGTAATATCCATGACGCCGCTGATCGAACCCTGATCCACCAACAGTTCCATCGCACGTCCACCCGTTCCGGTCGCATGAAACACAAGGCAATCGAACCTGTCTTCCAATTGCGCAACCATGGCCTGAACTGCCGGTGTCGTCACGCCGAACATCGACATCACAAGCGCTTGACGATCATCGGCAGAGGACGGGACATCGTAATTCATCATACCCGCCAACGCATGGGCCGCGTTGCCTAACAACTTCCGAGAGACACGGTTGAGACCCTGTACGTCGGTCACGGGATGAAAGACGTTCACGTCGGACGCTCCGACAAAGGCAGATACATCGCCAGAGGCAAGCGTGGACACAAGCACTTTGGGGATACCAATTTCTTGGGCCTGCATCGCAGGAGCAACCAAAGACGACCCCCCCGAACCGCCAAGCCCAATGATCCCGCCCACATCGTCACGGGTCTGCATAAACCGGACAAGCGCGTCAGACATCGCCATTACGGCCTCGCCTCTATCATTTACAAAGACCGACGAAGGGCCATTGGTATGACACGCAGCGACATCAGCAGCAGAAACATCGGCAACGTCGTCCCCACCACGCGTGCCAACGTTGACCAG
This sequence comes from Pseudomonadota bacterium, assembly GCA_038526085.1. Classification (GTDB taxonomy): domain Bacteria; phylum Pseudomonadota; class Alphaproteobacteria; order Rhodobacterales; family Rhodobacteraceae; genus Yoonia. The sequence goes on along the minus strand of JBCBHE010000005.1, from coordinate 61,652 downwards.
CACGGTCTCAGTCCCTGTCTTTGCGATCAGGTCGCGAACAAAAGCCAGTTCGGGCCCCTTGGTGTCGGCCGTCCCGACAATGTATGCCTTGTTCATGATCTCTCCTCCCTTAACCTTCTGCTGAACTTCCCGTTTCTAAACCGAGGTGTCGTTTCTGCATGTCTGTGTCAGCCTCTAACGTCGCAGCGGTGACGTTCTCAACGACTTCGCCCCCGACGATCAGCGCGACGTTTTCGACGGAAGCCAGGGCCGCGCGAAGGTTCTGTTCGACCAGCATGACGGCGGTCCCTTCGCGGGCAACGTTCTGAATGAGATTGACAACATCAGACACAATGGCCGGGGCGAGCCCTTCAGTGGGTTCATCCAGCACTAGAACCTTGGGGTTCAAGAGGAGAGCCCGAGAAATCGCCAGCATTTGTTGCTCACCGCCCGACAAACGGTCGCCGAGGTTGCGGCGACGCTCCTTCAATCGCGGAAATGTTTCATAAATTCGGTCTAACGACCAGGCTCCGCCTTTGCGTTCAACGATCCGCAGATGTTCTTCGACGGTGAGCGACCGGAAGATACGCCGCCCTTGCGGAACATAACCAAGTCCGGCCTGCGCCCGCGCCTCTGTCGGATAGGATGTGATATCCCGACCTTCAAAATGAATTTCGCCAGAGGTGATGGGCGCAAGGCCAAAAATCGCATTGCAGATGCTGGTCTTCCCAACCCCATTGCGGCCCAAAATGCCCAACGGCTGATCGCCGACATTCAGACACACATCGTGCAGCACATGGCTCGACGCATAGTGCAGGTTGATGTTGCGCAACTGCAAAATGGCGTCAGTGGCCATTGTGGCCTCCAACATAGATTTCATGGACTTCTTCGTTGGCCATAATCTCGCTCGGGGATCCCTCCGCCAACAGCGCGCCGTTAAAAAGAACCGAAACGCTTTCAGAGGTCTGAAAGGCGATGTCCATATCGTGTTCGATCAGGATCACGGTCACATCTTTTGGGAGTGATAGTAGGAGGCTGCTTAATTTTGGGCGCTCGGCAGGTGAAAGACCTGCGGCCGGTTCATCCAAAAGCAGCAGTCGCGGGTTCTCGGCAAGAGCGATACCGATCTCAAGCTGGCGCCGCTGCCCATGGCTGAGCTCTGACACCATTCGGTCCAGAAAGTCCTTCAGGCCACAGACTTCTCCAAGACGCTCACCTTCGATCCGACGCGGGTCGCCGGCGCGGACCGGCAAAACTTGCCACCAGCCCCCACGAATACCCGCAACGGCCAGAAACAGTGTATCGCGAACGGTCAAACCATCAAAAAGATAGGCGTGCTGGTACGTCCGTCGCAGGCCCCGTTTGATCCGGGCGGGCACCGACGATTTGGTGAGGTCTTCGCCAAACAGGCTGATCGAACCAGCAGACGCCGAATAGTCGCCGGTTAAAATATTAAAAAGACTGGTTTTACCCGCGCCGTTCGGCCCAAGGATCGCGCGGCGTTCTCCCGTCTTCACAATCAAAGAGACGTCCTTGACGGCCCAAAAGCCACCGAAGCGCTTGCCAATGCCCCGGGTCTCCAGGGCATTGGCGGTGTTATGGGAGTCGTTTAAGGACAAGAAGGGTTGTCCCGGCTCACTGGACCCGCCGCAAGGAAGGTTTCAAGATCCTGACCAAGGGTCTGGTTGACGTCCGAGACAACCTCAATCGGGCGAGTCCCCAATGAGCCATCTTCACGCTCGAACACTTCGATGACGAAGTTATCTACGATCCCGTTGCGGTTATCGTCGATCTTCATCATGCCGCCCGTCGGCTGAACAAACTCCAGATCATCCAGCACCGCCCGGAAAGCTGCACCGCCATCGGACAGATCGCCACCAACCGCTTCAAGGCCCAGCATCGCGGCCTGCGCGCCCATGTAGTAATGGTGCGCAAAGATTGACGGCGCTCCTAGACCATCCGGATAGGCCTCCGCATAAGCGGCAGAAAAGGCCTTCCATTCTTCACTGTCGTAATCGGAAACGGTTGGCGTGCCCGCCGGTGCGCCCACCAGCATATCCTTGAAAGATGCGTCGCTGGACAGAACCGTCTGGTCGATCGTAATCGTACCGCCGATGATTGGCGTGCTAAAGCCAGCCTGCTGGTACTGCGTCAAGAAGCTGACCGCGTCCGACCCGCCAAGCGCAACCAAGATTGCATCGACGTCTTGTGGGATCGAATAAACAACGGATGAATAGTCAGCGTTGCCAATCGGTGTCCAGAATTTTTCGGGCACCGTGCCGCCCGCGGCACAGAACTCAGACATAAAGCCAAGCACCTGTGTGTAGGGGAACGAATAATCTTCTGCGACGATCGCCACTTTCTTGTAACCCATTGTTTCGTAGGCATATGTGCCGACACCTGCCATCCACTGGGCACCGTCGCCACCAAAGCGATAGAAGTTCGGTGCCGGATCTCGCAGGGTTGTATCTTGCGCACCGGATGAGCCGTTGATGATGGTGACTTCTGGGTATGACTTTGCAAGATCGCGCAACGCGAGACCTTCGGAGCCCGATAGTGGCCCAACGATTACCTGCACGCCATCTTGTTCAATCAAACGGCGGGCCGCGTTCACAGCGCTGTCAGGGCTGGCGTCCGAGGACACCACGATCATCTCGACCGATTTTCCTGCAATTTCGCCATTGGCATCAGCGACGGCCATTTCCACACCACGGATCCCGTCCTGACCCAGCGCCGCGAAGGCACCTTCCAAGATCGAAATGACCCCAATCTTAATATCCTCGGCTGAGGCGGGTAGCGCGGCTGCGCTCAGCGCGAGGGCCGATACTGCTATTTTGAGATGCTTCATTGTTTCCTCCCTAATGATAAGCATTCAGGTTGATTGTTCGGGCGCGGAGCGCTTGCTCCGCGATTTTGGCAACTGATCAATGACCAGCTGCACAAGTCCATTCGGGGCCGCCATAACGATAGCCAACAGCACAAGGCCAATCAGCAAGTTGAAGCGCTCCCGATCGATGAGGTCGATGGCGAAGATATCAAGCAGGACAAAGACAATTGCGCCGACAAAGGCCCCAACTGGGTGCCGCAAACCGCCAATCACGCTGATGATTAGAACGTCCACGATTGGTCCAATTCCGACCGAAAAGCTGGACACCCTTTCCTGATACCAAACGTTTAGAATGCCGCCGGCTCCGGCGATCAGACCTGAAAAGGCATATGCGGCGACAATCGGGTACGCGTTTGGAATGCCCAGCGCTAACAACCGCCCTGGAGCGTCCCGCACAGCCTGGATAGCAAGGCCGAGTGGGGACCGGATAAAACCTTGGACCAAAAGTGCGCAAAGTGCTGCGACACACAGAGCCAGATAATACAGTGGCGCGGGATCTCCCCAGCTGCCGTCGCCCAATGCGGGGGGCAAAACACCGGAGAACCCAGTAAAGCCGTTAAACAATACATAGTTCTGACGCGTGAAGTAGAAGAACGCCACACCAATCGCGAGGGTGATCATAATCGCGTAAATCCCGCGCGACCGTCGCGCGACAAACCCGATGAGAGCGCCTGCTGCCATCGCCAATATCAGCGCCAATGGAACCTTGATTATCAGCGGAAGCGGGACGCCAATATTCACCGCGTTTGGTCCGAAATAGGCAACCGCGTAGCCCGCAACTCCGGCCAAAGACACCTGCGCGAAGGACACAACGCCCAGATAGGATGCCAGAAAGCTCAGGCTTAGGGCGATGGTCCCTAAGATCAGCGAACGGGTTAGAATCTGGCTCAACCAAAAGTCGTTCAACACCAAGGGCATGGCCGCCAAAGGAATAAGGACAAGAAGCAACCTCATGCTTCGGCCCGCCCGAGTAGGCCTTGCGGGCGCACCGCAAGGACAAACACCATAATGACAAAGGTCACGACGGCGGCATAGGTGGGGGCATAGGCCAAACCATATTGCTCCGCCAACCCGATCAAAAGCGCGCCCAGCGCTGCGCCGCCAATCGACCCCATGCCACCAACGATGACAACCACAAGAGAAGACAACAGAAACTGAAGGTCTGTTCCTGGCGCAATTGACAAGGCTGAGGCGGAGATAACGCCCGCCATTCCAGCCAACATACCTCCGATCGCAAAGACCATCACAAACAGCCGACTGACGGGGTAGCCCAATGCCCGGAGCATGTCTTGATCGTCGACCCCAGCGCGGATCACTGCGCCCATTTTGGTCTTCTGGATAAAGATCCACAATGCGATGCCAACAACGACAGCAAAGGCGATCAGATACAGCCGGACCTTCGCATAGCCGATCCCAAGGAACTGGAGCCGCATACCGCCGGACAACCAATCCGCCGTGCTGACCTGATATGTGGTCCCGCCCCATATCCAAAGCATCAGGTCGGCTAAAACGATCGAGATCGCAATCGAGGCGAGCGTCTGCCGGAGCTCATCCCCTTGCATCCGACCAAGCACGCCAAATTGGACCAAAGCACCCGCTAGGGCCGCGCTTGCACCGCCAGCCAGAACACTGAGAACCCACAAGCCCGTGGCATCCATTACACTCCACCCGACATAGCCTCCAAGAAGCAGCAGTGCCCCGTGCGCCATGTTGACCGTTCGCATCAGCCCGAAGATCAGACTGAACCCGCTGGCCGCAAGAAAGTAGAGCGCTGCGAGCGTCAGCCCATTCAGCGTCACAACAAAAAACAGTGCCATGTTTCCTCCCAACAGTGAGTCTGGCCCAGCATGCGAATTGAGACTAGGAAAACTCGGGAGTGGGGCAAAAAATTTAATGTATAAAAATCAAATGGTTAATCAACCAACCCACCCATGATCATATATTTTTCGGCATTGAATGCTGAATTCTTCCGATATGTGCTAATGTGGAAATCATGACGACAATGACGATTGGCAGTGATCGACCGAATCCCGCGGGTGAAACGCCACACATCTACTGTCCAGCGCTTCATGGGCTGTCGACCCGATTGGCCGACGCCGCATTCCTGATGCCTAGGATCGACCAGAACCGGCACGTCAAAGAGGCCGACGGTCATGGGCATTGGGCCGCTTGCATCGCGGCGGACCCCTTTGGATCAAACGCTGCCTATTTCGCAAGGCTTCTCGCCAACGGGTATTCAGGGGTTGTGAACTGGCCCTCTTCAATTCTGCTGGAAGGACAAACGCGGCAAGAGTTTTCGACCATTCCTGCAACTCCAGCCACAGAGTACGCCTATCTTGCCAAAGCCTGCGACGCAGGCTTGCGGACCAGGGCATTCTTTTTGACGCCAGAGCAGGCGACTGAGGCCAATTCGGCGGGACTAAAAGATCTCATCTTGCATCCAGGGATCCTTTTGGATGTCGACGATGCAGGAAGTGAAATGATTTTGCGGGCTTTGTCCTCAATTGTCGTAACGGTGAAGGCCCAATCGCCAAACGTCACAGTCATGATCTATACGTCCGATTGGCATGAAGAACTGCTGCAACTGTCGCGCCTAGACTGCGATGGATTTGTTACTTTGACCGGCACACAGGCATGACGCAAACCAACGCGGACTTTCAATTTGGCGCGGTCGTCGGATCCGGAATGACGGCCCAAGCAGCGGACCGGTCCGGCGCCGACTACCTTTTGGCATTGAACGCAGGCAGATTTCGGGTGCAAGGGGCATCATCATTGACATGTTTTTTGCCGATCCGAGATGCCAATGCATGGGTCATGGAATTTGCGGAGCGCGAAATCTTGGGCCGCGTGAGCGCTCCAGTCTTTGCTGGCTTAACCGTATCCGACCCCTCAACTAATCTCGACGGTCTTATCACGACGGTGCAGGACCATGGATTCAAAGGCGTGTGCAATTTCCCTCCGAATGCTCTTGTCTCAGGTCGTATCCGCGACCTGATCGAGGCAGAAGGACTTGGATTCTCGCGCGAATTGGAAATGGTGCGCCGGGCACGGGATGCCGATTTGGACGCGCTCGTTTACGTCAATTCGAACGAACAGGCCCACGCCATGCTCGCAGCAGGGGCGACGACAATCTGCGCAAACATTGGTTTCACGACCGGACCAACCGGCATCGATTCAATTTTGAACATGCGCACGATGGCGCGTTTGGTCGATGAAGTGCTACATGGCTTGCCCAGTGATTTTCCAACGTTATGCGCCGGTGGGCCAATTATTACCCCCGAAGACGCAATGGCGGTTTGGCGCAACTCAATGGTCAAAGGGTACATTTCGGGCTCGACCCTGGATCGCTTACCAATTGAGCAAACACTTGAAGAAGTCGCGAATGGGTTCAGGATGATCTCGCGTTTGTCGCGGCACAATCGCAAGATAAACGATGCTGGACTACGGCTGCTGGGGTCCTCTTCGACGATCCAAGCGACCAACCGCGACATTGCAGATTTGGCCGGAGAAACTGAGCCCGTTATGATTGTCGGAGAACCGGGAGTAGGTAAATCAACAACCGCCCGCTTTCTGTACTCCATGTCCGACCGCGCAAATCAGCGCTTGTCCATCGTGGACTGCGCAGGATTGGAACCAAATGCCGGGCGCATACAATTGATGGGGTCGGCCAGAGTTTCAGGCCACCCAAGCAGCCGCGGCAGCCTCGAAGACGCGTCGCGGGGCTCCGTCATATTTGAAGCCGTCGAGTCACTGTCGTCGGACCTTCAAGGGCAGATTTTGCGTTTCGTCGAAGATGGAACGATTCAACGCATTGGAGACACCGATCAACGCACCGTGTCGGTGCGAATTCTGTCGACCGCAGACCAAACCGTGTATGCCGAGACGGCAGAAAACCGTTTTCGACCAGACCTTTACTATAAGCTCGCGGTGCACCAACTTGTGCTTCCTCCACTGCGCGACCGAATAGAGGACCTCCATGAATTGGTAGACCATTTCTCATCTCAATACACCAAGGGCGAACAGGTGCGTTTTTCGAACTCAGCCCTCAAGATGATGATGGACTACCATTGGCCGGGAAACGTCCGCGAGTTAAAGAACGTCGTCGCGCGCGCAGTCCGTAAAGCGCGTGGAAAAACAGTAGCGCAAAGAGACATTGAGTTCTTTGAACTCCCGCTTCGCAAACCGTCACAACTATCTCCTGCCCTTGCTGATCCTGTTCTACCAAAAAGTGAATCGGATTGGATTCTGGCAGCCCTCGTTCGGCACGGATGGCGCCGCGCCAAGGCCGCCGAGGACCTCGGCATGTCGCCCCGAACACTTTTCAACAAGATCAAAAAGTACGGACTAGAGCGGTTCTGAGGAGATTTGCGACATTGGCATTCTCCAGGGAGAAAGTGCCTTCCGGGAAGGTCAATGTCTTTGATACGAAGGTGATACCAGTACCCGTCGAGCTTCTGTGCCGGCCGCAGTGATTTCGAAGTGGCCTCAACAGCCGACTTGGTGCGAAGCGAATACGTGATCCTGTTTGCGTTGTCGTGGCGCGAAAGGCCGCTTGGGACACGTCTTGAGAAGTAGAAAATCACCTGTTGAGAAGGTGATCCCCTGCTTCAGAAATGTGAATGGTGCAGATTTGGTCTACGCCTTCAGCGGCCAATAGCGGAGCTTTTTGAAAACAACGACTTATCTGTAAGTAATGGTGCCCGGGGGCGGAATCGAACCACCGACACGAGGATTTTCAATCCACTGCTCTACCCCTGAGCTACCCGGGCACGGGAACGCAATAGGCGCTGGGTTCGCGCTGTTTAGAAGAGGCCCTACCCCATGTCCAGAGGCATTTTGCCCTTTTGGATCAATCTGATTGGCCCAACAGCGCTGCCATCGTCAGCTTCCGCGGAGATGCTTTCTCAAGCTTAGCTTGTGCATGACCCATATAGACAATCGACCGCTTCACTTCTTCGGGGTCTAACCCCAATTCAGCAAATCCATTCGCCACTGCGGCGCGGGCCGCTTTAAGGGCCGATCGCCCCATCGGCGTCAGTGTGATAACGACCCGCCGCTCGTCCTCAGGGTCCCGCTCCCGGGCGATGACGCCGAAGTCCGCCATACGTTTCAGCAACGGTGAGAGCGTGTTGTTTTCGACGCCTGCACGCTCGGAGAGTTGCGAAATCGCCAGCGCTCCGTCCTCCGCCAAAACATTTAAGATCACATACTTAGGATAGGTTAGACCGGTATCTGCAAACACAGTTTGGTAAAACCGCGCGAAGGAGCGGTTGAGCTTGTAAGCGGTAAAGCAGTAGTGGGCGTCGAGCGGCCCCATATCGATCTCATTTGGCATGGCCTCATGATGTAGTGCGCTCAACGCTCAAAAGAAAGAGCTTGATATCATTTAATTCGTGTGCGACTAATTCGTACACGAACTTAATTGATGAAAGGACTCCCTATGACCCGTCTCTCCCGTCGTTCGTTTGGCCTCGCTGCGCTCAGCGCGCCTGCTCTCCTCGGCCTGGCGTCTGCCCCTGCGCGCGCCGATGGTCACGCCGCCGCTCGCGCTCCGATGTTGTTCCAAGCCAGCCTTGGCAAATATAAGGTCACATCGCTCTTCGATGGCCTCGTCCCCCTTGGCAAGGACTTCTTCTTCGGCGTTGATGCAGCAGAGATTGACGCTGCCCTTGGCGCCGCTGGTATTGAGGGCGACGCGCTCCCGGCCCCGATCAATGCCTTTCTGTTGCAATCAGAGGATCGCAATATCCTCATCGACGCCGGCTTCGGCGCCGTTGACATGTTCGGCCCCGGCTTTGGGCGCATGTTTGACGGGCTAGCCGCACTTGGCCTCTCAGCCGACGATATCGATACGGTCATCGTGACCCACGCCCACCCTGATCATATCGGTGGCTTGATGGGCGCCGACGGTCCGGCCTTCAAGAACGCCCAGGTGCTCTTCCCCGAAGGCGAAGTGGCGTTCTGGGGCGATGAGGCCATCATGTCCCAAGCACCGGAGGAGGCCAAAGGGCTTTTCCAGATGTATCAAGGCGTTGCGGCCATGTACGGCGATCAAATCGTCCCAACGGCGGCTGGCGCGGAAATTACACCAGGCATCCGGCTGGACCTGTCACCGGGTCACACACCCGCCCACTCCATCGTCCATATCGACGGCGGTGATCAGGAGCTGATTATGCTGGCCGACACATTGCACAACGTCACACTGCACACGGCACTGCCACAAATCGGGTTCGGGTTTGACAGCGACACGGCGCTGGCGGCTGAGTCGCGCATCAAACTCTTTGACCGCGTGGCGACCGACAAGATCCTCGTGGCGGGATCCCACATCCACTTCCCTGGCTTCGGGCGTATCCTGAAGGACGGCGACGCCTACCGCTATCTCCCAGCGAGCTGGGCCTAATTCGGTCGCAGGCGGGCGGCTTCGTCCGCCTGCACCGCAGCCTCTTCCATATCTTCGGGATCGTCAGAGGGGATCGCGTAGCTGCCAGTAAACCACTTGGCGAGATCGATATCCGCGCACCGTTTCGAACAAAACAGCCGCAGCTTTGGGTCCGCCTTCCGCTGACAGATTGGGCAGGCCATCAAACGCCGCCTTTCAGAGTGGTCGTAAGCGGCAAGCGCTCTCGTTTCCTTTGCAATTCGAAAAGGCCCATCTGGGTCCATCCCACCATCGACGTTTCGATCGGGTCCGCCTTCAGCGAAGCCCGCAGCGATTGTTCCACTTGCCGCCGATGGGCTTTCGAAATCGGGGCGAAATCCACCGTGATCTGACCACCCAAGCCGCGCAGGCGCAAGGCGCGGGGCAAGGCCCGGCAGGCAGCGAGGTTCGCTTTTAAAGCCGCTGCAGGGGACGTATCGCCGCCCGTATTCACGTCGACGGCCACGAGGGCGCGGGTTGGTTCGACAAACATGGATCCGTCTGCGATGGCCACTTTGGATGCGGACAAGGACTCGATTTGATCAAGAACGCCGAGGTTTTCAAAACTCCCTGAATCTGTGACCACCTCACCGGCTCCCGTCCAGTCGCGCCAGGCCACCGTATGTGGCCCGTCCCCTTCGGTCAGGGCTTCGGGCTCCCTACCGTCAGCATCCCCAAGCACCGCATCCGCGAGATCAAGCATCGCGACGATATCCTCGGCGATCTCCTCCGCATCGCCCCCCTCACAGGCCGAGCGCATGATCAACCCGTGGTCCCCATCATGGGTTGCATGGGCGATGCCGTGCAGCCGGTCCCGTTCTTCATCCTCCGCGATCTGGCGAGAGATATTCAGTCCAGGTTTGCCTGGCGTCACAATGGCATAGCGGCTCTTGAACAGCACACGGTCTGTCACCGGCACGGCCTTGCCCCCTTCGGCATAGCCCGTCACTTGCACCAATAGCGCTTGCCCTGGTCGTAGCCCCTTGCCATGACGCAAGAAGGCCGTCCCGCGATCCGGCAACCGCAGCATCATGCCACCCTGCCCCTTCAAAGGCCGGTCGCAAATCCCCCGAAAGATCGCACCTGGGCGGGGCCGGTCAGGGTCGTCGATCAGCAGGTCGTCCAACTGGCCATCCACGAGATAGGCGGCAGCCTCTTGCTCCCCAACATGGTCTAGAACGATGGTGCGGCCTTTCATGGGGTCTCCTGAAACAGTGGAAAGCCAGCGGCTGTCAGCAACGCGGCCGTCTCCGGCAAGGGCAGGCCCATCACGGCATGGAAAGACCCGTTGATCCAGGGGATGAAGACCGAGGCCGGACCTTGAATACCATAGCCCCCGGCCTTTCCCTGCCAATCGCCCGAGTTGAGGTACCAATTCACCTCCGCGTTGGACAAACGCTTCATCGACACCGTCGTTTGCACATCCTTGACCCAAACCTGATCTGCACGTTTGACAGCGACCGAAGTGATCACTTTATGCCGCCGCCCAGACATTGCATGGAGAAACTGCGCCGCCTCACCCGCATCCGCGGGCTTGCCCATGATCCTGCGACCAAGCGCCACGGTGGTGTCGGCGCAAAGGACCGCCTCATCGTCGGCAATCTCAACCGCCTCAGCTTTCTCGCGGGCAATGCGATTGACGTAGTCGCGAGGCAATTCGCCTTTCACCGGATCTTCATCAATATCAGGCGGACGGACGTCGGCAGGCGTAAGCCCCAATTGTGCAATCAGCTCCCGCCTGCGGGGGGAACCTGACCCGAGGATCAGGCGCAATGTTGGGTCGGGCGAGTAGGTTACCATCCGCACGACATCACATTAATTCAGGCACTTGCGCGCCTTACTTAAAGCGGTAGTTAATCCGACCTTTGGTCAGATCATAAGGCGTCATTTCCACCTGGACTTTGTCGCCAGCCAGAACCCGGATGCGGTTCTTACGCATCTTGCCTGCCGTGTGCGCGATGATCTCATGGCCGTTTTCCAGCTCGACCCGAAATGTCGCATTTGGCAGGAGTTCCTTCACGACGCCGGGAAATTCGAGCAGTTCTTCCTTGGCCATGGTCTCTCCTATTTTCACATCGGTCTTGTCCGATAGAGGGCGATATGCGCCCGACGCGGGTAAATATCAAGCACAAAGCCGGAATTCCCTTTGAAGTCAGTTCAATTCGTCGCCACGGTGCAACCCGGGCGAGAGTGGGGAATCAAGCATGTGTTGGAGTACCGAAGCGTCAGCGGCGTGGGCGACCTTGGGCGTGTCAGCCGCCGCCTATCTTTGGTACAAAAAAGAGCCGCCGGTCATGTGGATGACCATCGGCTATTTCTCCCTGATGGAGATGATACAGGCGTTTAGTTACCCGGTGCTGAACCAGTGTGAACTGCCGCGGAACCAGATCCTCACCTACCTCGGCTATCTCCATATCGCCTTCCAACCGTTCTTCGTGAACCTCATGGCGCTGCATTTTGTACCCAAAGAAGTCCGATCCCGGATCATCCTGCCAGTAATGATTGCCTGCGGTTTCGTGACGATGTCGCTTGTGATCAACGCCTATCCCTTCGAATGGGCTGGCACATGTGATCCGAAGCGGGCGCTCTGCGGCCCGCAGATGTGCACGCTCTCGGGCAATTGGCACCTGGCATGGAACCTGCCGCTCAACGGCATCGGCAACCCGCTTGCGAATTTCGAAGTCTGGGGCTTCCGTCCCTTCCCGCACGGCATGCCCGGCTATGCCATCGTCGCCTTCCTAATGCCTGCGCTCTACGGCTCCTGGAAATTCGCGCTGTACCTGCTGCTCTCCGGCCCCGTGCTGGCGCGGCAACTCACCGACAACATCCACGAGCAACCCGCCGTCTGGTGCCTCATGGCCATCGCAGTTTCCTTCGCCATCGTGAAAACGCCGCTCCGGCGGTATCTACGAGAAGACCGGGTGATGCCGTGGATGCAGTGGGTGCTGAAGCCTGCCCGAAGCGAATTGGAAAAAAGCTCGCCGTCAGCCGCGCAGTCAACCACAAGATAGCCCTGTTGGCTCACTGACAGTCGTTATCACTCCAGTTTCGCAAGGCGGTTTTGAATCCGCCGCCATAGGGATGCAGCTTCTGGAGATACGCAGCAGCGGTGTCGCTACGATAAACATTTCCTTGGTCGCACAACGCATCACGCGTCCATGCATGGCAGTTAGAACAGCTTTGGCCCTTCCAAAGCTCTTCAGGTAGGCCGTCAATCGGAGCGTAAATTGGTGATCCCTCAATCAAGTTCGCAATGGACAACCCTTTGAAGGTGGGCAGTTCAGATACAAGGGGTGTCGCAAACCCAATCTCGGCATCCGGTTTCGCGACCACCTCTGCCGTAAGCGCCTGTTCAGGCGCCACATCGGATGCATCGATGTTTTCTGCTGACTCGGGCTCACTTGCCGCCTGCGTTGCAATTTCGCTCCGAGCAAGCTCCGCAAAGACACCCTGAGGGAAGCGTTCAAGATACGCCGCATAGTCGCCAACATCACCGCTCGCCTGCGCCCGCGCAATCATCGCCTCTTCAACACTGCTCATTTGAGGGGCCGCCGTGTCGTCCTGCTCCGACACGTGCAATTCGCTTTCGAGCAGTTGCGTCAACATTGTCCGCGCCTCAGCTGTAAACGGCGACTCTGGATATCCCCGCAGGTAAAGCATGACCTGAACTGGATCATTGGTGGCCTTGACGCTGTCCCAAAGCTGCTTCGCGGCCACCACAGCTGGGTCCTCTGGCTCCGTTTCCAAGAACTCAAATTCAATTGTCAGCGACGACGTATCCCAGGTTGTCTGAGCGCCCGCCGTTTGATCAAGAACATCGATGCGGACCGCACGAAAAACGTCTTCGATGGTACGCCCAGGCACAGTGATCTCTTGGGCCAGGGAGGCAGTGAATGGACTGTTTTCGCCCTCGCCGTCGAAGGCAACCTCATTGGGGCCCGTCGCATACGCGAGAAATGTCCCGGTTGGTGCCTTCATTTCAGCAAGGCCGCTCTCGCCAAACTCAGGTATATCGTCAAACGGGTTGTTGCGACATGCGTCGAGAATAACAATGTTTGTGCGGTTGCGGGCAGAAGACATCTGACGCAATACAGATTGCGCTTCCAGCGCCGCAAAATCGAGGTCGGCAGGATCGGACAGCTCCGTATCAACCGGTAACAGATAGTTGCGCCCAAAAGACTGCACGCCATGCCCCGCGAAATAAAAGAGCCCTGTTGCGTCGGGGCCCGCATTGCGCAGCGAACGACCAAAATTTGCAACCGCCTGGGTCATTCTGATTTGGTCGGCATCGACAATCAGCGTCACGTCAAACCCAGCCGCCTCCAATGAACTTGCGATCAGTTCAGCGTCCGACACCGGGTTCTTCAAAGACTGAACGCCGGTGTATTTCGCGTTGCCGACCACCAAAGCGAGCCGATCCTGCGCCATCGCCATTCCTGTCACTAAGACGAAAAACACAGCGGCCAATACAAGGCGAACGGTCGAATATCCGCGCACTTCCTCAGACCTCATCGCGTCGCCACCCTATCATCCCACCCGACACAGACGTCGTATGCGATGCGACAATAGGGGAATAAGTTCGCAAAGACACGTTTTTGTGGTTGAGTAGCACAAATGCAATTTGCCCGAGTACATTTTGAAACCAAGAAAAGCGTCATGAAACACATCGTGGTTAAAGCTCTATCGGTCCTATCAATCTTGGCCCAAGCTGGTGTTGCACTGGCCAATCCATTTGAACCGGGATGGGTTTTGGAAGCTGAGCAATCCGCGTTGCGCTTTACGTCGGTCAAACAAGGCTCAATCATCGAAACCAGCAGTTTTGCCACCTATACAGGCGTCATTGACCCGACGGGACGCGCCGAAATCAAGGTCCTGACCGACTCTGTTGATACCAAAATCGACCTCCGCAACGTCCGGATGCGGTTCTTGTTTTTTGAAACGTTCAAGTATCCGGAAGCCACCGTTACCTTACAATTGCAAGAAGACATGATCTCCGATCTGCCAGACATCCGTCGAAAGGTTCTGACGATTCCGATCGATGTCACGCTCTTAGATACCACCCAAACAATCGCAGCGGAGTTCGCCGTCACCCTACTTAGCGACGATCTTGTGGCCGTCAGCTCCAGCACACCTATCACTATCGCTTTAGAGGATTTCAACCTGAACCTCGGCCGCGAGAAATTGGAAGAAGCAGCAGGCGTCTCAATCGTGCCATCGGCAACCGTGACCTTTGATTTTGTGTTTAGCCGATTGCCTGACGCCGGAGGGGCCGCCCTCTCAGCCACGTCCACCGCCGATGGTCGGCAACTCGCTCGGCTTTCAGCGTTGGAAACGCAAGGCGACTTTTCCCGCGACGAATGCGCGGGGCGCTTCGAAATCCTAAGCCGATCCGGCAATATCTACTTCTCGACAGGCTCAGCCCAGCTCCGCCCGGAAAGTGACGCGATCCTGGAAAGCATCACAGACATCATCGCCCGTTGTCCGGATCTGCGCATTGAAATTTCCGGCCATACCGACAGTGACGGGTCGAGTGCGTTAAACCAACGCTTGTCAGAACGCCGCGCGGGCTCAGTGATCGCATACTTTGACGAAAACGGCATTTCATCAGATAGATTGGTCGCAGTCGGCGCTGGTGAGGAAAACCCCGTCGCCCCAAATGACACGGCGGCCGACAAACAGAAGAACCGACGCATTGAATTCCGGCTCTTAAACTAAGGCTTTCAGTTCGCAACAACAGCACACACGAAAGCTATGAGTGCTCGCTCGGCCCCCAGCGCTCCACCAGCTTCGTCATAATCTGATCTCGCGTTTCGCGGTACTTGACCAGCTGCGCTTCGCGGCTGTCCCCAATTCCCGTCGGATCCAAGATTGGCCAGTATTCCACCTCCAAATGGAACACCCGTGTCAGGTCAAGCGCGCGCCGCTGGCTCGCCGGTGACAAGGCCAAAACCAGATCAAAGGATGACAAATCATCCCCCCAATCTTCCATCTCGTCAAAGCTGCGCGATTGGTGTCGGGAGAGTTCGACGTCAATCTCGGCACAGACGGCGACGGCAAAGCCATCAATCTCCAGGTCATTCTTCACGCCCACGGATTGGATGTAGCAGTCCATCCCGTAAAGCTTTTTCATGATCCCTTCGGCCATAGGGGACCGGACAGCGTTGTGGTCGCAGCAAAAGAGAACCGATTGGGGCAAGGCTGCGTGGATGATCTTGCCCTCCTCCACCTCAACCCCCGAAATGTAGCACGCAAATGAGGGTGAAAAGCCGGCGGGCGGTATCATTGTCGACGTCCGCTTTGCCCTCCAGCCGTTCAATCAGCACGCGCGCGCCTTCGTTGTGAATTCCCCGGCGGGCCATATCGATGGTCTCAATCTGGCTCGGTGGCAGGGTTTTCACGGCCTCAAAGTAGCTCTCACAGATCTGGAAGTAGTCTTTCACGACCTGCCGGAAGGGGCCGAGAGACATATGAAACTCGCCGGCCTCGGACTTATCCTCGGTTGCAACCGCAAAGACGAGCCTCCGGTCTTTGATCGCAAGGTGCAGCCGATAAGGCCCAGGCGGCACATCCCGATCGTCGCGCGCGGGCAGGACAAACGTATTGTCTTCCAACAAATCAAAAATCGCGACCTTGCGCTCTTGGTCGATCTCCGGGGTCGGCGGCGGCAAGTTGCGGTCGTCAAGAGAGATGTCGATGATCTTATTCATGCGTCCCCCCTGTTCAACTTAGCCAACCGCGCCGAAACAGAGAGCCCGTGCGCTTCAAGGCTCTCGGAGACGGCCAACCGCTCCGCAGCGGGACCGATAGCCGCCAAAGCCTCAGGCGTCATTTGCGATAAGGTGGTCCGTTTCACAAAATCCATCACAGACAATCCACTGGAAAACCGGGCAGAGCGGGCGGTGGGTAGCACGTGGTTCGGCCCCCCGATGTAATCACCAATCGCTTCAGGCGTCCACGCCCCAATGAAGATCGCACCGGCGTGGGTGATCTGCCCTGCGTAAGTCTCTGCGTCCGCAACGCAGAGCTCCAAATGCTCTGGCGCAATGCGGTCTGACAGCTGTGCCGCCTCTTCCAAATCCCGCACCACAATCACTGCCCCGAAATCGCGCCAGGAGGCCCCAGCGATTGCACGACGCTCCAGCGTCGCGATGCGCTTTTCTACGGCGACCGCAACTGACTGACCGAACATTACATCATCTGTGATCAATATGCTTTGGGCGCTTTCGTCATGCTCCGCTTGGCTCAGGAGATCGAGCGCGATCCAATCCGGGTCATTGTCCTTATCGGCAATCACCAATATCTCTGACGGCCCTGCGATCATATCGATCCCGACCTTCCCAAAAACCCGGCGCTTGGCCGCAGCCACAAAAGCATTTCCGGGACCGGTGATTTTATCAACGGGAGCAATGGTTTCCGTGCCATAGGCCATAGCCGCAATCGCCTGAGCACCGCCAATGCGATAGATCTCATCAACCCCCGCGATCTTCGCCGCCAGGAGGACCATTGGATTAATGTCCCCATCGGGTGTCGGCACGCAAATCGCCAAACGGCCCACCCCAGCCACTTTGGCAGGGATCGCGTTCATCAGCACGGACGATGGATAGGTCGCCAACCCTCCTGGGACATAAAGCCCCGCAGTGGACACTGGGGTCCAACGCCAGCCCAGCGTTGCGCCAACATCATCCACCCACTGTGCGTCTTCCGGCATTTGGCGGGCGTGGTAAGCCGCGATCCGTTCCGCGGCAAGCTGCAAGGCCTCCGCATCTGCGGCTTCAACTTTCGCGCATTCCGCGTCGATGTCCTCGGGCGAAAAGCGCATCTGATCTGCCGTCAACTCCAACCGATCAAACCGCGCTGTAAGCTCCAAAACCGCCGCGTCGCCCCGCTGGCGTACATCTGCGATAATGCCGGCCACGACGTCATCGACATCCGGGCTATCTTCCCGTTTTGCCCCCAAAAGCGCCTGAAACCGGGCTTCAAAATCGACGTCAGTGGTGGATAAAAACTGTGGCATTGCAAGCTCCTCGCGGCCCGTCTTACAGCGGCGCGATGATCGCTTCAATGCGCCATTCGTCTCGTCAAATGTCGTGGTCTGGCGACTTACGAGATGGGGCGATGTAGGGCCGCGTCACGTCGCGCAGCACCACTTCCAGGGCCTCGACCTGCACCGCAATGGCACCGTCGCCTGCCAGGGTCAGCTCAAGCCGCCCCATGCCGTCTTCACCTGGCGTGAACCCAAGGCTGAGCAAAGCATAAACCATATCTTGGTCTGCCGGATCAACGCCTTGGCTTTGCACCGACATGACGTCTTCAATCACAAGCATCGCTTGCACCCGCTCAAAATCCCGCTTGCGGGCCTTCGCGCGGTCGGCATCTTCCCAGCGGAACCGGTTCAGCAATAACGCAAACCGCCGCGCCTTACGGTCCCAACGCATCTCAGAGGCCGGGAAGACGGCATCCTGCACCAAAGCGGCAATGACGTTCAGATCATCTCCATCAAGGGCCCTCAGCCGCAAAGGCTGATCTCCTGCATCCTCAAATCGTGCGTCTTCGACCATCAGTTCGACACCCGTTCAATCCGCGCCCCAACGGCGCCGAGCTTTTCTTCAACCTGCTCATAGCCACGGTCAAGATGATAAACGCGATTGACGACCGTCTCTCCTTCGGCGGCGAGCCCTGCCAGGATCAACGACACCGAAGCGCGCAGGTCAGTTGCCATCACCGGCGCGCCTTTTAGTGTCTCTACACCCGTGACCGTCGCTGTCCCACCCTGCACGTCAATCTGCGCACCCATGCGCATCAGTTCAGGTGCGTGCATAAAACGGTTTTCAAAGATCTTCTCTTCAAGCACCGAAGTGCCCTCCGCCAAGCACAGCATCGCCATCATCTGGGCTTGCAGGTCCGTCGGGAAACCAGGGAACGGCTCAGTCGTCACATCCACAGCCCTCGGACGCGCTCCATTGCGCGCGACTTTGAGACCTCTTTCCGTTTCGGTAACCTCAACTCCAGCAGCGCGTAGCTTTTCAACAAATGCCCCGACCAGTTCAATGCGGCCGCCGATGCACTCCACCTCGCCACCGGTAAACACCGGAGCCAGCATATAGGTCCCCAGCTCAATCCGGTCAGTTACGACCGAGTGTGTGGTGCCACCCAAACGGTCAACGCCCTGCACCGTGATCCTAGGCGTCCCATCACCTTCAATCTGCGCGCCCATCCCCCGCAGGCAGGTCGCCAAATCCACAATTTCCGGCTCCCGCGCCGCGTTGTTGATCACCGTGGTGCCCTTCGCCAAGGTGGCGGCCATCATGATGTTTTCCGTCGCTCCGACGGAGGCGAAGGGGAAATCAATCTGCGCGCCCTGAAGCCGGCCACCCGCAGCCTTCGCATGCAGATACCCATCCTTTAGCTCGATCTCTGCGCCCATCTTCTCCAAACCATCGGTATGGATATCCATCGGACGCGCACCAATCGCACAACCACCAGGGAGCGAGACAATCGCATGCCCTTCCCGCGCCAAGAGCGGCCCCAAAACCAAATTCGACGCCCGCATTTTTCGAACAATGTCGTAGTCAGCCGTCGTGTTAATCGCCCCATGCGACGACATGACTTGGACTTTTCCATCCTGAAGCGCCGTCACCTCCGCCCCAAGCGACTGCAGAAGCTGTGTCATCGTTTTGATGTCTGAGAGACGCGGCGCGTTGGTTAACGTCAACGGTTCTTCCGACAACAGCGTCGCAGGCATAAGCGCCAAAGCCGCGTTTTTGGCGCCGGCTATCTGAATTTGCCCCTGCAGCGTCGCGCCGCCTTTCACCACAATTGAATCCATTTGCCTCGCCCCGATTTTGAAATGATTAGTCTTTTTTGTCGCTGGTTGCGCCACTCGCGCGTGCTTTGGCCTGCGCCTTGCGCTTTTGCATATTGGCCTTCAGCGCCGCCTTCAGCCTGTCTTCCCGAGGTGCCGGGGTTTTGGATTTATCTGCGCCGCGTTGTGCCATAGCAAACCTGTTA
The DNA here is from genome assembly GCA_038526085.1 of Pseudomonadota bacterium. Taxonomy (GTDB): domain Bacteria; phylum Pseudomonadota; class Alphaproteobacteria; order Rhodobacterales; family Rhodobacteraceae; genus Yoonia. The sequence goes on along the minus strand of JBCBHE010000005.1, from coordinate 42,360 downwards.
CCAAGCCTACGAAAAAGGGTCCAGCCGGGGTTGCGCGGCAAAGCAAGAACCGCTACGTCGGCGACCTACGGATGCTGCTGTAGCTCAGTGGTAGAGCGCACCCTTGGTAAGGGTGAGGTCGGGAGTTCAATCCTCCCCAGCAGCACCAGTTTCAAGCGAGACTAATTTACTGCACTTTGCCGCCGCTTAGATCGTACCGATGAATTTCTCTGGGATTATCCGAAGATCATTTCCGCGAAATCCGTGAATAAGATACATATCGCGAACGGGATTGGGGCGCGGCGTGAAGCTTTCTTTGAGACGCTTGCGATAGTCCGTAAACTCAAAACCCTGTTCGTGCAGGTCGATAGGCATCCGCATGAATCCGTTGGTAACGATTTGGTAGGTCCGCTCAGACCACGTCCAACTTCCTGCGCCCACGATGATTTCTTGGCCTTTTTTGTTGATCCAGCGCTGTTTCAAACGCTCTTTGTGGCGATCTTTGTGAAATTTGTCGTCAAACCACTTGAGGTGAAAAAGATACAAGTTCGGATCCACATAGATCTCTCCATAGGAACTTCCGTGGCCATCAGGCCCCCAAATGATCGGAATGTTTGTGATGCAAGGCTTTGAATACCAACCGTTCACCCGCACAAACTTGCGCTGCGCAAACATCCCGCGCGAATAATCATAATCGTTTTCACGCGCTTTCATGTGGATGATTTCAAGGCCCAAAGGCGTAATCACCCGCGTGGTCGTGTCGACGGCTTCAAGATAGTCAACGAGCGGAGTATCAATATCCGGATCAAGAACGATAATCTCGTCCACATCGTTGAAGATGACCCTGTCGTGGTCCTTGGTCAGGTCAGAACAATAGTCGCTCATGAAGCCAAAACGATCCGCATCAAGGCGCGTGTTGTGCGGATCTCTGGGGGCCTCTAGTATCGTGCAGCCTTTGGCCAGATCGTGAACTAGTCCTGCCCCGGCCCATGCATGACGATATGCAGGTTCTTCCGATCAGTGTGTTTTTCATAGTACCGGACCCAAAGATCGAGAAAGAACTCGTCATTATAGACCATCGTAGCGAAAACGGTCGACATGGCGCAGCCCTATTTTGGTACAAAGATCATCGTGTGTTGGCTGGCCCCCACTTCTTCATACCCAAGTGGGTTCAACAGTTCGCGCATCTCTTTGAGATCACGCCCATGAAGGTCGGTCGTAATGAACGGCAAATCGCGCTCAATCGTCTTCTTAGCACCTGCAAGCGCGTACATTTTGGAATTATGGAAATGAAGGTTGATCAGCCCGACCTTCTCAATCTTGAGCGCATCAATAGACTTGGACTGCAACTTGCTATCTGCACGTCTAAGGTAAGGTGTCTCGGACAGGAGGTGGGGACGGTATGTCCCCATCAACATGGTTTCCGTACCATCGTCGATAATATCCGGATGAAAGGTCGTGTCCTTTTCGGCACCGTTCGCGCTGATCGTTATCTGGATCGCATCATGCATCGTCTTTTGTGGCTCAAACAGGTGTGTTTCAGCCGGCGTCAGCATACCGCGAACCACCATGGCAAAACTGCCCGTGAAACTTCCGACATCAAGGAAAGCTTTGCCCTTCAGATCAGGCAAGAGATCAAACAGCTGCACCAATAGCTGCGGATCATGCGGGGTGCGTCGCGCGACCATATGCATCTGGTAGCGATCAAAGTCGCCAAACGGCAGGCAGATGTAGTACACGTCATCTTGATAGAAAATCGGGCAGGTCCCGTCTGGCCGCATTGCCGTCGTGTAGTGCGCAGCCCCAGCCAAAGAGTTGAATAGTTTTCGCCCTTCCGCTAGCAGCCGCTCCCCCGCCGCTAAAAGTGTTTCAGGAGTATGATTTTGCTCGGGGTCACCAGTTGCCATTGCGCCGTTCCATCTGCTCTGATCGTCAAAGGCCACGCGGGTTTTTTCCCTTCCATCTTACGGCCATGACATTGTTTTGTACTGGAAGTAGCAACCGATGATCGCAATGTCAGTCAAATTGTGGCGGTTGTCGGTGTCGTTCACCACCTGTGGCAAACGAGGCGCAACAAAGGTCAGCTGCAAAGCTTTGTCTGGGGATCAAGAGCCACATAGTCCTGCGCGCTGATCCGATGAATTTCGGTAAAAGGGACGAATTGCCATTCATCGACAAACTTCTGGCGCACGCCGTTGCGCAGATACTTCGTAATCTGCGGGTTTCCGACAAAGCCCACATTCACATTCGCCCCGTGAAACCCCAAGGTCAGGTCCGGATCGAGACAGGCATTCTCAAGTGTCGTGAACATCAAGCAGGCCGAATTGCAGTATCCTTCGATCACAACCGGGCCACCCCAAAGCCGCAACACGGCCCGATCCGTCTCAGCAGAGATCAACTGACCCCCGCCGTCATTACGAATCGTGTAGACGTCGCCGCTTGGTAACGGACGACGATCATTGCAGCCCGACAGCACAACCAAGGCGAGCAATAGGGTCAATTTTTTTCTCATGATGCCTATTTATTAAGCGCCTGTTCTATGGGTAGTTTACCAAACATTTACATTTTCCGCCCGGGGAAAACACTTAAAATCAACGCATTAGTGGATACCATTTTCATCTCACACCCGTCCTACCCTTTCATGTGATTGCAGAATCAGCAGAATTCTCAATAAACTGTGGGCGGCTCAATTCGGGGGATCTTGAGAATGACCAACCATATTGCCGTTGAGACATCGCCGACACGCGAAATCCTAAACCTCAAACAGACAAAAGTCTCAGACTACATCGCAAGTAAGCGCCGCAACCTTGAACTGGGTGGTATCATCGCAAAATTAAACCACGAATTGATGTTCGGCTCTGCAGACAAGCGCAAGGGCGCAAGCGCGGCCCTTCAGAAATTGGGCTTCGTGCTCGACTAAAACAATAGGCCTGCAAACTAACAGGCCCACTGCAAAATACGCGGCTAGCGAAGTTCCCATGGCGTCGTGAAGGCGCCAAGCACGGATTTGACGTCGTCACGTGTCGTCTCGCCATTCGTTTCCAGATAGGCGACGAGCCCCCGTTTTTTATCCTCTGAGACTTCGACGACCGTCGCGTCCACTTCACCCTTCGTCAGAGCCCCGTTCAGCACACGAGTGATGGCGCTCTTGCGCAGATCGGGTTTGAACACCTTACCAACGGCCGTTTTGGGCAGCTCTTCCAGCACCTCTAGGTGCTTCGGATGGGCGGCGCGTTCGTGGATCTTGTCTTTGGCATAAGCCATCAGCTCATCCACTGTGACCGAAGCATCGTCAGTCAGTTCGACGAATGCGCAAGGCACCTCGCCAGCATGCGCATCAGGTTGACCAATGGCCCCCGCGAAAGCGACGGCGGGGTGACCTGCCAAGGCTTCTTCGATTTCGGCAGGATCAATGTTGTGACCGCCACGAATAATAAGATCTTTCGCGCGCCCCGTGATCCACAGATAGCCATCTGCATCAATACGGCCCAGATCGCCGGTGCGCAGGTATTGTGGCGTGTTACTGCCCGCGTCGCCGCCGGGATAGAACAGGTTCGCGTTCTTATCGGTCTCTGTGTAGGTCATCCCGTCGTAAACGCCGGGGCTGGCGACACAGATTTCACCAACCTCATCCACGCCACAATCGGTCTGTGTTTCGACAGAAACGATGCGCACATCCGTATGCGGGAACGGAATCCCGATCGAGCCAACGCGCTTCTCTCCGTCCGGCGGGTTGATGGACACCAGGCAGGTCGCTTCCGTCAGACCGTACCCTTCACAGATTGTCACGCCCGCCGCCTCTTCAAACCGCTTATACAGCTCCAACGGCAAGGGCGCGGACCCACAAAATGCCAATTGCAGGCTCGAGATATCTGCGTCCACTTTCCGCTGCATCAAAGCAGACATCGCGGTGGGTACAGTGATCATAAAGGTTACTTTGTGGCGCTCGATCAGTTTCCAGAAATTGTCGAACACCCCTTCCCCACGATAGCCCTGCGGCGTTGGGAAAACGATTTGCGCGCCAGAGCTGATCGACGCCCCCAAAGAGACAATCGCCGCGAAAACATGGAACATCGGCAGCGGACAAATCTGGACGTCGTTCTCCGTAAAGAGCAACCGATCCCCCAACCAGGCATTATAGATAATGCCCGAAAACCGGTGCTGGGCCACTTTCGGCATCCCAGTCGTCCCGCCGGTATGGAAATAGGCGGACACGCGATCAACTGGGGTATCCTCGAACGACAATGTGGTCGGCTGTTTCGCCATTTCCGTGCGGAAGTCTACAACCTTCGCATTATGGCTAACCGGGTTTTTCGGCCGGATCAGCGGAACGATGAACTTCTTCAACCCAGTCATATAGCGTAGCAGGTCAACCTCAACGACGGTTTTGACGTTCGGTGCCAGCTTCACAGCCTCCGCTGCTTTCTGGGCAACGTCCGTCTTGGGGAAGGCCTTCAGCGTGACCAGGACTTTGGCGCCCGTCTCCCGCAGGATCGCCCCAATCTGTTCAGCTTCTAGAAGAGGGTTAATGGGGTTGACGATACCCGCGGTTTGACCGCCTAAAAACGTCAGCATCGTCTCGGTCGCATTGGGCAGCAAATAGGCAACCACATCCGTCTCGCCAACACCCATGCTCCGGAACATGTTCGCGACTTGGGCGGTCTGTGCTTGTGTCTCCGACCAGGTCAGCGTCTCACACGGCGCCTTGGGGTCAGAAAACATCTGAAATGTAATCGCTTTGCGATTTGGAAAGGCCGCTGCTGTTTTTGAAATTTGCGCAAATGTCGTCACTGGGACGTCGCGGTCATCCCATGCCATCTCATTCGCAATCTTATTGCGGTCCGCAACATTTGCGTAAGTCATCGCAGAACCCTCCCGTAGTTCTTATGTCTGCGCACACGCCAAGCGTGTGACGCCTCCCGAGCTTTCACGATGCGTCGTCTTGCGCCCCTGCGCAAGTCTTACGCGGCGTTTTAAAGGTTATTCCGCTGCGACACCGGCGGTGAATTGCAGGCGGGCAAGGCGAGCATAAAGACCGTCTTGCGCGACAAGGCTATCATGCGTGCCTTGGGCCACGACCCGCCCTTCTTCAAAGACGATGATCCGGTCCGCCTTTTTCACTGTCGCCAATCGGTGCGCAACGATCAACGTCGTCCGATCCTTTGCCAACTCATCCACGGCCATCTGAACAGCCCGTTCGCTTTCAGCATCAAGCGCCGAAGTCGCCTCATCCAAAAGCAAGATCGGCGCGTCACGCAAAATGGCGCGGGCAATCGCGATGCGCTGCTTTTGTCCACCCGACAGCATCACGCCCCGCTCGCCAACATAACTGTCGTAGCCTTCCGGCAAGGCGACCAAGAAGTCATGGGCCGCAGCGGCCTGTGCTGCGGCCTCGACCTCAGCATCAGTTGCATCGGGCCGCCCGAACCGGATGTTTTCACGGGCCGTATCCGCGAAGATCACCGGGTCCTGCGGGACAAGCGCGATGTGCTTACGAAACGCCGACCGATCCAGATCTTTCAGATCCACACCATCAAGCGTGATCTTCCCGTCTTGCGGCTCATAGAACCGCTGAACCAACTGAATGATCGTTGTCTTCCCGGCGCCGGACGGACCAACCAAAGCAACTGTCTCTCCGGGCTCTATCGCAAGGCTCACGTGATCCAGGGCAGAGATACTGGGGCGCGACGGATAGCTGAAACGGACATCTTCAAAGGCGATGCGCCCCTGCACGGGTGACGGCAATGCCAACGGCGCCGCGGGATCTTGCACCTTATCTTGTGTCTGTAAAAGTTCCACCAACCGCTCCGTCGCACCGGCGGCGCGCTGCAGTTCGCCCCAAATTTCGGTCAGCGCGGCCAACGCGCCTGCCACCATGACGGTGTAGATCATGAACTGAACAAGCGATCCGACAGTCACATCACCCGTCTGAACATCAGAGGCCCCCATATACAGAAACCCCACGATGCCCGAGAAGGCCATGAAAATGACGATGGCCGTCAAGACAGCGCGCGTACGAATGCGGCGCTTGGCAGCGTCAAAGCTCTTTTCGGTCACGTCAGCAAACTTTTCACGGCTAAGCGTCTCATGCGTGAAAGCTTGGACCGTTTGCGCTGCCAAAAGCTGTTCAGAGGCATCGCCCGACGACGTCGCAATCCAGTCCTGGTTCTCTTTCGACAAACGGCGTACCCGCCGGCCAAGAACGATGATCGGGATCACAATCACCGGGATCGGCCAAAGCACCATCACCGTCATCTTAAAGGAGGTCAGGAACATCAACGTGATGCCCCCGAAAAAGATCAGAACATTGCGCAGGGCAACCGAGATCGAGCTGCCAATCACCGACAAGATCAACGTCGTATCGGTTGTGATCCGGCTCAGCACTTCGCCGGTCATGATCTCTTCATAAAACGCGGGACTCATCCCGATCATGCGGTCAAAGACAGCCTTGCGGATGTCGGCCACCACGCGTTCGCCCAACCGGGTCACAAGGTAATAGCGCAGCGCGGTGCCTATCGCGAGCAATCCCGCAATGCCCAGCGCGGCCAACGAATAGCTGCCAAGGATCTCGCCTTCGTTGAGGTTAAAGTTGTCGATGACCCGCCGGACAGCGATCGGCAAAATCAGCGACACCACAGCCGTCAATGTCAGCGCCAATAGGGCCGCCGTCAGCATCAAGCGGTAAGGCTTCAGAAAGGGCCAAAGCTCCCCTAGCGCGCCCACCTTTTTGGAGGCTGCGCGCTCTTCTTCTGCGGCATGTGGAGTATCGGCCATCGTGTCGTCGTATCCTGCGTTGCCAGCCGGACATAATCTCCCCACTGCAAAGCAGCAAGAGACGGTCAGATATTAACGATTGGGGAGATGATTTGGAGCGGGCGGCGGGAATCGAACCCGCGTCATTAGCTTGGAAGGCTAAGGTCTTACCACTACACAACGCCCGCGCCGTGTATGCTTGGGATAGGGTATGCCTCTCAGGGCGTCAAGCGGTCTGCAGATTGCCTCAATTCCGCCCTAATTGATTGCCATAGCAATCTCGATCGGGGGTCATAAATGTCATGCTCAAAGGGATTCGCGCCATGTCAACTCTGTCTACTGTTCTGAAAGCCGGCGCACTGGCTTGTATCGCTGCTGCGGGTGCGACCGCTGCTGCCGCAGAAGAATTCACCGTCTATGTCTACGAAAAAGGCTACTTTCCAAACGTTGCCTACATGGGCGACGCAACCGAAGTCACTTTCGTGAACAAAACCGGTTTCACACTTGGCCTGGATTACACAACAGGCGGTATCATGGTGAATGACTTCTCCAATAGCGTCACTGTTCCAGCAAGCGCGCTAGACGGCAAGCCATTGAAAGAGCCTTATGTTTTCGGCGCTGGCTACTACAGCGGCAAGGGTTTCGAAATCCGCGACGGCGAGGCTCCAACCTCTTAAGCCGTCTCTGACAACGGCGCCATCAGGCCAATCCCGGTGGCGCGGTTGCTGTTGACCTCGGTTCCAACCCGATGAAATGACAGCGCGTCTTCGGGCGCGCTCTTCATCAGGGTTGAAGCCCCCTTACCGGCCTCTCCCAACCAAAGCGGCCAGTCGGTGTCTTCGAGAATCACTGGGATCCGATGATGGATCCGTGCCATGGCCTGATTTGCCGCAGTGGTAACAATCGCGCAGGTCGCGAGATGATTGTCTTCGAACTGCCAGTCTTGCCAGATGCCTGCCATGACAAGCGGTGATTTATTTGCGCGCGCCACAAACCAGGGCAGCGGCGTCGCATCACCATCGCGAAACCATTCATAAAAGCCCGTTACCGGAACAAGACACCGCCGCTCCCGACAAGCCGCACGAAACGCTGGCTTCTCCGCAATCGTCTCAGCACGGGCGTTGATCAACAGCGGCCCGCCGTTCGGCTTCTTGTACCAATGCGGGATGAACCCCCAGCGCATCGGGCGCAACCGCCGCGTCCCTCCATCAGATGTCACCACCGGGATTTGGACGGTCGGACAGACGTTGAAATTTGGCGTCGGTGGTAGATCATTCGACGGCACCGCATCGAACAGCTCAACAACCGCCTCATGCGGCTGGGTGATGGACATTCGTCCGCACATGATCACGCTCTCCCGCGACAGGTCTGCGCGAAAGTCTGTCGCGTTCCGACGGAATATTCAATGCGCGAGGCAGCACGTCTCAGCGGCGTTGCGCCTTTCGACCAAAGGCGTGGGCTTCTTACTCCCAGTGAAGTAGACTGATGCCCATGGCGCGACAAAGCCCATTGCCCCATTGCGCCGCCCCTGCACTCGAGGACAACAAGATGCCGCGCCAGGAACTCAGCACAATGATCGACGCCGCACACAAGGCAGGTCATCAACTGCTGGCGGACTTCCAACAGGCGCGAAGCACAGCACAATCACCCGACGAAACTCAGGCGTTCCTCGCCAAATCCGACGCTGCAGCGGCGACCCTTCTCAAAGAGGCGTTGATCTCGGCGCACCCCGCGCATGGTCTCCTGATCGAAGGGTCACCCGAAATCGCAGGATCGGGGCAAAGCCGCTGGATCGTTGATCCGCTCGATGGATACGCCAATTTTGCGCGCGGCCTGTCACATTGGGCCACAGCCATCGCACTCGAAGATCAGGCCGAGATCGTCGCAGCCGTCATCCATGACCCGCTGCGGCAGGAAACCTTTTCAGCCACGCGCGGCGATGGGGCCTGGCTAAACGGCGAAACGCGCCTGCGTGTCGCTGATGGCGGTGCGCTCAGCAACGCTATGCTCGCGACCGGCATGCCGGGCGCCGCTTCGCCACGACGGCCCGAGGCTATCGCGGTCCTCAACGTCATGCTGCAGTCAACAGCGGGTCTGCGCCAGCTCGGCGCGGCAGCGCTTGATATGGCCTACGTCGCGGCAGACCGGTTGGACGGCTACTGGAACCGTCGGCTCGACATCTGGCACTATGCAGCTGGTTTGCTGATTGTTCGCGAAGCCGGCGGTGCGGTCATCTCCGTGGACGGATTGAGCGAAGACAGCTTTGACAACGGGCTCGTCGCGATCCGAAAACCGATGTCAAAAGACTTTATCGCTGCCTTCCAAAAAGGTGTCGCCGCCCACGCGAGCTAGCGGGCACCGCACAAAAAAGCGCGCCACGGTCTCCCGCGGCGCGCATCAACCGTTACATCGCGCGAAGGCTTACTTCATCGTAATCCGACCATCGGTGTAAGGTGCGTAAGGCGCATTCTCAGCCAAGAACTCCGCCGTCACATCTGCCAGGTCCGGGCCGTAGTCATAGGCGTTTGCAGCGTCTTCGAACATCGCATAGCCGTCACCTCCGTTGCGGACGTAGTTGTTGGACACAACCGCATAGACCTTCGCTAGGTCAATCGGTGCACCGCCAACCATGACATCGCCCACACGGCTACCCGCCTCTTTCGCCAAATCGACGGAGAAGCTCATGCCAGCCACCTGCGGGAAGCGGCCTGCGCCCTCTTCCACCTGGCCGACACCGTTCTCAAGCGCCGCCACGATTGCTTCGCCGGACACTTCGAACGTAGACAACGTGTTCTGGAACGGCAGCACCGTCAGCACTTCGCCCATGGTCACCTCGCCAGCATCAATCGACGCCCGCAGACCACCACCGTTTTGGATCGCGATTTCAACGCCCTGACCCTTCACGCGATCCAACATCGCATCAGCAACCAGGTTGCCCATTGGGCATTCCATCGCACGGCAAACGGACCGATCACCTTCGATCGCTTCGGACGCTTCGGCAACAACGCGGGTCTTCATCTCTTCAATCGGACCAGCCAGTTCAGCCACGCGCGCGACAATCGCTTCGTCCTCAGCGACGGAGGCATCCAGCAAAATCGTGTCTCCCTCAACTGCTGTCACAACACCCGCATCATCGAATGTCAGCTTCATGTGGCCGACATACTTCGAATACGCATATGCGGACACAACCGGCACATCCCCGACCATTGTCGGGTAAGCCATCGCACCCTCTTCGGTGTTCGAAAACTTCGTGTGAGAATGGCCACCAATAACAGCGTCCAGGCCAGGCACCGCCGCAGCAATCTCCATGTCCTTCGGCGTGCCGACGTGGTTGAGGGCGATGATGATATCGACACCTTCATCGGTCAGGGCCGCCACATCTGCCTGCAGACTCTCGATCTCATCCGTGAAGATCACGGCGTCAGAGGGGGATGAGGTTTCAACCGTATCAACCGCCAAAGCAGAGATAATGCCAATCTTCTTGCCACCCACCTCAAGCACAGTGTGGTTCTCAACCTTACCAGCCAGAATGTTGGAGCTGCTGACATCGATATTGCCAGAGATGATCGGGAAACCCACACCATCGGCCAGTTTCGCAAGACCTTCGTCGCCATCGTCGAATTCGTGGTTGCCCACCGCCATAGCGTCAAAGCCGATGGCGTTCATGAATTCAATTTCAGCATCGCCTTTGTACGTAGTGTACATCAGGGATCCTTGGTATTGATCACCCGCGTCCAGCACGATCAGATTTTCGTCAGCCAACTCAGACCGCAACTGATCGATCATTGTCTTCACGCGGGCCACGCCACCAAAACATTCGCCCGCTGCGTTGTCTTCCGCATTGCACGTGGAATCGAAACGGTTGATCGGCTCAATTCGGCTGTGCAAGTCGTTGATATGGACGACATTCAAAGTAAAATCCGCCGCCGCGGTCGAAGCTGACAGCGCCAAAGCGCAGGTTGTTGTGGTCAGAGTGCGTAACAGCATCTTGTGCCCCCATTTGTTAACAATGCAGATGAGCTTGGCCTCCCCCTATGGGAGAGTCAAACGCCATCGCGCGAGACTTAGGGTCGGATTGTGAAACCGGCATGACTGTGCTGAAAGTCTGGGCAGTACATTGGGTTCAGCCGACGCCCACTTATTCAATCGGGGTATTTATTGATTGGGCCTTGGCAAAGCGGCCCGCAGTGCATCAGCGGAAACGCCGAGGCGCGCCGCCACCGCGTCAAGGTCCGCGTTCCGTCCACCGGCTTCTTCCATTGCTTGCCTCAGCAACTCAACATCGACGCCCAAGGTCTCCGCCGCGGCGTCAAAGTTGGGCGGTCCGGCGTTGCCTCCCGGCCCACCATTGCCGTTTCCTGAGCCAATACCTCCAGCCGCATTTGTCGAGAAGTTATCCTGCGCCGCAACGCCAACAAGGCAAGCGGGTAAATTGGGGAACGCGGCACCTGAATGGTAGTGATAGACGGGCTCTCCCCCATCTTCGGTCAGGCCAACATGACCGCCGCAGTCATCCAAATCGCGAGGGACTGATCCATCGTGGTTCAACGAGCCAAACATCGCGAAGCCGTCGAATGCGTATCCGAATTGCGCGGTCTGATCCTGTTCGACGTTCACGCATGCAGCATCAACCCCTTCACTATCGAAAATCGCGTTTACGTCGGTGGCAGTCGCGTGCCAGTGGTACCAGCCGCCGGGGTCGACATGGCCGCCACAGACGTCAAGCGCTGGCATGTGGCCTGTCGCAAGGACGGAGGGCGCGTCGCCAAAAATCGGCACGCCATCCAGACCGATCCCAACCTTTGAAACGGTTTCAAGAGGGGTGGGTTCCTCCGCCATAACGGGGGTCGCGGGTATCAGGACCGTCATCTCGACCTCTGGATCAACCGAGCCAGCGATGCATTCATGCGCTTCAGTCGGCCCTTCGGTGCGGATGTCGAAAGTATACACCTCGCCACCCTCGTCGAAGAATGTGTAGCCTTGCGCATCCAACATCCGCAGGAATTCACCGTCGATCCGATAGAGCCCGGCCGCGTCACCGTCCCAATGCCAGATGCCACCTGCATCATCCAGCGTGGCTGGACAGAACGGACCGATCTCAAGGTCATCAGGCAAATACTTCACGACATAGCGCGCGCATTGCGCAGCCTCGCCAGTGTCGAGAGTACAGTCAACGATCTCACTGGCGCTGACCAACGCAGTGTCCGCAACAGAATGCTCATCGGCATGCGCGTCGGCGCCGGTCGCAAACATCAGGCTTCCCAGTGCGCTCAGAATGTAGATGTCGCGTTTCAAGTTGGGCTGCCGGCCGGGTTTTGCGATCCTATGCATTATCAGGTCTCCTATTCTTGTCACTTTGGACGATCTTCTTGTTGTGAAGACCGGTCGCGTTGATACTCTGTTGCATTCACTCAGCACGGCCAAAGGCGACGACACTGCTGGTCGCGCGAGTTGCGGATGGACAGGGTCAATTAAGATAGTTAGGGTCCTAACCTTATGAAGAAAGAAAGACAAGGTGCGGGATTTCATTTGCTGTTGCACAGCACGCATCTGTTGGAAGATCGTTTGCGCGAACTGCTCAAACCCCTCGGCCTTCACGCAGGTCAAGCACGCTTTATTCACGCTCTCGGCCGGGTCGGCGAAGCATCCCAACGGCAACTTTCGGTCGAATTCAGCGTTACCCCAGCGAGCATGAGCCAAATGACTAAGCGTCTGATTAATAACGGGTTCATCCAATTACGCGACGACCCACAGGACAAGCGCGCAGCCATCTTATCGTTAACTGACAAAGGCAAGCAGCTGCGGGATGAGATCGTCGCAGTTTGGCACGACGTCGACCAAATCGTCATTGATGCGATCGGCGCCGAGAACGCCGAGCGGCTTTTCGCGCAAAGTGGTCAGTTACGCGATGCACTCGGTGGAAAGGCCCCAATGACGCATCGAAACCCAAGGCCAAAGCGCTGAACAAAATGAAATGAAGCCGACGCTGATTTGGGCGCCCGGACGGCCAATCACTTCTGGCGCCCCGCCCACAAATGCTTGACCTCCCCACTCCCTCAGGCCACACCGCGCGCATGCTGATTTACAAGATTTTTCGCGGCGATGAGATGTCCGCGTTTTTGGATGCCAAAGAAACGCGGGGCGCCCCCATCGACCTCGCCGATGGCTACGTTCACATGTCCACCGCTGACCAAGTGGGGGGAACCTTGGCCAAACACTTCGCGGGCGAAGACACCCTGAGCCTACTGGCAATCGAAGCCGACACCCTGGGCGATGACCTCAAGTGGGAGGTCTCCCGCGGCGACGCGCTATTCCCCCACCTTTATCGCCCCCTGCGTCTTGATGATGTGGTCTGGCACAAGCCTCTTACGGCCGACGACCACCCCTCCGGCTTCACGCCGATCTGGCTATGAACGTACTTGAGACCATTGGCCTGCATGCCTTGCGCCGCTTTGACCCGGAAACGGCACACGGACTGGCCCTCAAGGCACTAAACGGCGGCCTAGGTCCCAAAGCGGGCCCGGTCACAACAGCGCGACTTCAGACCACTGTTGCAGGTCTCAAGCTTCCGAACCCCGTCGGCCTCGCTGCCGGGTTCGACAAAAATGCAACCGCGCTCGACGCTCTCGCGGGAACTGGATTTGGCTTCGTTGAAGTCGGGGCCGCCACCCCACGCCCGCAACCGGGCAATCCCCGCCCGCGTTTATTCCGGTTGACCGAGGATCAAGCGGCGATCAACCGCTTTGGGTTCAACAACGACGGCATGATGAAAATCGGCGACAGGCTGGCCAAGCGCCCAAACGGTGTGATCGGGTTGAATCTTGGGGCGAACAAAGACAGTACCGACCGCGCCGCAGATTTCGCCAAAGTCCTCGCCCACACCGGCGCGCATCTCGACTTTGCGACGGTCAATGTCTCCTCCCCGAACACCGAAAAGCTGCGCGACTTGCAGGGCAAAGCCGCCCTCGCCGCCTTGCTCGCAGGCGTGATGGAGGCAAATGCCGGCTTGGCCAAACCATTGCCCATCTTCCTCAAGATTGCACCAGATCTGACCAAAGATGATCTCGCCGATGTGGCTGACGTTGCAACGAACGCGAAACTCGCAGCGATCATCGCCACCAACACCACGCTTGATCGTTCCGGCTTAGAAAGCGCTCACAAGGACGAAATGGGCGGCCTCTCTGGCCAACCTCTCTTCGAAAAATCGACACGTGTTTTGGCGCATCTTAGCACGCTGACCGATCTGCCTCTAATCGGAGTTGGGGGCGTCGGGACTGCAGAACAAGCCTTTCAAAAGATCCGCGCCGGGGCATCTGCCGTGCAGCTCTATACGGCGCTCGTTTACGGCGGAATTTCCCTCGTCAATGAGATCGCAAGCGGGCTCGATCAGCTCCTGGCCAAGCACGGCTTTACAACAGTGGCAGAGGCTGTGGGCACTGGGACGGCCGACTGGACATAACACCGGTGTACGCGCGGTGCACGTTCTGTGCACGTCCGGTGCACAGCCCTTTAGCGCTGATCAAGCCACGCCGGGAGGTCCATAATGCTTCCCAAAACCACGTCGGCATAGGGCGCGAGTTCGTCTTCGGCCGCTGGGCCCGTTAAGACGCCGACCGTTGCCATTCCGGCAGAGCGACCGGCGTGCAAATCATGTAAACTATCGCCCACCATGACGCAGTTTGCGGGCGAAATCCCCGTTTGATTACAAAAGCCCATCAACTGCCCTGGTTCAGGCTTGCTACCAAAACCCGTATCCATCCCCGCGATAAATGCAAAGTGCTGCTCAAGATCGAATTGAGCCAAATTGGCGCGCGCCGGTGCCTCGGCGTCATTTGTAGCGATACCAAGGGTCAAGCCCGCAGACGCCATATCGGAAAACAGGCTCGAGAGATCACCGACAGCCACCTGAGGAACAGAACTCGTCGCGGCCCGCATGCGCGCTCGCAGCGCGTCCAAGTCTTTGTCTCGGGTGAACGGAAGCACTGCGGCTTCGACCACATCGGCGGTTGAAGCGATCACAAGACTGCCAGGAAAGAACCGATCATTTGCCAGATCAAATCCTAAAACCTTAGCTAATTCAGATTCTTGCGCGGCGTCTCCCACCGTTTCGTCGCGGATCATCTGGCCTGTAACCGGCCCCCAAGTTTTGTCAAAATCAAACAGCGTGCCATCTTTGTCGAAGATCACGCCATGGATGGTTGATGTCATGTCCAATGCACCTGTTCCGCACCCGGTAGGGCAAAATGGGCCTGCAGTGGTGCCTCGTAAGGAACGTCGCAAGCGTCGCAAAAGGCGATCACCCAAGCATCATCCATGGTGATGAACTGCAAGACGGACGCCTGAAATTCCGGGTCGGCCGCGCGGGACTTCAGGTCGTCAACAGAAGTGCCCGTCGCGCCCATAAATGTCGGGCATAGCTCATCATTTCCAACAAGCCACCCTAAGGCTTGAAGCGCGATCGTCTCTGCCTGTTCTGGACTCATGACACTTCCTTCTGTCAGGGCAACTCTATCTTAACGTTTCAGCCGCATCTTAACCACGACGGGGACCTCGGTGGATGAATTTGAAGGCTTAAGGAACCAAGAATGTCAGGCAGAATACTGATTATCGATTCAGTCGCAACAAATCGGATCATCTTGAAAGTAAAACTACTTTCTGCGCAATACGAAGTCACAGCAGTGGCCGACCTGTTGCAGGCCGAAGCGCAGTTATCACAGAACCGGCCTGATCTAATCGTCATCAATCTGGGCGATCAGTCTGAAGATCGTCACGGATTTTGCAAGGGCTTACGCAACAGTTTTGATACCGGCGATATCGCGCTTTTGGGCGTTGGAACGGCCGACACAGCAAAGGCAAGACTTGCCGCGCTCGACGTGGGTGTAACGGACCTGCTTCCACACCCGATTAACGAAGACCTGTTGCTCGCCCGCGTGCGCAGCCTGCTGCGCCAAAAGAATGTTTACTCTGAAATTTGGGTGCGGGATGCGGCGGGGCGTGCCTTGGGGTTTGAGGAAACGAATGTCCCCTATTCTCCGCCAGTGAGCGTGCACGTGCTGACCTCTCGGACAACCATGCACCCGGCGTACGTCAAAGCGATCAGGCGCGTCTATGCGCCAAACATGCAGATCTTGCCGCTCGACCGCCACGTGCCGCTGAATGAGCAGGGCTCCGCCCCCGATCTTTACGTCATTGATGCGACAACCCTGACAGACCCACATGAATCCCTCTTTCGCCTGACAGCCGATCTAAGATCGCGCCGTCACACCAGATTGGCCATGCAATTGGTGGTCGTGTCGCCCAACGCAAAGGATGTTGCAGCGATTGCGCTTGATCTCGGGGCGGATGACGTCGTGCGCGCCGACGCCAGTGAAGAAGAGATCTCGCTACGCTGCAAGCTTCTGCAAGATCAGAAGCGGAAATCCGACAGGTTCCATTCGCAGATTAAAGACGGTCTGATGGCCGCGGTGAAGGATCCTTTGACCGGGCTCTATAACCGCCGCTATGCCGATCCCTACCTCAAGGCTTTGACCGAGAAGTCGCAACAAAGCCGACAGGATTTTGCAGTGATGATGATCGACATAGACCACTTCAAGAAAGTGAATGACACCTACGGGCATGCGGCCGGGGATGCGATCCTAGTTGATGTCGCTCAACGACTGCGTGAGAACTTGCGCGAGATTGATTTGATCGCACGCATCGGTGGCGAAGAATTTTTGGTGGCCCTTCCCCAAACCACACGGGACATGGCCGAACTCACCGCTGACCGATTGCGCATGGTTGTGAATGAAACACCGTTCACGGTGGCCCACATCGATGCGCCTCTCGCCATCAGCGTCTCGATCGGTGTCGCTGTAGGTGGCGTGGATGACGAAGAGGCACAGTTGCCAAGCACAGATGACATGTGCCTTTTGGCGGATTCAGCGCTATATGCTGCAAAATCAGCCGGGCGAAACCAAGTTAGCTTTGCCGCTTAATCATTTCCTAAGAAAGATAAATATCGGGTAAACTCTAGTTGGACTTTGATCCATCGCGGCTATGGTCACTCTTTGGCCCTCCTCGGCGGGCCTGTTCCTCCAAACTCCGCGCGATTGCTTGACGATCGGCCAAAGGAAGGTCGCTAAGATAGGCGGAGAAGGTCACTAGCGCCACATCACGCACTTGATCCACGCGCTGGTACTGGCCTCGGATCGTTGACTCGAATGCAACGGCATCAAAGACATCAGCTTCCAGCAAAGTCACAGCGTTGGCCAAGACCGCTTGCCGACTCGGGCGCTCGATACCCGCCGCGCGGATCGCGCGCCGCAGATCGCGCCCCACCTCAGCCCGTTGGTCTTTCGTCAAAACCTGACCGAGCGGCCCAATCTGCAACTCAAAGCTGCGCGCCGGTCCAGCACGGCCCGAAGCAACAGACCCGATGATTGCCCCTGCCAGCAAGACGTTCACCGCAAGTGAGGCGACCAAGGCAATACGACCCATTCGACGGGGTTTTGGTCCGTCCGTCATTGCGCCACCTCCCCCACATCAAAACTGCTAAGGGCATCGCCGCCAAAAAGGTCGATTGTCTGGCTGGATCCAAGGATCTGAGCCGTCGCGGCCTCAAGGGTCGCGGGGGGCGCAAAGCCGATCCACACGCCCGCCAATCCAGCCGCAGCAAGGCCACCCATCGCGGGCCATCCCCCAATCAGGTCAAGGAAGCTGTCCCACAGGTTCGGGCGCGGCGCCACAATTGCTTTCGTCGGTTGCAATCGCGCGGCATCCAGCATCACGGCTGCCATAAGATGCGCAGGCACCTCCGGCATTTGTGACGCGGCTTCGTCCAAAAGGGCGTCCACGGATTTGTTCTCGGGCTCAGTCATTCTCGTATCCCAACGCAGCGCGTTGCCCAGCCAAAATGGTGGCCAACGCCCGTTTTCCGCGTGCTGTCAAACTTTCCACGGACCGCACGCTGATGTCCATGATTTGTGCAATTTCCGGGTTCGCCCGGCCTTCTAAGTGCCGCAAGGCCACAGCCTGAGCCTGCCGATCTGGCAGTTGGGCCAAAGCATCTGCCAAAGCGGCATGCCGCGCGGTGGTCTGCATCTGCGCTTCGACACCCGGGGTTGGGTCAGGCGGTTCAGCAACATCTTCAAGCGGGCGCGACGCGCTCCGCTGCCGCTTACGCAGTCGATCCGTGCAAAGGTTTGCAGTCACCCGATAGAGCCAGGTCGAGATCTGCGCCTCGCCCTCGCGCCAGTCGGCCGCGATCTTCCATAGTCGGATCATCGCCTCTTGTGCCACATCTTCCGCCTCTGCTTGGTCCGCCAACATGCGGGTCGCCTGCCCTAGAACCCCCGGCAAAAGCCGGTTCGCCAAAACTTGCGCCGCAGCCCCATCGCCTGCGGCATAGGCCGCAAGCAGGGCTGCGTCAGTGGGGGCTGCACCTGAGGTGTCTGTCATGCTTGCGCACGCCACATTATTTTCCGCACAGGTACAACCCCGTTTTAGGCCTTAGCCACGGTCACCGCGCGGGCCTTTGCCACCACGGCCATGCCCTTTGCCGCCACCACGGCGATCTGCCATGCGCTCGCGCGCTTCTTCGAACTCTTCCGCGCTAATGGCGCCGTCGTCGTCAGCGTCCGCTTGTTCAAAGCGCCGTTCCATACGGCCTTCGCGCGGTTCTGGAAGTTCGTCAAGTTGCAGAATGCCGTCTTCGTTTTCGTCAAGCCGCTCAAGCATGCGTGTGACCATACGCGTTGCCCGCTCAGACGCATTTTCATTGGCTTGAGCCAGCAGCTCTTCCTCTGATAAAGCGCCATCGCCATTGGTATCTGCGTCTCCAAAACGCGCTTCACGTTGGCCGGAAAGTTCCTCAAGTGTGATCTGGCCATCGCTATTGAGATCAAGCTCTTCAAAGACGACGGCGCCGCGCTCCTGCGCGTCTGCAGTCGTGGACGTTAAGCTTGCGCCGGTGACCATTGCTACGATCAAAAGTGTTGTTTTCATTTCAGTGCCTTTCTGATGTCCGGGTGTTCTGACCCGGTGTGCTGGTCAAACGCGGCGCGAAATTCTTTCCGTCGCATTTTTTTCCAAAAAAAGTTGTGACAGGCCGTCACACCCCCCGTGCGCCGGGCCCGCAGATCGCTTACATCGGTGTGAATTCGCAAAGGTATCGCCACATGGCTTCTGATGTTCCGCACGACACGCCCCACGATGACCGCCCGACAAAGCCAGCCATGTGGAATGGTTTTCGCCAGCGGTGTCCGCAGTGCGGCGAAGGGCGGCTTTATACCAAGTTTTTGACGGTCACGGATGAATGTCCGTCTTGCGGGGAACATCTGTCTCATCACCGCGCGGATGACGGTCCGGCTTATTTGACGATCTTGATTGTTGGCCATCTGCTCGCCCCTGCTATGCACGTCATGTGGACCCAATTTCGGCCGGAGCCTTTGGTGATGGCCACGATTTTGACTGTCGGCTGCGTTGGTCTGTCGCTTTATCTTTTGCCGCGGCTCAAAGGCGTCGTGGTTGCCATTCAATGGGCCCGCCGTATGCATGGGTTTGGGACGCCGACAACCGATGGCTGAGGATCCGCCCATCCGCGACGCGGCCACCTTGATTGTTGTGCGCGATGGAACATCCGTGCTGATGGGCCAACGCGGATCTGGCGCAGCTTTCATGCCAGGCAAATTCGTTTTTCCAGGCGGCGCCGTGGACCCCACAGATGGGCAAGTGCCAATAGGCCTGATGGGCGGTGCATGCGATGATCGTCTGGGGGAAGACAGCAGTTGTCCCAACTCAGCCCTGCTTTCTGCGGCCATTCGGGAGCTTTGGGAAGAAACCGGCCAAGTCATTGGCCGCCCGGCCGATTGGGATGAACCCATTGCAGGTTGGGGTGCTTTTGCGGAAACCGGCCATCAACCCGACGCCGCGCCGCTCTCTTACTTCTTTCGCGCAGTGACGCCAAAGGGTCGCCCGCGGCGGTTTGATGCCCGGTTTTTTCTCGCGGACGCGGCGGATCTGCGCAGCGACCCGGACGACTTTAGCGGCGCTGAAGAGGAGTTGTCGCATAT
Source organism: Pseudomonadota bacterium (assembly GCA_038526085.1). Lineage (GTDB taxonomy): Bacteria > Pseudomonadota > Alphaproteobacteria > Rhodobacterales > Rhodobacteraceae > Yoonia. The sequence goes on along the minus strand of JBCBHE010000005.1, from coordinate 22,579 downwards.
CCAGTGGGTCCCGCTGAGCGAAGCCCGATCGTTTGATTTGCCCTTCATTACCAAAGTGGTGATCGCAGAATTGATCGCTCACCTCGGCCACGGCGGGCCAATTGGCAGCGTGCCCTTTTTCCGGAACCACGATGAACCGAACCTTATACAGCGCCTGGGTGGCGCGGACGTCTTTTAGACGACGAGCACCAGAACGATGATGCTGAGAGACAGGAGCGCCATGCCCTGCCATTCCCGTTTTGTGACGGTCTCTCCGAAAACAAGCGCACCTATTGCAATCGAAAAGAGCAACTCCACTTGCCCCACTGCATTTACGTAGCCTGCCGACTGCAGCGTGAATGCGCTAAACCAGCACAACGTCCCGATCATCGACGTCAGTCCGACAAGCGCGACAGTTCTCCAGGCACGGAAGACGGCAACGATCTGGCCCGCTTCACGCAGGTGCAACCAAGCCGCCAGGCTAATCAGCTGAAATACAACGACAAAGGCCATCGCCGTGGACGCCCGATAGAAGGTGTCCCCATCCGCAAGCGAAAGGGACGCCCCGCGATAGCTGACCCCGGAGAGGCCGAAAAAGAAGCCGGACAGCAAACCCAAAGCCACTGCCCGGTTGAGAATGCGCTGCCGCCAGGGGCCATCTGCCTCCGGCGGATCTGCAAGCAACAGGACTCCACAAATGCCAACAAGGATCGCAAAGAGGCCTAGCAAGCTGACGGTGTCGCCGAGGATCAGGAACCCCACAAGCACACTTTGCAGCACTTCCGTCTTCTTGAGTGTGATCCCGACGGCGAAGTTGCGATACGCAAAGATCGCGACGACGCAGATCGTTGCGAGGATCTGTGATACCCCGCCCGCGACGACGTACCCCCAAAAAGCAGGTGAGAAGCCTGGCGGCCCTTGCCCGGTCCACATCGCGTAGCCCCAAGCGATTAAGACCACGATAGGTGCTGCAAAAACGAAACGAGCGAACGTTGTAGCCGTCGCGCTCAGGCCCGCATTGACCAATTGCTTTTGCAACATGAACCGCAGGGCTTGGGTCAATGCGGCAAATAGGGTGATGCCCACCCAGGCTGGGATCACGCCCCTTGGCCCTGCGGAACCATCACCAGCCTCTCAAGGTCATATCCATTAAAATCAAGCACTTCCCGGGCGGCATTCAATCTGTCTTCGGGGATTGTCGGCTCCCTATTCAAAATCCAACCAGCGCGGCCGTTGGGCGCGCCGACCACAGCGGTGCGATAGCCGTCGTCTGTCCAAAGCACCCAATAGTCCGCTGCACCAAACGGTACGCTTGGAAATGAGACTTCCAACCGCCCCGGGCCCACGACTTCAGCATTGCCCGCGATGGTGCTACGCACCGCACCGTCCAATGTCCGGCAGGTGTTAAGCACAGAAATCCGCCCGTCGGGCAAAGCCCCATACTCTGCCGTCACGCCCGCACACCCCGCCTCAAACGGGACGGGAAAGCGGGCGATTTCGTACCACGTTCCAAGGTATTTTTCCGGCTCGAACAGCGCTTTGGACGCAATCGGCACGTCCGTGTCACGATACACCTCAAACAAGCCGCCAACGGCTTCATCGGGAATGCCCCGGCTGCACCCAATCAATGTGAGTGCCGCAGCAACGCAAGTGACAAACCGCATCAGTACGGCATCGGATTGGCGCGATGGGTGGTGGTAATCTCATCCACGACCGCCTGATCCAAAACCATATCTTTGCCTAACAACAGGTGCTCAAGCTGCGCGGCGGTCGTTGTCCCAAATATCGCAGAAATCGGGAAAGGCCGCGTGCGCTGCCAGGCCATGGCCATATGTGCAGGGTCCAGCCCATGTTTGGCAGCAATATCGATGTAAACTTGCGTGACTGGAAGAGTGCGCGGGTTCATGCGCCCCCCCAGCTCCGGCCCGATGGACCTACGGCTACCTTCTGGAATAGCACCACCTTGGTATTTTCCAGTGAGAAGCCCGCAGGCCAAAGGCGAGAACGACAGAAGTGTGATGTCCTCGTTGACCGCCACTTCAGCCATATCGGTATCGTAGAGGCGGCACAGCAAAGAGTATTCGTTCTGGACTGAGGCCATGCGCGGCAAACCGTTTTCTTCGGCTAAATGCGTCCATTGCGTCATCCCCCAGGCGCTTTCGTTGGACATGCCAATCGCGCGCAGCTTACCTTCTTTCACCAGGTCACCAAGTGATGTCAGCACATCCATCATGTGATCCATGGTCTGCGCCCGGTTCTGTTTTGACGGATCGTAGGTCCAGTTCTGGCGGAACATGTAAGACCCGCGCATGGGCCAGTGCATTTGATAAAGATCAATCACATCGGTCTGAAGACGCCGCAATGAGCCTTCTACCGCTTCTTTGATCACCGCCCCATCGTAACCTTTCCCATCACGGACCCAACCCGGATTGTCACCAGATACTTTGGTCGCGATGATTGTATCGTCGCGCTTGCCGGAGGCTTTGACCCAATTGCCGATCACCTCTTCAGAACGCCCAACCGTCTCTGCCGAGACGGGATTCACCGGATACATCTCTGCGGTGTCGAGGAAATTTATCCCCGATTCCAACGCCATATCAATTTGGCGGTGCGCATCGTCTTGTGGGGTTTGGTTGCCATAGGTCATTGTACCAAGGCACCAGTCACTGACCTGAATGTCGGTCCGACCGAGAGGGAGCATCTGCATACGTCTGGAGGTCCTGTTTTATTCCAGCACACTTTAGTGCGTCAGATGTGACCAGCAACCCCCTCTGAACGTGGTATTTGAAAGGGAACTGAAACGCAAAGGAACCCCCGATGTCCGCCCTACTTTCTCGTCGCCAGATGCTCGGCCTCACAGCAACAAGTATTTTGTGCCCGGCACTTTCTGCTCAGGCCGCGCCGATCCCTTATCAACTGATGTCGTCCCAATCCTCGGTTGGATTTGGTGTCGACCTCGGCAATGACCGTTTGGTGGGGTCGATGCCCGTGCGCGCCGCGGACTTGGCGCTTGACTTCAATGATGTCAGCCGGAGCAAGGTGGCCGTGAGCATAGACGCGTCCAATGTGCGGATGGGTGTATTCTTTGCCACCGATGCTGTGCGGAGTGCAGATTTGCTGGATGTGGCGCGACACCCGACGATTTCATTTCGCAGCCGCTCAATCCGCCCCGGTGCTTCAGCGGCGGAGGCCGTGGTGCAGGGCGATGTGACAATCAAAGGTGTCACAGCGCCGATCACGTTGAACACAGTGCTCACGCAGGACAGGTCAACGGTTGGCCAAGACAACCCCCCGCTGACGCTGAACCTATCAGGTGCTGTAAATCGGCTAGATTTTGGACTGACTGCATTTCAACAGTTCGTCGGACCGCGCGTCACGCTCGACATTCGCGCCCAAATCCGGCGGGCGTGATCAGAATTTGAAATAGACGCCCAAGCGGCTTGTCGTCACGTCGGTGCCAAAGTCGTCGTCGTTAAAGTCGCGCAAGATCTCGAAACGGCCGTCAATACGGTCTGAGAGTTCCATCTGCGCGCCAAGGCCAAAGGTTTCGCCATCGAAGTTGGTATTGCCAACTTCGTACTGAACGACACCAACCGAGGCGATCCCGGTGACGGCACCGAAGTCGTAGGTGAAGAGGCCACGCAAACGCGATGTTTCACGGTCTGTGTCGCCGCCAAGTGGTTCGCCAACTTCGCCTTCAAGTCCAAAGCCAACGTCTTCCCAAAGATCGAACGTCGCGCCTGCCACGATCGACCCAAATGCCTGCTCCTCGCCTGAGTGCGGCACGCCATAGTCTGCCCCAAAGCCGAGGTAGACGGATTGTTCTGCGGCAGCAGCAGATCCAGAGACCGCGATCACGGCGGCCGCAAGAGCAGTGCGAATGGTCATGGAAAGCTCCAAAGCGATTCCCTTTTTCGTTGTGCCCAACCTACGGAGTAACGCGCTGTCAAGAAAGCAAACTTCATGTGATCGCACATCTGGTGTCTACTGCGTTGCATCGTTAGAACACTTCCACGCTCAATTCGAAGGACCTTTGCCGCACATGGCTCGCCACCTCATTACATCAGCTATCCCGTATATCAATGGGATCAAGCACTTAGGCAACCTAATCGGCAGCCAATTGCCGGCGGACCTCTACGCACGTTACCTGCGTGATCGTGGACACGATGTGCTTTTTCTGTGCGCGACCGATGAACACGGCACGCCGGCAGAGCTTGCGGCGGCAAAAGCGGGCCAGGACGTGGCGACCTATTGCGCCGAGATGCACGAGGTTCAAGCGAAGATTGCAGATGGATTTGGCCTGTCCTTTGATCACTTCGGGCGCTCATCTTCCGAGCAAAATCATAAGCTTACACAGGCCTTTGCCGGAAGGCTGGCTGAAATGGGCTTGATCCGCGAGGTCACTGAAGACCAAGTCTACTCAATTGCGGACGGCCGGTTCTTACCCGACCGCTACATCGAAGGAACCTGTCCTAATTGTGGATTTGACAGCGCGCGAGGTGATCAGTGCGACAATTGCACGAAACAATTGGACCCCACCGACCTGATTGATCCCAGATCGACAATCTCCGGCTCCACGGATTTGGAGGTGCGGACGACCAAACACCTCTACCTGCGCCAGTCCGAATTGAAGGGAAAGCTTGCTGAGTGGATTGACAGCAAGGCCGAATGGCCGGTGCTGACAACGTCGATAGCAAAGAAATGGCTGAACGATGGTGACGGCCTGCAGGACCGGGGGATCACCCGCGACCTGGACTGGGGCATTCCGGTTAAGAAGGGCGATGAAGATTGGCCCGGAATGGACGGAAAGGTGTTTTACGTCTGGTTCGACGCGCCCATCGAATACATCGCCTGCTCGCAAGAATGGGTCGACGCAGGCAAAGGTCGCGACTGGGAAAGCTGGTGGCGCACTGACAAGGGCGCGGATGACGTGACCTACACCCAGTTCATGGGCAAGGATAACGTGCCGTTCCACACCCTGTCATTCCCCGCGACCATCATGGGCACGCAGGAGCCCTGGAAGCTGGTCGATTACATCAAATCTTTCAACTACTTGAATTATGACGGCGGCCAGTTCTCAACTTCGCGCGGGCGCGGGGTGTTTATGGATCAAGCGCTGGAAATCCTTCCGTCCGACTATTGGCGATGGTGGTTGCTGAGCCACGCACCCGAGAGTTCGGACGCGGAGTTCACCTGGGAGCAATTTCAGACGGATGTGAACAAAGACCTTGCTGATGTTTTGGGGAATTTTGTGAGCCGGATCACAAAGTTCTGCCGGTCCAAGTTCGGTGAGGCGGTCCCAGAGGCCGGAAATGCTGGACCAGAAGAACTCGCGCTGATCGAAAACCTGACCACCCGTATTCGCGCTTACGAAAGAAGCATGGATACCATCGAAGTGCGCAAGGCTGCGGCGGAACTGCGGGCAATTTGGGTTCTTGGAAATGAGTACCTACAAACCCAGGCCCCGTGGTCAACGTTCAAAGAAGATCCAGATACTGCGGCGATGCAGGTGCGGACAGGATTGAACCTCATCCGCCTTTACGCTGTCCTATCCGCCCCATTCATCCCCGACGCCAGCAAGACAATGCTGGACGCGATGCAGACTGACGACACCAGCTGGCCAGACGATGTGTCGGCGGCAATGGCTGCGCTGCCTGCTGGGCATGCATTCACAGTGCCCGACAATCTATTCCGCAAGATCAGCGATGATGAGCGGGCAGATTGGGCGGAGCGGTTCGCGGGTACGCGCGACTGAATGGCGAAACGGCCGCTCGCAGATGCGCCTGAGGTCGAGATCGACAGTCTTACGGCACTGCGGAGCTGGTTGACCAAACATCACAGCCAACCTCGAGGCGTGTGGCTCGTCACGTATAAAAAAGCTGATCCGGATCGCTATGTCCCCTACCCGGATATCGTTGATCAATGTCTCTGTTTTGGCTGGGTTGATAGTTTGCCGCGCACGAAGGACGACACGCGCAGCATGCTCTACATCTCTCCCCGGAAGCCCAGCAGTCACTGGAGCCTGGTGAACAAGGAAAAAGTGTCGCGATTGATTGCGACCGGACAGATGACCGAAGCCGGATTGGCTGTCGTCACTCTTGCGAAGGTCAATGGAAGTTGGACTGCGCTAGATGATGTTGAAAACCTGGTCATCCCGGACGACCTGCAAGCAGCCTTTGATGCAAACCCAGGCGCGGAAAACAACTGGCACGCCTTTCCACGTTCCGTGAAACGCGGCGCATTGGAGATCGTTCTTAATGCAAAACGCGCGCCGACACGGGCCGCCAAGATTGAGACGATTGTCACTGATAGCGCGGAGGGCCGCCGGCCATTTCAGTGGCGTAAATCCTGACCTTGGCCGGGCCCTGTAACGTGATAGGGTTGCGCCACAAGAAATGGGTCGGGGACCAAATATGTTAAAGGTACTTTCAACCGCAGCAAGCATCGCTGTCGTGGCGACGGGCGTGATGGCCGCACAATGCGGCAACGACGCCGGCGGCTTCACGGCATGGAAACAAGCCTTCGCCGCAGAGGCGCAAGCGGCTGGCGTCGGACAGGCGGGGCTACAGGCTCTGGCGAATGCACAATACTCACAATCAACCATCGCAGCGGATCGCAACCAGCGGGGTGTGAAGTATGCGCTGAACGACTTTATCCGCATTCGTTTGGGATCACTTGATAGCTTCGCCACCCAAGCCAAACGGGTAAAAAACCAGAACCCGCAGTTTTATGCCTCGCTTGAGCAAGTCTACGGCGTCCCAGCCGGCATCCTGCTTGCGATCCACGGTATGGAGACGGGCTTTGGGCGCAACCTCGGCAATACACCGGTGGTCGATTCCATCACGACCGTCGCTTACGATTGCCGTCGGTCAGGATTTTTCACGCCACACGCGATCGCAGCCCTGATCCTTGTCGATCGCGGGGGGCTCGCGCCCAATCAACGCGGTGCAGCACATGGCGAGATGGGGCACACACAATTCTTGCCGGGCAATGCTTTGCGATACGGCGTTGATGCGGACCGCAATGGCCGCGTCGATCTGTATGGGGTGTCGGACTCGCTTGCCTCAACCGCGAATTTCTTGCGTCAAAAAGGCTGGCAACCCGGACAACCCTACCAAGAGGGTTCGGCAAACTTTCGTGTGCTCAACGAATGGAATGCTGCAACGGTTTATCAACAGGCGATTGCGCTCTCAGCGGCCAAAATCGACAGCTGACTTCATGTCATATTTCGAATAAAAAGGGGCGGCACCTTGCGGTGCCGCCCTCTTTTCTTGTCTTTTTCGAACCTGCGTTACAGACGCTGCTTCGAATTCTTTTGGTAGTTATGCACCACGTTGTTCATACGGCCTTCCATGCCCAGGAAAGCCAGGAACAGCTGTGCGCGGATCTCTGTTGAGAGTTCAGCACCGCCGATCAGAGCGTCCAAGTAAGGAGAGATTTCCTCCCACTCGTCTGCAACGTCGTTCAAGCCGTTCGCAATACCCTGTGTGGGCGGTGGGCGCAGACCAACGCTTGGCAGGCCGTTTTGCAGCGCGTTGAGGGACGTTTGGAACAAACCAATCGTTTCCTGCAACTGTGCCATCGCATCTTCGTCTTTGACGTTAGACGAAATCAGGCACACGTTTTTCGACATCCGGTTTGCCAGCATACGCTGACGACCTGCAATCTCGATCAACAGCGCGTCGGCGTGCTGCATGATAGCTGGATCAGCGTACTGCCCTGTGATCTCAGAAACCAAGATCTTGGCTTCGTCCTGCACTGGGTTACTCTGAGCAGCCAGGTTTTCCACATAGGCGCCATCGTTTGCGCTTGCCTGTGTGGCGTTGGCCATCTGCTGCAGGGGTTCCCACTTCGCGTTCAGATCACTGATCGCCCGCAGGGTCCGTGGACGCTGTTCTTCGCCCAAGATCCCAAAGCCACGGTTGCCCACAAGCAAAGCTTGGTTGATCCGTGTGAAGTGATGGGTGGAGATCTTCAGAACCGCTTGGGCTTCTGTAACCGCCACACCTGCGCTTAGGTTGCAAGCCGCCGCTGTGATCCGCTCACTGAGCGTACCCAACTGGCCCGAAAGGTTCACGCGTTCACTGGAACCGACGTCTTCGGTGAAGCCCGCCGCAGTTGCTGGAGATGCTGTGGCGATCCCAAGGGCCGCCACCATCCCTGTGATCGTCAGAGCGGTGGAACGCCAGGCGCTGGCACGCTGACCTCCGGTCTCTGATGTCTTTCTATCGAACATTGTATTTCCTCTGTCTGGTGTCATCCCGGATACGCCAATATGCGCTTTGGGGATGATTGAAGGTTGTCTCTTTTCGTACCGGCTTAACCGGCAGAGTTGATCCAAACTTCAACGCGGCGGTTAATCCGGCGACCTTCTTCAGCGGCATTACACCCAGCTGGTGCAATTTCACCGTAACCAGTCGAGGACATGTTCAGGTTACCCAGACGGGACCCAGCGAAAGACTGCAGTTCAGCCATCACCTGGCTTGCGCGACCTTCGGACAGAACTTTGTTGCTGTCGAATGCGCCCACTGAGTCAGTGAAACCAACGAACAAAACTTCGGCGCCGGAAGGTTGTGTTTCCAGGTAGTCAGCCAGACGCTGCATGTCGACCAGACCACGTTCATCCAAAGAGGACGACCCGGTGCGGAAGCGGAACGTTGTCGACAGGCGGTCGTACTCAACCATCTTCGACAGCATGTCGCGCATGAATGCAGCTTCGTACTGATCAGTGTTTGGATCCAGCAGCATGCGGGCCCGATCGCTTTCGAGTGTCTGCAGCTTGCGGTCGATGCCAAGGCCGATGAAACCGGACTTTGCGATCACGCCGTCAGCGGCTGGGGAAGACGCGTAGGTGACAAGATCTGTCACTTGCTGCGTGTCAACATCGTCGCGTGTGTAGAGATACATACGACGCTGAAGTGCGTATTCTTCGGTACGGGCCGAGAATGCGTCTGGCGTCATTGCGATACCGCAGTTGTTGATCAAGGAGATCGGCTTCGCGCCACGCTGGAATGCGTAACCAACATAACCGATGGCACCTTCGTCGTTGTTCACAACACCCGACACATCGTCGACCTGTTCAACTTCAACGACGTTGCCGGCCAGTGTCACAGCTTCGCCTTCGAACACACGCTCTTCAAACACAGCACGTGTACCGGAGTTTTCGTCCAGTTTGACAGGTGTGATTGCAATATCAGCACCGCCAACCTGCGACCAGTTTGTGATGTTACCAGCGTAGATCTCTTTCAGCTGTTCAACTGTCAAGCTCTGAACTGGGTTGTTTGGGTGTGTCACAACAACCAGGCTGTCCACCGCGATAATGTGCTCTTGCGTTGGGCTGACCATGTTACCTGCACCAGCGTCGCGCAGGGCACGAGCTTCTTCAGGGCGGATGCGGCGGGATGACATACCGATCTGCGCGTCGCCGTTCAGAAGAGTTGTGAAAGCGTCGTTGGAACCGGACGATTCAACCAGGAAGGACCCCAGTTCGTCACCGAAACCACCGTCAGCAACCAGCTCTGCGACCAGTGTGTTACCGTCGTTCGCGTTCGAAATGGTTGCGGCGGCATCAACGGAACCAGCAAAACCTTCCAGTAGAAGTGGCATCAGACCCAGACCGACTGTGTCAGATCCGGCAATTTCAACGTCCGCTTCTGCAACTTCGAATACTGGACAAGCGGACCCTTCACAGGTTACCCGCGATGCTGCGATCCGCAGGTCACCAAGTGGCGTGCGCACCATGTAGCTGTTGTCTTCAAACGCCAGGAATTCACCGGTCAGGTTCACTGTGCCGTCTGCGGACTTCAGTGTGACTTCATCGGCCATGACATTCGTTGGAATTGCGACGGCGGTCGCAATAGAAAGCATGCACAGGGCGCCTGCTTTGATCGAAAAACCTTTGTTTTTCATTTTCTGTCTCCTCACAAAAATTGTTCCCCACAAGGAAAAGTGGCCATTGCTCACTTACGGCCAACTGGTTAACTGCCGGACGCCCGGCGGGATGTGGGTCAGGACATTGCTTGGAATTGTGTACGAATTGAGACCAATTCACGTCGTATTTCGTGAATTAGCTTCTCAAATGCGGTATAAATACGGTCAGCGATCCGACAGTCATCGTTTTTTGAGCCACTTCTTTTGACAGGATCGCGGCGTTTGTCAGCCTACAATTTTGCTCAGCATCCAAACTGCCATACCGATCATTATCACGTTTTCGGTCAATGAAACAAAGCCTAACGGCACGCGGCTGTCACCTCCAACGCAGGCGCATTTCAGCTCTCGCTTATCAATGTATACGGCTTTAAACACGCTAACGGCGCCGATACTCGCGACGATCAAGGCCGCCGGCGCAGACAGCCAAGTGAGCACCCCTGCCATCATCAAAAGCCCAGCGCCGGTCTCAACAAAGGGGTAGATATAGCCATATCGGACCCATCTTTGGGCCAGAATGTCGTAGTTCAAGAACATTGTTGCGAAACGGTCAACATCCTGCAGTTTTTGCAGTCCGAGCAGGACCATTGAGATCGCAATGAACAATTCGAGGGCCCGTCCCAAAGCAAAGGACTCCATGCTGACCCATGTCACAGCAACCGCCATCAATGCCGCGACAGAAAACAATGCGATCACCGGTTGGTAGGTGATACCTTCTTTGTTTACCGGTCGACCGAAATGCGCGCTGAGATCATCGAAACCACCAATTCGGTTTCCGTCGATGAAGGCTTGCGGAGTCGATTTGACCGCGTGTTCAGCCTTAAACGCGTCAACCTCCGCGCGGCTTTTCAGTGGGCGGTCGTCGACAATATATCCCTGTCGCTCCAGCAGGTCCTTTGCCTTCAAGCCATGTGGACAGGTATGGCTGTCGAGAACCATGCGATATAGGACGGCGACATTTGCGGAACTGTCTTTGGGCATGATCTGTAACCTTCAGCATTAAGACCGTTATTTCATAAGTAGTCTCTTCAGACCGGAGTTACCAGTCAGCGCAGCCCCCGGACCGCTGTTCTAGCTGTCTGCGGCACGCGAGTGTTAGCGGCCGAGTTGGCGGGTGATCATGGCTTTGGCAACATCAGCGTAACTGTCATCTTCTGATACTTGCGCTGCGACAATGGCACCATCGATCAAGAGTGTCATGTCGCGGACCAAGCCGTCAGTGTCCTTCATGCCCAGTTCCATTGCCTGGGCGCGGATCCACAAATTGACATGTGCCTTGTGCTGGCGAGCCGCTTCGCGCAGGCGCGCATTGCCTGAATTAGCCTCACCGATCGCATTGATAAAGGGGCAACCATAGAATTCTGGATCGCGGAACCACTCCTTTAGTACATCAAATACAGCGATTAACTTGTCTGCTGGCGTGCCGGTAACGGTTCCGAGCCTTGCAAAAAACCAGTCACGCCAGGCTTGGCCCTCTTGTTCCAAAACCGCGTCGATCAGGTTTTCCTTCGATTTGAAGTGCGCGTAGAGCGTTGATTTCGCCGTCCCCGCCCGGCTGACGATCGTATCCACACCCGTCGCTGCAAAACCGTGGTGACAGAAAAGTTCTGTCGCTGCGTTCAATACGCGCTCGCGCGCGGTTCCGGCCTCGCGACCAATACAAGTCCAAGGCGCGGCAGCATCAAAAGATGTGGATCTCAATTCGACTGTCATCTGTTCCATCGTCTTGATCATTACGCCGCACGTCATTGGCGCGCCATACAGATCAGTTCGAACACTCCCCTTGGACATTCTAGATTCGCAAGTGCACACAAACTGGGCGATTGCGCTGCATTTCGCAAGAATTCCGGCAGAAAATTACGCGTAGTGCCGTGAAACCTGCGTTTACCTTTTGGTTACATTGACAGGAATCGCTTCGCACTAGGTACTTTGATCAAACAGACCTGTTTTGTTTGATGGGAAGAGACCGTGCAGTTGACGATGCGCCAAACACAAAGCGACCAAGTGAGCAGCGTGCCTGAGTCGGTCGCAGCCAGCGTCGCAGATCAGACCTACGTTGATGTTCGCGCTGTATCTCATGCCTATGGTAAACAGGGCCGGGCGCTTGAAGGGATCGATCTCAAGATTCCCAAAGGCGAGATTGTCGCTCTGATTGGGCGATCTGGCTGCGGAAAGTCGACACTGCTTCACGCGATCTCCGGTCTCATGAAGCCGACCGATGGGGCCATTCGGATCGGCGGACAGTTGGTTGAGCAACCCTCCCCGAAATGGGTCATGATGTTTCAGTCGCCGTCACTTTTCCCTTGGATGACAGTTACTCAGAACGCGGCCTTGGGGTTACGGTACACTGGGCGCATGAAAGAGGCAGACGCCCGGATCGCAGAGGTTTTGGACCTTGTCGACTTGTCTGAGTTTGCTGAGCGCAATGTGCAGGATCTGTCCGGAGGGCAACAACAGCGGGCCGCCTTCGCACGGTCCATTGCGCCGGAACCCGAGCTATTGTTGTTGGATGAGCCGTTTTCGGCGCTTGATATTTTCACCCGCCGCACTTTGCAGAACGATGTTCGCCAGATCGCCAAACGCCTTGGTCTCACCGTTGTTCTGGTCACTCACGACGTGGGTGAGGCCGTCCAGATGGCAGACAGATCTGTCTTGCTGTCGAGTGGCCCAGGCAAGATCGCCGGCGACACAGAGATCAAGCTGGATGAGGCAGATCGCCTTTCTCAATCCCGCAAGTTTCAAATGGAAACCACACGCCTGCGCACGCTTTACGCGGAAATCGCGGGCGTGACCTGACCACATTCATCTGGGGGCACATGATGACAAACGACACCAAGCCACACACGTCCGAATGGGACGACGAAGAATACTTTGCATCGGATTTCACCCGACGCCAAACACTGGACATGATGGCAAAGGGCGGGCTTTTCGCCTCTCTCTCCGCCCTAATGGCCGGGTTGCCGCAACAAGCTTACGCGCAGGAGGATGAAGTTGTCCGCATTGGTTATCTGCCTATCACAGACGCAACCGCACTTTTGGTTGCACATGCCAAAGGGTATTTCGAAGCCGAGGGTCTAGAGGCTGAACGCCCCACCCTGATCCGCGGCTGGTCGCCCCTGATCGAAGGCTTTGTGTCGAACAAATTCAACCTTGTGCACTTCCTCAAGCCGATCCCAGTTTGGATGCGTTACAACAACAACTTCCCAGTCAAGGTGATGTCTTGGGCCCATACAAATGGGTCGGGCTTGGTCGTCGGTGGACATACTGACATCACCGACTTTAGCCAGTTGGGTGGGAAACAGGTCGCGGTGCCGTTTTGGTATTCGATGCACAACATCGTGCTGCAATATGCTTTGCGCGAGAGTGGCTTAACGCCTGTGATCAAGCCACAGGGTGAGCCGCTAGGCCCGACCGAGGTCAATCTGCAAGTCATGCCACCGCCAGAAATGCCACCCGCGCTCGCTGCGAAAAAGCTTGACGCTTACATTGTCGCGGAACCGTTCAACGCATTGGGCGAGATGATGGCCGGCGCACGAATGCTGCGCTTCACTGGCGACATCTGGAAAAACCACCCCTGCTGCGTGGTTTGCATGCATGAGGAAGCGACAACGGCCCGCGCGGAATGGACCCAGAAAGTCATGAACGCGGTCGTGAAAGGGGCGATCTATGCTTCTGAAAATAAAACGGAAGTCGCAGGCCTTTTGTCGAAGGACGGAGAAGGCTACCTGCCTGCACCCGCGCCCGTCGTGGAGCGCGCGATGACAGTCTACCAAGAAGACGAAACGTATCAGGAAACCGGCGTCATCCACCACCATGCGGAATGGCAAAACGGGCGGATCGACTTCCAGCCATGGCCTTATCCATCCGCAACAAAACTGATTGTCGAAGCCATGGGCGATACGGTTGTGTCCGGCGACACAACCTTCCTTAAGGGGCTGGACCCAGAGTTCGTCGCAAACGACCTTGTGAACTATGAGTTTGTGAAGAACGCGCTCGACGCCAACCCATCTTGGGTCAATGATCCATCTGTTAACCCGGGCGATCCGTTTAACCGTGAAGAAATCTTAAAACTGTGAGCGAAAGTGCGGTCATAAGCGCTGGCCTGCGTCTGCCTGCCCTCGGGCGGTGGCGCGGGTTGGTCAGCGCGATTGTCGGCATTGCAGGCCTGCTTTTGATCTGGTGGATCGGTGGAAAGCTGGTCGAAAATTCACCGGGCATGTTCGCCTTCGCGATGTTCGCACCAGAGCCTGCGCTGACCCGTTTATGGGACATGCTTCAAAGCGGTGAAGTGTGGAATATGAGTATTCCGTCGCTTTATCGGGTCGGTTTAGGTCTAATTTTTGCAATCCTGATCGGCGTGCCGGTCGGCATTCTTATCGGTCGCGTCGCCATTCTGCGGGAAGTCACCAATATTCCGTTCCAATTTTTGCGCATGATCTCTCCGCTTTCATGGATGCCCATCGCGGTCATGGCGTTTGCCACTTGGGACGCCGCGATCATCTTCCTTATCACTGTGGCGGCGGTGTGGCCGATCATGTTCTCGACTGCAGCTGGGCTGCGTCGGTTAGATCCGGCATGGTTGAAAGTCGCCCGAAATCTTGGGGCCTCGCCTTGGCACCAGCTGACCACCGTGATCTTGCCGGCCATCGCCACTGATATACTGACCGGCATTCGTTTGGCCCTTGGTGTGGCTTGGATTGTGCTTGTTCCAGCCGAATACCTCGGGGTCACATCAGGCCTAGGTTACGCAATCAACGATGCTCGCGATACGCTCGACTACGACCGCTTGGCCGCCACCGTCGTTGTGATCGGCATCATCGGATTTTTCTTGGATTTTATCTGTCTCAAAGCTGTCCAGCGCCTGAACTGGGTGCGGGAGAGCTAAATACTGAAGGAGGACTATCACTATGGCTGAACCAGCAACCGCCCTGACAGGCTGCCTAGCGCCAATCGACAAAGGCGGCCTTGATACGCTAATCGCGAATGGCAAGGCGAACCCGGAGGTCATTAAGACCCTGAAGTGTAAAACGGTCGCCGAAGGCAAGTTCCGCCATGCGAACTTCATCCGCGATCTTGAGCCCTACATCGTCGATGAGCCGCCTGGACTGTTGGGCGACGACACTGCGCCAAACCCGTCTGAGGCGTCCCTTGCGGCACTTGGCTCTTGTGTCGCCGTGGGACTGCACGCCAACGCTGTGCATCGGGGCATGACCGTCAACAAATTAGAGCTTGAGCTGGAAGGTGACCTCAACATCACCGCCGTTTGGGGCACTGGCGATCTTAGTGACGCGAAGCCGATTGGCTTCACCGATGTCCGTATCAAAGTGGACATGGAATGCGAAGGTGAGCCGAAAGAAATCGTGGAGGAACTTGTGGCCCACGTCATCAAATACTCCCCTGTTTTCAATACCTTTTCTCGGCCCGTGAACATGGTCGCAGAAGCCATTTAAGGAGGAACACATGCCCGCCACGGCCGTCCTTGAAGACGCACCAGACACAATGCTGACCCGGGTTGCAGAGATCGCAACCGGCACCCTGAAACCCCGCGCGCGGGAAATTGATGCGGGGGCCTACCCCGAAGACATTATGCGCGCTGTTGGGGCTGCGGGCGCTTATGGCGCCCATGTTGGGGCCGGGCCGGTGACGTTGATGGACACGATTGAGGGCATCTCAACTGTGGCGGAGCAATGCATTTCCACAGCCTTTTGCATGTGGTGCCAGAATGCTTTGGGCTGGTATATCGCCTCCTCTGACAATGCGGTTCTGAAAGCCAAGTTGGGTGAGGAGGTTGCGACCGGTGCGGTACTTGGCGGCACTGGCCTTTCCAACCCGATGAAGACCTTCTTTGGCATCGAAAAAATGCGCCTGAAGGGTACCCGGGTTGAGGGCGGCTACACCGTCAAAGGCGCCCTGCCCTGGGTCTCTAACGTTGGTGAAGACGGCTACTTCGGGATGGTGTTTGAAACCGATGACGGTAAGCGCATCATGGCTGTCGCGGGCTGTGCCCAAGAAGGTGTCAAAACCGTCCTCGACCATGAATTTATGGCGATGGGCGGCACCGCTACACGCGCCGTCCAGTTCCGCGACGCGTTCATTACGGACGACATGATCCTGGCCGATCCGATCGACGGTTACTTGCAAAAGATCCGGCCCGGTTTTGTCCTCATGCAATGCGGCATGGCGATCGGGATGATCCGGTCGTCGATTGACCTCATGCGCCAGGTCGATGGGCCCTTGGGCCATGTCAACAAGTACCTCGAAGAGCAACCCGAGGATTTTGAGAAGATCCTGGCCGAAGCCGAAACCGAACTCGCCGATCTGGCTAAGACGCCTTACGACACCTCAATCCCCTACTTCCGGCGCGTCATCAAACTGCGCCTTCTGGGTGGTGAGACCGCCATGAAGGCCGCCCATGCCGCGATGCTGCACCAAGGTGCGCGTGGCTATGTCTCCAGCGGTGCCGCGCAGCGTCGCCTGCGCGAGGCCTATTTCATCGGCATCGTCACGCCTGCCACCAAACAGCTGCGCAAGATGCTGGCCGATCTTCCTGAAACCTGAACAAAAAGGACCCTCCCCATGTCTTCCGTCCTGATTACGCCTGCTGAATTGAAAGCGATGTCTGCCGACGATATCGTCATCATCGACACTCGCGACCCCGATAGCTTTGCTGCAGGGCACATTGCTGGCGCCGTAAACCTTCACGATATCTTCACATATCTCGCGACTTCCACGCCTGAAGGCATGGCGGAACTGAGCGGGAAATTTGCCGAAGCTTTTGGCGCAGCCGGCCTTGATGGCACGAAGACTGCGGTGATTTACGAACAGTCAATGAACACTGGCTTTGGCCAGTCCTGCCGGGGCTATTACCTTTTGTCCTACTTGGGCTATCCGAGCATCAAGGTGCTGCACGGCGGGGTTGCCGCCTGGGACGCTGCTGGCTTTGACCTGACAACCGAAGTCGCAACGCCAAGCGTCGCAGACTTCCCAATTGACCCAGCGGGCGCAGGCTTGATGTTGACCGCCGACGATGTGAAAGCCGTTCTAGGTGATCCATCTGTCGCGCTCCTCGATGTGCGCGATGTGGATGAATGGATCGCCGACAGTTCTTCACCCTATGGCAAGGATTTCTGCCCGCGCAAAGGCCGCATCCCTGGCGCGGTTTGGATCGAGTGGTACCGGCTCATGAAGCCAACACCTGAGGGCCCGATGATCAAATCGCCAGCAGAAGTTCTAGCAGAATGCGCTACAGTGGGCATTACGCCGGAAACACCCGTCTACATCTACTGCTTCAAAGGCGCGCGTGCCTCCAATTCCTTCCTGGCACTGAAGGAGGCGGGCGTGAAGGACGTCCGGATCTACTTCGGCTCCTGGAACGAATGGTCGCGGGACGAAGACCTGCCTATCGAAACTGGCCTGCCCTTCGCGGCGGAGTAAACGGGCATGGGGGCCATCATCGATTATTACTTCGCACCGATTTCCGGCTACGCCTATCTGGGGCATCAGTCCCTGATGGCGTTGGCGGCAAAGGCGCAAGCGACGGTCGTGTTCAAGCCCCTTGTCATCGGGAAGGTCTTCGCGGCGTCCGAGACAACGCCGCCCTTCGCCCAAAGCGCGCCACGCAAGAGCTATCGGATTGCGGATCAGGCGCGGTGGGCGATGGCAAAGGGATTGGTGATGAACGAAGTCCCCGCCCACTGGCCGACCGACCCGGTGCCCGCCTGCAAAACGATCATAGCGGCAGGCGCGTTGGGCGCGGATCAAGATGCAATCAGTTTTGGCTGTCTACGGGCGGTCTGGGCCGAAGAAAAGAACATCGCCGATACCGCCGTACTGGAGGAAGTACTGACAAAAGCTGGGGCCGACGCCAGCACGATCCTGACCCTGGCCGAGACAACCCCCATCGCAGCCCAGGTTGAAACCATCACAGACGCCGCCATCGCGGCAGAGGTATTCGGCTCCCCCACTTACGTGCTGAACGGCGAACGCTATTGGGGCCAAGACCGTTTGGCGTTCCTTGAAGCCGTTTTAATGCAGGAGGCAGCGTAATGTTCCTCCGCCTCAATGACCCACAGCAACAGCACGCCGTGCTCATTGATCGAAACGAAGCACGGCGTGAGATGTTTGAAATGACCCTCGCTGGAGGGAACATTGCGTTGGATCAATGCTTTGCTTGCGTGGATGAGGCCCTCGCGGCGCATATGACGCCAGAACTTGCCATCATCTATTTCGAAGGGGCGCATACAGAAGACCTTCGGGACCTCGGTCGGCTACGGGCTTGCACCTCGGCGGCGGTTTTGGCGCTGCTCGAAGCTGCTAACCCCGGTGATATCGCACTTATCCTTGATGCTGGGGCGGACCATGTCCTCCCGCTTGGTCTGCAATCCGACCGCTTTTCTATCGCGACGGTCTGCACCCTCGCGCAGGCGCGCAAGCAGCGCCAACTCGAACACGACAAGGCACAGGCGGAACACGCTTTGGCGGACGCCAAACGCATTGCCCGCGCAAAAATGATCCTGATGGCCCGGCACGGCATCGATGAAAGCGATGCCCACCGCCGGGTCCAGAAACTGTCGATGGAACGCAATCTCCCCCTGGCCGACATGGCTGGGCAGATCATCGACGCGGAAAGTTTGCTCTGTTGACGGGAAACCGCGGCAGACATCGGGTCCCGCGCTAAAGACGGCGCACGAGGGATCCATTTGAATGGCCTGACGACGCTAAAGGCGGCGCAGTCGGGCAGTTGGCCAAAGGCGGCTCAACCTTCGCAATGAGAAGGACAAAGCTCATGGGAGCTTTAAGTAACGTCTATGATCCAGAGGAAGTGCTCTGGAAAGGGTGCCCGTGCGGTTTGCACGCCACCATGTTTGAACACCAAGCAGCCCTGTCGGGTGGCAACGGCAGCCGGTTCTACGCAGCCGAAAGCACTGATGGTGCGTCCCAGCGGGATGCAGCGCCGGAGCTGGAGACGCTCAGCGATCTGCAAAGCCCAGCGTCACAGTCGGAGGGGCCATCCTGGGACAACCAGGAAGAGGTCATGGCGAATGTGGCGAAATCGGCCTTGCTGAAGGGTCTGTTTGGCTCCGACATGAACCGCCGCAACTTTTTGCGCGCGGTCGGGAGCACCACAGCGGCTGCCGCCATCGCGTCGATCATCCCGATCGACAAGGCGATTGCGAACATCCTCGACGCCAATGGTCCGCTTGAGAAAGTGGACCTTAACGTCGGCTTCGTGCCGATCACATGTGCGACGCCGATCATCATGGCCAAGCCCATGGGTTTTTACGAAAAGTATGGCTTGAATGTTGAGGTGATCAAAACGGCTGGTTGGGCGGTGAGCCGGGACAAATCTTTGTCCGGTGAATACGACGCAGCTCACATGCTGACGCCAATGCCATTGGCGATCACAGCAGGTGCCGGGTCTGCTGCAACACCTTGGACCATGCCCGCCGTTGAGAACATCAACGGTCAGGCGATTGTGTTGTCGAACGAACACCTCGACAAACAGGATCCGTCCATGTGGAAGGGCTTCACCTTTGGTGTGCCGTTCGAGTATTCGATGCACAACTTCCTGCTGCGATACTACGTGGCTGAAGCGGGCCTCGATCCTGATCAGGACATCCAAATCCGCGTGGTGCCACCGCCCGAGATGGTCGCGAACCTCTCGGCTGGTAACCTTGATGGCTATCTGTCGCCAGATCCGTTCAACCAGCGAGCAGTCTACGACGGTATCGGCTTTATCTATAAGCTGACGAAGGAAATTTGGCCGGGTCACCCCTGCTGCGCCTTCGCGGCAAGCCAGCAGTTCATCACCGAGACGCCGAATACCTTCTTGGCTCTGTTCCGCTCAATCCTGGATGCGACTGCATTCAGTTCGGCGGCAGAAAACAGGTCGGAAATCTCGGCGGCGATCTCTCCGGCGAACTACCTGAACCAGCCGACGACGGTGATCGAGCAGGTCCTGACTGGGCGCTTTGCCGATGGTCTGGGCAATGTGCGTAACGAGCCTGACCGGATCGACTTTGACCCGTTCCCTTATCATTCATTTGCGGTCTGGATTCTGACTCAGATGAAGCGGTGGGGCTACATCGAAGGTGATGTGGATTACACGGGCCTGGCCGAACAGGTCTACCTTGCCACGGATGCGGCGACGGTCATGACCATGGGCATGACACCACCGACAACGACCTACGAATCCTACGAAATCATGGGCAAGACTTTCGACCCATCGACGCCGGAAGAGTACATCAACAGCTTCGCGATCAAGCGCGGCTAGCACAGCAGACAGCAGGAGTACGGAAATACATGTCGCAAGACGTTCAAGACAGGCTCAAGGCCCTCGCTGCCTCCATTGCCTTCCTCGTGATCTTTTTGATGGCTTGGAATGCGTTTGTGGTCGCACAAAGTGGCCCAGCGCCAGACATGGATCCCGAACTCGCTGCACTGCTCGGACCACAGGCGAAGGGCGAAAGCGCCCTTCCCACCCCTGGTGATGTTGGCACCGAAATTTGGGGCCACATCACCAACCCATTCTACGATGCCGGACCGAACGATAAAGGCGTGGGCATTCAGCTTGCATATTCAATCTTTCGGGTGCTGACTGGTTTTGGCTTGGCCGCACTCATCGCGATCCCATTGGGGTTCCTCATCGGGATGAGCAATATCGCCGCCCAAGCCATCAACCCTTACATACAGCTATTGAAGCCTGTCTCGCCCCTCGCGTGGATGCCGCTGGCGCTTTACACCATCCAGGACAGTGAAATTTCGTCAATCTTTGTGATCTTCATCTGCTCCATCTGGCCGATGTTGCTCAACACGATCTTCGGCGTATCGTCGGTGCGGAATGACTGGTTAAACGTCGCCAAAACACTGGAAGTTTCGCCACTCCGCACCGCGTTTCGGGTGATCCTTCCCGCAGCAGCGCCGACCATCCTAACAGGCATGCGCATCTCCATCGGCATCGCATGGCTCGTCATCGTTGCGGCCGAGATGCTCGTTGGCGGCACCGGCATAGGCTACTTCGTCTGGAACGAATGGAACAATCTGTCGATCACCGGCGTGATCTCCGCGATTTTCTTCATCGGCGTGGTGGGTATGGTTCTTGATCTGATCCTCGGCCAAGCCGCCAAACTTGTGGCGTATGCGGAGTAATCAGGCATGAATAAGAGCAATAAGATCATCAAGGTAGAGGGTTTGGAGCGGCGTTTTCCCGCGCCCGAAGGAAAGACCGAATCCCAAGTCTTTGGTGACGTCTGGTTCGACGTATATGAGGGCGAATTTGTTTGCCTGATCGGCCATTCCGGCTGCGGGAAGACCACGCTTCTGAACATCCTCGCTGGCCTTGATCGAGCCACCAGTGGCAATGTCATTGCCGATGGGTTTGAAGTGCGCAAGCCGAGCCTTGATCGGGCCGTAATCTTCCAAGGTCACGCTTTGATGCCGTGGATGACGGTGATGGCAAACATCGACTTTGCCGTATCATCCCGCTGGCCCGCCTGGGATAAGGAAAAACGCCGC
This sequence comes from Pseudomonadota bacterium, assembly GCA_038526085.1. Lineage (GTDB taxonomy): Bacteria > Pseudomonadota > Alphaproteobacteria > Rhodobacterales > Rhodobacteraceae > Yoonia. Next base: position 1,159 of record JBCBHE010000005.1, on the reverse strand, counting down.
GCGCACTGCCAGCAGTTCATCGACATGGTCCACTTGACCGGATCCGAGAACAAGAAACCGTCCCAGCTATCTGGCGGTATGAAACAGCGGGTCGGCATTGCAAGAGCCTTGGCGATTGAACCCAAAGTGCTGCTGATGGATGAGCCGTTCTCAGCGCTCGACGCATTGACGCGTGGATCGTTGCAAGACGAACTTCTTGGCATTATCGCGGCGCGCAATCAGACCTCATTCATGATCACCCACGACATCGATGAGGCTATCTTGCTCGCCGATCGGATCGTCCTGATGACAAACGGCCCGGAGGCGCGGGTCTGTGAGATCGTCGAAAATACCCTGCCCAAGTCGCGTAGCCGGTCGGACATGCACAACCACCCGAACTACTACCCGATGCGCAATCACCTGATCGAATTTCTGGTCAACCGCTCCAAGAGCTTCCGGGAGGAACTGTCATCGGCGGCTTATGACCCGAAAAACCCGCCTGTCGCCCGGCCGGAGGCCCCGGCAGCGCGGACCACTCAAGTTGCAAGTTAAGGAGACGACATCATGACCCGTGCAGAGCTGACCGAAAAGATCGTGGCGCACAAAACTTTTCACGACAAAAAGTGGAAGGACGTCGCTGCCGCCGTGGGGCAATCGAAGGAATGGGTGACCGCCGCATTGATGGGGCAGATATCTCTGACCAAAGATCAGGCGATTGCAGCAGGCAACGCGCTTGGCCTCAATTTCACTGATGAAGAGCTCGCGCTGTTGATGACTGTGCCTTATCGCGGTTCCATCCCAACCGCTGTTCCGACCGATCCATTGATTTATCGCCTTTACGAGGTGGTGGCGGTTTATGGCACCACCATGAAAGCCCTGATTGAGGAAGAGTTTGGTGACGGGATCATGTCCGCCATCGACTTCACCATGGATATCCAGCGCGAAGAAAACCCAGCTGGTGACCGTGTGAAGGTCGAAATGACCGGCAAGTTCCTACCCTACAAGACATTCTAATAACCGCGCAAAGCGGACCACATCCAAGACAGAGAGGATCCTCCCATGAGAACATTTAACACATACGCACTTGCCGCGGCTCTTACAGCCTTCGCAGCACCAGCCATGGCGCACCACCCGCTCGCCGGGGCGCCGATGGAAACTTTCGTGCACGGCGTAGATCGAA
>JBCBHE010000004.1:0-187434 GCA_038526085.1 Pseudomonadota bacterium | reverse complement strand
AAGACCTTAGCGATTGGCGCGCAAGAATGCCCCGATGGCCGCAACGCTTGCGTCGGCTTCTGGTACACGCCCGACGTGAAGGTGCCATACATGCATCCGGCCCGTCGCCACTTCCGTTTGCACAGCGACCCCTTGCGACCGCAAATGCGCAACCATGTTGACGCTATCGTCGGCCAAAGCCTCTGTCGTATCGTAGTGGATCAATGTTGGCGGGGCGCCGGTGAAGTCTCCTTTGATCGGAGACACAAACGGGTCGGTTTGGTCATACCCCGCGACATAGCCTTCCGCACTGCGCAGCGCCCAAGCTGGCGGCAACAGATGGTCACTGTGCGCATTCGCGGTAAAGGACGGGTAAGGCTTTGTCAGATTCACAACCGGTGACAATGCGACGGCAGCGCTGGGCATCGGCAAGCCAAGCGCTTTGATCTTCAGCAATAGCGCGAAGACCAGATTGCCACCTGCGCTGTCACCCGCAATGGCGATTGGTCCGGCGTCAGCGTCTGCGGCCAGGGCCTGATAGGCGGTCACGACATCGTCCAGGGCTGCTGGGAAGGGATGTTCCGGCGCAAGACGGTAATCCACAAAAACCCCACGCATATCCGCCGCATGACCGATGGAGGCCACCAAATGCTGGTACAGCGGCAAACTGCCCAAGACGAAACCACCACCGTGAATATAAAGGAGCGTTCCCTGCACGGGTTGATGTTTGATGTAACAGGCCGTCGCTGGCACAGCCGCGCCGTCATGGCGCAGTGTCATCGGCTCAAGCAGCATATTCGCGGGACGTTTGTGGGTGATGGGTGCCGTCAGATTCGTCAAAAATCGCATCAGCCGCGGTGGTTTCACGTAAAGCAAACTGGGGCGTTGTGCGTAGCGCGCCCAGGCATTGAAAAAACGTTGCTGACGGGACAAAGGCGGTGTGTGTGTCATCAAAAATACCTAGTCCCGCCAGCAAAGCGGCGTCAAGCGGCGGCCGGCTCTGAGAGGGCGCGCGTGTCGACGAACGTCACGTCCGTGATGCCAATGAAGCCAAGGAATTGGCGCAGGTGTGGGCTGGCGAAGTCAACGGGTGCGCCCATTGGGACGCCGCCGGATGCGAAAACAACGATCGCTTTTTTGCCTTTCAACAGCCCCTCAGGCCCATTTTCAGTATAGCGGAACGTGACGCCAGGGCGCGCGACCAGGTCCATCCACGCCTTGAGGCTGGCAGGGACGCCGAAATTGTAAAGCGGCAGCCCAATGACGATCGTGTCCGCGGCTGCGAGCTCGGCGATCAAGGTGTCAGAGAGCGCGAGGATCTCGGACTCTTCGGCGGTGCGGTCTTCAGGCGCAACCAGGCGGGCTTTGACCCAAGCCTCACTGACCTGCGGCAAGGGTGTGCCGGCGAGGTCGCGATGGGTGCTTTGTTGTGGTGTCAGGTCCTTAACGGTTTTCGCGCTCACGGCCCGGCTGACGGAGCCTGTTAAAGTAGCAGATGTATCGATGTGCAGAACATTGGACATGTGATTGTCTCCTCAGAATGATGCAGAAGAGATAGTCAAAACAAATTTGCAGATAAGTTCGATCCATTGACATAATCTGTGTAATTTTGCACATGTACTTGCGTTGCACGCGGCGTTGACCACCTAAGAGAAAAGCGGATCGCACGGGGAGCGGTGTCATGGACAACTGGGACGAGATTCGAACAGCCTTTCAAGTGGCGCGGAATGGCACCGTGAGCGGCGCGGCCGAAGTGCTGGGCGTCCACCATGCCACGGTTATCCGGCACATCGATGCGCTTGAAGCGCAATTGGGCACGAAACTGTTTCAACGGCATGCGCGGGGCTACACGCCCACGGAGGCTGGAACCGACCTTTTGCAAGTGGCACAGGCCACAGACGATCAATTCTCTCAGCTTGCAGGGCGGATCAAGGGGCAAGGGCAGGGGGTCGCCGGTGATCTAGTGATCACCTCAATCGCTGTCTTTGCCGGAACGGTCTCACCTATTCTCGCGCAGATCCAAGCGGATCATCCGGCGCTGAAAATTCGTTATCTGACCGGGGAACGCCTGTTCCGGCTTGAGTACGGGGAGGCGCATGTCGCGATCCGGTCCGGTCGGGCACCTGACCAGCCAGACAATGTTGTGCAGCATTTGGTCGACATGCCGGTCCATCTTTGCGCAGCACCGTCCTATATTGCGCGGCACGGATTGCCATCTGCGGAAAACATGGCGGATCACCACATTTTTGTTGGGACCGATGAATCGATGAGCCGCGCACCGTTTAACAGCTGGATCTCAGATTTGGGGTGGGAAAAGCAGGTGCGTTTCCAGTCGGATAGTACCATGACGATGGCAGAGGCCGTCTATAGCGGGGCCGGGATCGGCTTCGTGAGTCCGTGGAAGATGCGTGAATTTGACCTGACAGAGATTGTTCCACCGCAGCCAGATTGGGTGACCCCAACCTGGCTTGTGACGCATGTGGATCTGCATCGCACCAGCAAGGTGCAAACAGTCGTCAAGGCGCTGAAAGCGGCTGTCGCGAACGGGCACATGTTTCGGTGATGACGCCACAGGCTGTTGGCCACCTGGCCATGCTCAGTTTTTCGGCTTTGGTGGCGGGATCCTTCGCGCTGGGCGCAATGGTTGCCAACGACATCTCACCGATGGCCCTCAATGCGGTGCGGTTTTGGATCGCGGCAGCGGTGGTGGGGATTTTCGCGGTTGGGCGCGTGGGTATTCGCCGGTCTGACGTGGTGGCCCCATGGCGCTACATCGTGCTCGCTGCCGTTTTTGTTCTGTATTTCGTTTTGATGTTTGAGGGCCTCAAGACCGCGCCAGCGGTCAGTGCTGCTGCCGTCTTTACGCTGACGCCCATTTTGTCTGCGGTTTTTGGGTTCCTCCTGCTCCGACAAATCCTGACCCGGTGGATGGCCCTTGCGCTGTTGATCGGTGGCGTTGGGGCGATTTGGGTGATCTTTCGCGCCGATGTCGCGGCTATTCTGGCGTTCGACATTGGGCGGGGGGAGCTGATTTACTTCGTCGGCTGCGTGTCCCACGCGATCTACACGCCACTGGTGCGCAAGTTGAACCAGGGCGAGAACGTGGTTGTCTTCACGTTCCTTACGCTGGTGGCCGGCGCCGTCTTGCTGACTTTTGTTGGGTGGCGCGATGTTGTGACGACGGATTGGGTGAACTTGCCGTCGTTGGTCTGGATCACCATTGCGTATGTAGCGATTTTCGCCTCGGCAACGACCTTCACCTTGCTGCAATTTGCGACGCTGCGGCTGCCAAGCGCAAAGGTAATGGCCTACACCTATCTGACGCCCAGCTGGGTGATGTTGTGGGTGATCGGCTTGGGGCAGGGGCTGCCGCCAGCGATGGTTATGCTGGGGGTTGGGCTGACGATTGTGGCTTTGGTGATGCTGTTGCGGGATGAAGGGGCAGTGGCAAAATCCATATAACGGACTTTGGTAAGACTTTAGACAATGTCTTCGCCGTTACTCTGGCCGCAGTTCTTCGGACAAGAACCGTTCAAAGGCATCCAGATCGACGCCACCCATCTGACCAAAGCCTTGCATCCAGGTGCTTGCCTCGCGCAGCGCATCAGGTTCAAGCTTGCACCACTTCACGCGGCCACGCTTTTCCTGGCTGATGAGCCCTGCGGCCGTCAGCACGCCAAGGTGCTTGGAGATTGCGGCGAGAGAGACCTCGAAGGGTTCGGCGACGTCGGTGACCGCCATATCGTCTTCCAGCAACATCGATAGGATCGCCCGCCGCGTGGGATCGGCGAGCGCCGCAAAAACGATATCGAGATCTAGCGCCATTGCCGGTGTTTAGCCGGTGGGGTGCCATGGCGCCAGACCTCAAAAAATGGCGCGATCGGGGGCCTCTGAGGGCCATTGATGACGCAGAACTTCAATCTCATGACGTGATAATCCGATATCGCGTGCGATTTTATCACTGATATGGGGTGTCGGGCTGATGTCTGGCATCGGTGGGAATTTGGCACGGCGTGGCCAGACCCACCGCCATGGGGCGATAGAAAGGAGTTGCATTGGTGTATCCTCGTGGGGGCTGTGATCTTGGTGTGCCAGAGGTGGGTAGCGCATTCAAACGCCTTTGCTTGACAAGACGTGTGCGAAAAAGTCACGTATCCATATGGCCCGGTCCCTTCCCCCGCTCAATGCCCTGCGCGCTTTCGAAGCTGCAGGGCGCCATCAAAGCTTCACTGGCGCGGCCGAAGAGCTGGGCGTCAGCCATTCTGCGATCAGCCGACATGTGCGGGGGTTGGAGGATCGGCTGGGCGCGCAGCTGTTCCGGGATCTACCCCGAGGGGTGGAGCTGACGGACGCGGGTGCGCAGTATCTGTCGCAAGTGACGCCCGCATTGGACGCCATTTCCGAAGCGTCAGAGGTGTTTTCGGACCGCCCATCGGGGCTCGTGACCGTGGACTCAGAGCCGCTTTTCGCGGCGAAGTGGCTTATCCCCCGTCTTGGCGACTTCTATGACAGATACCCGGAGATTGAATTGCGGCTCGATGCCAGGCGGGAGTTGGCAGATATCAAACGCTATCAAGCCGATATGGCACTGCGCTTTTTCAACGGTGCGCCGCCGGGGCCGGACCAGCCCATGTTTGGCAATGCGCCGCTTTACCCCTACGCGGTGCCGGAGATTGCCGCGCAGATTACCAAGCCCGCCGATGTCTTGAAGTTCCGGCGGTACCGGGATCGCTTTACGCATACTTGGGGGATGTGGGCGGACGCAGCGGGGATCGACCCTGCGCTTGTCCCCGAAGAGCCGTTTCGGTTGCGAGCCACCCTGGCGCTGGAAGCGGCAATTGCTGGGCATGGTGTGTTTCTGTCGTCATGGGAGATCGTAGGCGGGGATGTCGCGGCGGGTCGGCTGGTGCGCTGCCTTGATATTGGTATCCGCCAAGGGAGCTTTCATGTCGTCCTTGGCGAGGGCGTTTTGCGCCGGGCGCCCGTCCGTCTGTTTCGCGACTGGCTGATGGACGTGACAGCGCCACTGCGCGGCGAGATTTAATCCTTAACCGTTTGGTTGAATATCGGATTGTGCGAAATCAAGGGGTTGTTGCCGAAGGCGCCAAGAAGTCCAATTGAATAAGTGTTTGATTTTATTAATGAATGAGGCGATTACGCTTTGTTGACTCTCAAACACCCCCATCCTAGACCACCCGTAACACGCGGAGGGGCGTTTCCTTGTCCGAAGAGCGAAGTGACAGCGACCGATTAAAGGCCCTGGAGGCCAAAATCGATGCGCTGAAAGCGGAGCCGGAAGAGAAGCATCACTCTGAAGAGCACTACTCCCAAGCGCAGCTGGCGTGGCGGATGGTGATCGAACTTGTGGCTGGTCTTGGGATCGGCTTTGGCATTGGGTACGGGCTCGACAGCCTGTTTGGGACAACCCCATTTCTCCTGGTGCTGTTTCTATTCTTTGGCCTCGCGGCGGGTATTCTTACCATGTTGCGGTCCGCCAAGGAGGTCCAACGCAAGCAGCAAGAGGCTGCAGACAAAGAGGGCGACGCACGTGGCTGAAGAAAAGTCTGAAGGCGGATTGGTTTTCCACCCACTGGATCAGTTTATCGTCAAACCATTGTTTGGTGACGGGGCTGTGGGCATGTTCACAATCACGAACCTGACACTTTGGATCGCGATTGCAGTGGCCTGTGTGGCGCTTTTGTTCGTTTTCGGCACCAAGAAGCGGGACATCGTTCCCGGTCGGACCCAGTCGATTGCAGAGCTGATTTACAGCTTTATTTACAAAATGGTCGAAGATGTCTGCGGCAAAGAAGGGGCGAAGTATTTCCCCTACATCATGACGCTGTTCATCTTCATCCTTTTCGCCAACTATTTGGCGCTGATCCCTATGTCTTATAGCCCGACGTCGATGATTGCGGTGACGGCGATCCTTGGCTTTGGGGTGTTTATTGTTGTGACAGCGTTGGGTTTCATCCTTAACGGCGCGTCTTTCCTCGGCATGTTTTGGATGAAAGATGCCCCCGCAGTCTTGCGGCCAATCATTGCGGTGATTGAGGTGATTTCCTACTTCGTGCGCCCCGTCAGTCACTCCATCCGTTTGGCAGGCAACGTCATGGCGGGCCACGCGGTCATCAAAGTGTTCGCGGGCTTCGCGGCTTTGACCATCGTTAGCCCGGTCGCGATCCTGGGCATCACAGCCATCTACGGTCTGGAGGTCCTCGTGGCCGGGATCCAGGCCTACGTCTTTACCATTCTGACGTGCGTCTATCTGAAAGACGCGCTGCATCCGCATCACTAATCACGGGCGTGGGTTTCACCCACCCTACAGATAAACTTCCAATCGTAAGGAGATACACTCATGGAAGGTCAACTCGCACATATCGGCGCAGGTCTCGCAGCTATCGGTTCCGGCGCTGCCGCAATCGGTGTTGGGACTGTTGCTGGCAACTATCTGGCTGGCGCACTGCGCAACCCATCCGCTGCTGCATCGCAGACAGCAACACTTTTCATTGGTCTGGCCTTCGCAGAAGCCCTGGGGATCTTCGCGTTCCTCGTGTCGCTCCTGCTGATGTTTGCTGTCTAAGACACTAGACTTTTCCTTACGGCTGACTGGCGCGACACCTCGCGCCAGTTGGTGAAACCGGAACATTCGTTGACTTGAATTTGGGGACTGGCAATGGCCACAGAAACCACTGAAGTCGCAGCAGGCGCCTGTGTTGGCCCATCGGGCAGCGCTATTGGGATGCCGCAGTTGTGTGCGGATTGGATCCCGAACCAGGTGTTCTGGTTGCTGGTCGCGCTGGTCGCGATCTACTTTCTTCTGTCGCGGATCGCGCTGCCACGGATCGCCTCCGTGTTGGCGGAACGGTCTGGGACAATTACAAATGATCTCGGTGCCGCCGAAGAGCTAAAGCTGAAAGCCCAAGAGGCTGAAGCGGCTTATGAGCAAGCACTGAAGGATGCCCGCGCCGAAGCTGCGAAGATCGTGGCGGAGACCAAGGCTGAGATCCAGAAAGATCTGGATGCGGAATTGGCCAAAGCGGATGCGCAAATTGCGGAGAAGACCGCCGAAAGCGAAAAGGCGATTGCCGAAATTCGCAATGGCGCTGTTCAGTCGGTGACCGAAGTCGCCAAAGACACCGCGAAAGAGATTGTAGGCGCGCTGGGTGGATCGACCGATGCGAAAGCGGTCACTGCAGCCGTTGCTGCACGGATGAAAGGGTAGACACATGCGTTATGGATTAGCCGCCTTGTTCGCCCTTGCTGCAAGCCCTGCTTTTGCGGCCGGCGACAAGCCATTCTTCTCGCTCGCCAATACGGACTTTGTTGTCACACTAGCGTTCCTGCTTTTTGTTGGCATCCTGCTGTACTTCAAAGTACCGGGATTGGTCGGCAAGATGCTGGATGACCGTGCGGCTGGCATCAAAGCGGACCTCGATGAGGCACGGTCCTTGCGCGAGGAAGCCAAGGAACTGCTAGCGTCTTATGAGCGCAAGCAAAAGGAAGTGCAGGAGCAGGCGGACCGCATTGTCGCCGCGGCAAAGGACGAGGCTGCTGCGGCTGCTGAGACCGCCAAGGCAGACATCGTGTCCTCTGTGGCCCGCCGGTTGGCCGGTGCTGAAGAACAGATCGCAGCAGCGCAGGCGGCGGCTGTGAAGGACATTCGCAACCAGGCCGTGACTGTGGCTGTCGGGGCGGCGCAGGACCTGATCGCGGGGCAGATGGATGCCAAGGGCACCAGTGCGCTAATTGATGAGGCGATTGCTGAGGTTGGTGCCAAGTTGCACTAGCGGGTGGGTTTCACCCATCCGACGGAATTGGAACCCGGTTGCTGATAAGCGGCCGGGTTTTGTTTTGGTTGTGCGTGGTCGGGCCCGCCCGCCCACCCCTTTTGGGGGCTTTGCCCCCGTCCTGCGGACTCCCCCAAGGTATTTCTGTCCAAAAGAAAGAGAGCGATGGGTGTGATTTAGCGACCCTGTTCGTGTTCGAACCGTTTGCGGGCGTAAACCTCATTGCGGTCCGCCTTTTGCTGGCCAGCCAGTGCATTTTCAACGTAGGTCATATGGGCTTCGACAGCGGCGCGGGAGGCCGCTGGATCGCGCGCTTGGATTGCGACATTGATCGCCCGGTGTTGGTCGAGCAGGTGGCCCCGGGTCATGCGTTGCCGGAACATGACGGTGCGGTTGTAGAAGACGCCTTCCTTGAGCAGGTCATACATTGATCGCATCATGTGCAGCATCACCACATTGTGGCTCGCCTCAATGATGGCTAGGTGGAATTCTGCGTCGAGCTGGGCTTCCTCCGTCGGGTTCCGTTTGCTGTGTGCGGCTTCCATTTTTTCAAAGATGGTGTTGATCACCGCAAGGTCGGTGTCGGAGCCGGAATGGGCGGCCCGTTCCGCGGCGAGCCCCTCCATATCCCGGCGAAAGCTGATGTAATCGAAAACCGCGTCGTCATGGGTCGCAAAAAGCGTGACCAATGCCGGGGAGAAGGCGGAGCCGAGCACATCGGCCACATAAACGCCGGCACCTGCCTTTGAAATCAGCAAGCCACGACTTTGGAGTTCTCCTAGCGCCTCGCGGAGTGAGGGGCGTGAGACGGCCATACGTTCTGAGAGCTCCCTTTCGGACGGCAAGCGTTCGCCGGGGCGTAAGATGCCACGCAGGATCAAGCTTTCGATTTGGCGCACAACGCCATGCGACAGCTTTTCTTGTTGGACTGGTTCAAATGGCATGGGCACCCCTTCTAATTGGTCAAAATATATGACCACTTCTGCGCTGTCCACCAACGAAAAAGGGGCTGGCCACATGGGCCAACCCCTTTCACACACACCCCAGGTACGGGTTAATTCGGCGTAATCACAATTTCGACCCGCCGGTTCTGCGCGCGTCCTTCGGCCGTGAGGTTGGTTGCGATGGGGGCATCCTCACCTCTGCCGATGGAGCGGATGCGCGATGGCGCCACACCACCACTGATCAGAACCGACGTGACCGCCTGAGCGCGGCGTTGGGACAGGTCGAAGTTATAGGCCGCATCACCTGTGTTATCAGTGTGGCCAATCACACTGACGGTGGTGTTTGGGTTGTTGTTAAGGGATTGCGCGACCGCGAAGAGATCGCTTTGCGACGTGCCAGACACGACCGCAGAATCGGTTGCGAAAAGCACATTGTTCGGCAAGCTGACGGTCAGGTTCTGGCCGTTGTTGACGATGGAGGCGTTGGACCCAAGGGCCTGGCGCAGTTCTTCCTCTTGCTGGTCGAGCGCGTTTCCGATCCCGGCCCCGACGCCGCCGCCAACGATGGCGCCGAGCACGGCACGCTGCTGACGCTCGCCGCGATCATCCCCGGACAGGGCACCAATCAAGGCGCCGGTTGCGGCGCCGATGGCCGCGCCACCGCGCGTATTCTGGTTGTCATTTGGGCCGCCGGTGCCAGAACAGGCTGTCACAGCCATCAGAGATGTTGCTGCGAACACGAGGGGGAGCTTTGTCAGGGTCATGTCAATCTTCCAAGTTGGACCGCACCAGTCGCGGATCTGCTGCAACCGATATGCCAAATGAACCCCTGCTATCCAATATCGTTCCAGATGTTATGGGATGTCGGCCTTTTTTTGCTGGCGCATTTTCTTTGTCACGACGCTTCCGCCCGTGCTGTTTCCCAAGCGAGCATGGCGCGTTTGCGATCAAGGCCCCAATGGTAGCCCCCCAGTGCGCCAGATTTGCGCAAGGCACGGTGGCAGGGGATGAGCCAGGAGATTGGGTTGCGCCCAACGGCTGTCCCCACGGCCCGCACTGCTTTGGGAGATCCAATTGTCTGTGCGATTTCCGAGTATGTTGTGACATGCCCTGTTGGGATCTGCAGAAGGGCTTCCCAGACTTTCAGTTGGAAGGGCGCCCCGATTAGGTAGAGCGGTGCGGGGTCCTGCGCCCCGTCGGATCCGAGCGCCGCGTTCACCCAGGGACGCAGGTGCATGGGGTCTTCAACGAAGTCCGCTTTAGGCCAGCGGCTGATCATATCAGCCATGGCCACTTCCGAGCCTGTTTCCTCGGCAAAGGCGAGGCCGCAGATGCCCTTTTCTGTTCCCATAAAGAGGGCTGGGCCAAAGGGGCTTTCGAACCACCCCCAATAGATTATTAAACCTTCACCGCCTTTTGCGAAATCGCCGGGGCTCATTGCTTCCCAGGTGAGGAACATGTCATGCAACCGTCCAGAGCCTGACAGGCCAACTGCGTCGGCTGTTGCGAGCGTGGTGAACTTGTCGCGCAAAAGCGTTTTGGCATGGCCCATGGCCAAATACTGTTGATAGCGCTTTGGCGAGACCCCCACCCATTGGGAAAAGAGGCGCTGAAAATGGGCCGGCGACATGTTCATGTCGCGAGCCAAGTCATCGAGCGAAAGGGGTTCGTCAGCCTGGTCGATCAGATCAATCGCGCGGGCAATGACGGCATAGTGATAGCTGTCCTGTGTCATAACGCGACATTAACCGGTGGTCGTTTCCCGAACGACCCGGATATTGCGGGTTTTGGGTGTCAGCTACACATGTTTCCTGGAACGATCGTGCCAGTGGAGATCAAAGATCCTGTATTGGCATCCATGAAAGTGATCCGCTGGCCCTGCATCAGAGCGCGTTGGCAATCCTCTGGGCTGCCGGGATAGGCGTAGCAGATATAGTTGTTCGCGACGCGCCAGTTGCCGGCGTAGACTTCGTAGTCGCGGCCAAAGATGCCGCTGTTGGGGGCATGAAATTCGCAATAGGCCATGCCGTCAGACAAAGATCCGATCACAGAGTTGCCGCTCAAGGCGCGCTGCAGAGACCCGCTGTCATTGTACTGAAAGGCCTGTGCGGGGATAGCGGCGCCCAAAAAGGTTATGGCGGCAAGCGATGTTTTCAAAAGCGTTTTCATGGTGTCCTCCGATTTGAATGTCGAAGGTCCGATCACCTCCGCTCGTCCTGAATTTGCATGAAAGCGGTGGGGTTTTGGGCGTATCGTATCTAAATCGCGCCCCGTCGCATAAATTGCGAGGTCGCGGAAAAGGGGCAGCACAGTGGAGTGCACCGTGTCTTGCGGCCTCGGGCGCTTCGCGGCATACCGCACCCTATGGTCAAGCAACTCGATTACCACACGATCCGCGAGATCTTCACCCGGTTCCAGGCGTCAGAGGCGGAACCGAAAGGTGAGCTTGAGCATGTGAATGTCTATACGCTTGTCGTCGCTGTCGCACTGTCTGCCCAAGCCACAGACGCGGGCGTGAACAAGGCGACCCGGGCCCTGTTTCAGATTGCAGACACGCCGCAGAAGATGTTGGATCTCGGGCTCGACGGGCTGACGGAGCATATCAAAACGATCGGTCTGTTCCGCCAGAAGGCGAAGAATGTAATCAAGCTGAGTCAAATCCTCGTTGATGACTATGGGGGCGAGGTGCCCAACTCGCGCGCGGCTTTGCAGTCGCTGCCTGGCGTCGGCCGCAAGACAGCCAATGTTGTGCTGAACATGTGGTGGAAGCAACCCGCACAGGCCGTGGATACCCACATCTTTCGGGTTGGAAACCGGTCCGGCATTGCGGTTGGCAAAGATGTCAACGCGGTAGAGCGGGCGATCGAAGACCACATCCCAGCCGATTTTCAACTGCACGCACACCACTGGCTGATCCTGCATGGCCGTTACATCTGCGTTGCGCGCAAACCCAAATGCGGAGCCTGCCTGATCAAGGAACTCTGCCAGTTTAAGGACAAAACCGAATGAGTGGATATGACGTGATCGGCATCGGCAATGCGATCGTGGATGTGATTGCCCCTGCGCCCGATACCTTCTTGGATCATATGGGTATCGAAAAAGGGATCATGCAGCTCATTGAAAAGGATCGGGCAGAGGTTCTGTACGCTGCTATGTCAGACCGCGTTGAAACCCCAGGCGGGTCTGTGGCCAACACCATTGCTGGTATCGGGGCGCTTGGCCTCTCGACAGCCTTTATCGGCAAGGTAAAAGACGACGCGCTCGGGAAATTCTATGCCAAGGGTATGGAAGAGGCTGGCACTTCCTTTCCCAACCCACCGGTTGCGGACGCTGAGGCGCCGACGTCGCGGTCCATGATCTTCGTATCCCCGGATGGGGAACGATCAATGAATACCTACCTTGGGGCCGGGGCGGACCTTGGGCAGTCGGATGTAGACGGGGCCGTCTTTGAGGGCGGGAAAATTTTGTTCCTCGAAGGCTATCTGTTCGACAAGCCGGACGGCAAAACCGCCTTTAGCGAAGCGGCGCGTTTGATGAAGGCGGCGGGCGGTAAGTCTGGCATCACGCTGTCAGACCCGTTTTGCGCGGACCGGCATCGCAGTGATTTCCAAACTTTGATTGCTGAGAGCATGGACTTCGCCATCGGCAATAGTGCGGAGTGGACGACGCTTTATGAAACCGACGATCTCGAAGCTGCGCTCGCGCAAGCTGCTACCGTATGTGAAACGGTGGTTTGTACACGATCCGGCGATCCCGTGATGATCCGACAAGGTGACCAAGTTGTCGACGTGCCAGTCCACCCAGTTACCCCCGTCGACGCGACAGGGGCAGGCGACCAATTTGCAGCGGGCTTCCTTTTTGGATTCGCGTCTGGTCGACCGCTTGATGTTTGCGGGGCAATGGGTGTGATGGCGGCCAGCGAAGTCATTGGCCACATCGGCCCGCGTCCGAAAGCGAACATCGGGGCGATGTTCAAACAGGCCGGATTGCTTTGAGCCACATCTGATCCAGGGCGTCGATGGCGTCTGGGTTGAAGCGGTCTTCTTCTTTCCAGTACTTGCCGGACGGGACGAGGTACCCCAGGCGGTCTTCTTCTGCGAGGGCCGCCGCACTGGCCGTAGCATCAAAAGGCGTGGGACGGCTTGCGGCGGTCTCAGGCGGTGCGGTCCGTGGGAATGTTAAACGGCTGGGATCAACCGACAGGTTCACCATCGCGCAGCCGCGCTTTGCCGCGAGCACCTGCAAGCGAGCGGACTTCGCCTCAAGCGACCGTAGACTGATATCTGGCCGCAAAGGATCGGCGGACCCTTTGCCGTAAAAGTGGGTTTGCTTGGCGTCATACATCATATCGCAGCCCATCATGGCGATGACCTTTGGCTGCAGCGCGCCGAGCGCCCAATAGCCAGCCGTAAAGGCCATCGTACCTCCGGCATAAACAAATCCGCCGAAGTCGTTCTGAATCGGAACGTAATCTCGAGAGGTCACAATCCTTTGGTGCGGTTCATGAGATGTTGGGTGCTTCTCCACAGGAAAATCGTCAGGGTGGATCAACACATCCCAATCCGAGCGCACGGCCCATGCATTATTAATGGCGACAATCACATCGAAATGGGACTTTGACCAATTCCGACATGTGATGACGTTGGGGCCGCTCCCCAAAATTAGAACTGTTGCCATAGGACCCCCATCTGTGGGGCGACACATAACGCGGTATTCCCGAAAAGCGAGGCGTTGAAGAGATTTAGGGCCTCCGGCGACAGCTGGGCGGGGTCCAATCTATTCTGATCCGGCTTCAAAAGATCCCGAGACGCTACCAAACTGACAAGGTCTTGCGATCAATAGACAGAAGTGTGAAGCCATGCAGCCGCGTAGCAGCGCCCGTTACAACGGTTCGTCGAGGGATCGGCAACATGCGCACCGCAACGGTGCCATTGACGTAACCTGGTTATGAAGGGCGTAGCCGCTCCCTAAGGTCAAGCCAGCTTAATCGCCGAGCTTGGCGTGCACCTCATCTAGATCGATCTCGCCGATTGGCATTTTGTTTCCTGGATTTTCAAAGTCATATTTGAAAAGCTGGAAATCCTTTTTGTAGATCTCATAGACCAGATGCATCGATAGATCGTCGAAGTAGTCTTCCACGGGATGCGCCCGCTTTGGACCGTGCCCTTCGCTTTCGTTGAAGCGTGGGATTGCATCGAGGTCCACCGACGTCGGCGTGTCGATATGGTTCAACACCTCTTGCATCCCGTCATTGAACTTCTCGGTCCAGAAGATTTTATTGTAGCGTCCGCCATTGACGATAAAGGTTGAGATGTGACCGGACATTGCGGACCAGTGGATGTCAGGCTCCATCGGGCGGCGCCAGCGGATGGTATCGCGCGCGAACAAAAGGAAACGTCGGAAACTCTTGATTTGGTCAAACTCGAACCCGTTGTCGGGGCTGCCGACTTCGATCCCATACTTTTGGATCAAAAGGGGGACCAAGTTCCCGCGGTAGTACTTGCCGTTGCGTTGGATGCCGCAGATCTTGTCGAAGAAAGACGATAAGATCCGAGTGTATGGATTGCGCACACATGTGAACGCGTAGCTCTTGTGGGACTGAACGTTTGCCGTGATCGGCTCATGGCTTGCTTCGAGGGCCCACTTGTGAAGTCCGGACTGCGCATCATGGATGTCGCCGTCGAAGAATTCTCCTTTGTCGGAGAAATACATGATTTGACCAATGGTGGAGCAGGCGCATTTGGGCACAACGCGGTAAACCACGCTTTCGCTCTCGGTCATCCAAACCCCGGGAAATCCCATAACCTGCTACCTCGACACCATTTTCGTTCGTGATCGTTGTGCACGACCTTTGCTCTAAAAAACCAAAGAAGGTCTATATTATCAACGAACAATACATGTATGACGGGGTATCAATCATACCAATGTGGCGACAATTGATCACGTTATGGCAAAAATTGCGTTCATCCTTCTCTGCCACAAGGACCCTCAAGCGATCATTCAACAGGCAGAGCGGTTGACGGCGGCTGGTGATTGTCTTGCCATTCATTTTGATGCCCGCGCGCCCCTTTCCGCCTTTGAGCAGATCAAAACCGCCCTTCATGGTAATCCCAATGTTACGTTTGCAGCCAAACGGATCAAATGCGGCTGGGGGGAATGGAGCCTGGTCGACGCGACGCTGAGTGCTATTGAGGCTGCCGTCACGGCGTTTCCGAAAGCCACCCACTTTTACATGGTGTCGGGGGATTGCATGCCGATCAAATCGGCGGCCTATCTGCACGATCTGCTGGACGCTGCAGATGTCGACTACATCGAGAGTTTTGACTACTTCGAGAGCAATTGGATCAAAACAGGCTTTCGTGAAGAGCGGCTCATTTACCGTCATTGGTTCAATGAGCGGACCCATAAATGGTGGTTCTACACCAGCTTCAATTTGCAAAAACGCTTCGGGCTGACCCGCAAAATCCCGCAGGATGTCGCGATGATGATTGGTAGCCAGTGGTGGTGTTTGCGGCGACGGACGATTGAAGCTGTCCTCGAATTTCGCAAGACCCGGCGAGACGTGATGCGGTTCTTTCAAACGACGTGGATCCCGGATGAAACCTTCTTTCAGACAATCGTTCGCCACCTCGTTCCATCGAATGAAATTCAATCGCGCACGCTAACTTTCTTGATGTTCACCGATTACGGCATGCCGCTGACCTTCTACAACGATCACTACGACTTGCTGCTTGGCCAAGAGGCTGTTTTCGCACGAAAGATCAGCCCAGAGGCGGATGATCTGAAAACGCGGCTTGGTGCGCTTTATGCCAGCGGTCAGCGTGAGTTTGTGATTTCAAACGAAGGCCGCAATCTATTTGGCTTTTTGACCAGTCGCGGTCGCATTGGTCGGCGGTTTGGGCAGCGGTTCTGGGAGCAGGGGACGACACTGGGCCGCGACCGCACGCTTTTCATTTTAACTTGCAAGAAGTGGCATGTCGCCAAGCGCCTGGCCTCCGCGATCAACTATGAAACGGGCATTCCCATGCTGGACTTCGTGTTCGATGAGGAAGGCAGCGATCTGCCAGATTTGGGCGGGGCGCAGTCCACCTTGGACAAGAGGGGCCGTCACCGCCGCGCTCTGATCCGGATGATGTTTGAACACTATGAAACGGATCAACTGGGCATTTGCCTTGATCCGCGCAACTTTGATCTGTTGCAAGATTTGGCGCGGGACAGGGCGACTGTGAAAATCCTGGAGATCTCCTGTGACTTTAGCTACGACTACCTCGAAGGGCACGCGAAACGCGTCGGATTGGCCTCGGATGCAAGCCCGGTGCAAACGATTACAGCGCTGATCCCCACGCTCCAAAATGATGTCGCCTATGAGAGCGAACGGATCCGTGATGCCGGCTTTGCTAACTTTACGCGGATGATCCAAGCGGCCCCGCTGGCCGAAAACGTCGCGGCCATTGTCCGTTTTCTTGCGGTGCCCGAGGATGTGGCCCAAGCTCTTGTCGAAACACCTCACCTTTTTGTTGATTAAGGACCCGGCTCATGGACTTTGCCTACGACGATCAGAATATTTTTGCCAAAATCCTGCGGGGTGAGATCCCCAATAAGACGGTGTTTGAGAACGCCCATGCGCTGGCATTTCACGACATTGTCCCGCAGGCCCCTGTTCATGTCCTCGTGATCCCAAAAGGTCCCTACGTGAGCCTTGACCACTTCGCCCGTGATGCAACCCCTGAGGAACAAGTTGGATTTCTTGCCGCAGTATCAGAGGTTTGCGCGATGACAGGCG
Organism: Pseudomonadota bacterium; assembly: GCA_038526085.1. Taxonomy (GTDB): domain Bacteria; phylum Pseudomonadota; class Alphaproteobacteria; order Rhodobacterales; family Rhodobacteraceae; genus Yoonia. Next base: position 170,938 of record JBCBHE010000004.1, on the reverse strand, counting down.
TGGAAGGCGGCTTTCGCGCCATTGCCAATGCCCGCGAAGATGGGGTGCAAGAAGTGCCGCATTTTCATCTACACATCATCGGCGGCAAGCTGTTGGGGCGGATGTTGCCAAAATGACGGCTTCCGCCGCCACGTGATTTGAGCTGGCGGACCCCGCGCCGTCGAACGCCGGCGTGGTGGATCGCTGTTGGTGCGGGAGCCTCCGGCGGAAGGTATTTTTGTCCAAATCAAGAGTAGGCCGCCGTGGGTACCGCACGCCTTAGGTTGTCTTGGAACACCTGTTCGTTAGGGCGTGCGGGTGAGGGCGAGGAACACGTCTTCGAGATCAGATTCTTCCGTGCTGATATCGGTGATCTTGATATCTGCGGTCCGAAGTAGATCGAGCACTTGGTCCGCGCTGGTTTGGGTGGTGTGATAACTGAACGCGAGTGTTCCATCATTGCGCCGGGTGCCGCTGATTGTTGGCGGCAGGGCGGGAATATCCGTGTCTTCAGCGGGCCGGACCACGAGCGTCTTGCTGTCGAGCCTTGTGAGGAGGTTTGCCGTTGTGTCTTGCACGACAAGCGCACCGTGGTTGATGATCGCGATCTCATCACACATTTCCTGCGCTTCTTCGAGGTAGTGGGTGGTGAGAATGATCGTTGTGCCTTGCTCGTTGAGCTTGCGCACATTGGCCCAAAGCATGTTGCGCAGCTCAATGTCCACGCCAGCCGTTGGTTCGTCGAGAACCAGAATATTAGGGCTGTGCACCAGCGCCTTGCCCATCACAAGCCGCCGCCGCATCCCGCCAGACAGGGAGCGCGCATAAGCGTCAGCTTTATCCGCGAGACCGATGAAATCCAGGATCTCATCTGTCTTACGCTTGTGCTTCGGCACGCCGTAAAGGCCCGCTTGCACATTAAGTGACCCCCGTGGCGTGAAGAAGGCGTCAAGGTTCGGCTCTTGCGGCATTACACCAATGGCGGCCCGCGATTGGCGGGGGTTTGCATCTTGGTCAAAGCCCCAGATTTTCACCTGACCTTCGGATTTGATCACGAGGCCCGCCAAAATGTTGATCAGCGTGGATTTTCCTGCGCCGTTTGGCCCAAGCAGCCCAAACACAGCATCGCGCCGGATCGCCAGGTCAACGCCCTTGAGAGCTTCCTTCGCTGGGGACTTCCCCGTTGCCGCGTAGGTTTTGCGCAGGCCTGTGATTTCGATTGCCTGTTCGGTCATCTGGCCTTCCCCTCCTGTCGTGCCTGCGCTATCAACCGGCGCGAAACATCGCAACCCGTTTGGCTTTATGAGGCTGCCCATGCCCACACCCGACCCTGAGATTAAGATCGTGTCAGACTGGCGGATTGCCTGTGACGGGGGCGAGGGGGCGTTGGGCCATCCGCGTGTTTGGCTGACGATCCCCAAGGATGTGGGTTATGTCATTTGCCCCTACTGCGACGCCAAATATGTGCATGAAAGCTTCGCCGACCGGTTGACCTAGGCAATGTCCGTTTTCCGCACACGGATCTGCAGAAGCGATGGGTGATCGGCCAAAGTTACTGCCCGTCGCTGCACAAGATGTCGATGAGCTGGCAAGGCTTTGGTACGATGGTTGGCACGCGGGACACGCAGATTTGGTGCCTGCCGCACTGACACAATATCGCGACTTGGACAGTTTTCGGGTGCGGATCATGCGAGACCGTGCCAGCTTTTTCCTGAGCAAGGACGGCCCCATCACGACGGGCTTCATCCGGATTGTCGGCAGTGAATTGGATCAATTCTATGTCGCCGCGTCAATGATCGGGCAAGGTGTCGCCGCACCGTTGATCGAAGCTGCGGAAGCCCAAATGGGGGACATGGGCGTTACGCGAGCCCATTTGATTGCCGCCGTTAAGAACATCCGCGCGATCCGGTTCTATGAAAAACATGGTTGGGCGAATTGCGGGGCCCGTATGGAAACCGTCGCTACCGTGGATGGAACGTTCACGCTTAAGGTGGTTCGTCTGGAAAAGGTTCTTCTTAGCTAATCGGGATGTCGCCGCCGAAACAAGGCAAGCGCGCGCCATGCGCCCCGTCAGGTGTCAAGAACTGCAGCACGTTTTCCCCGGACCACACTTGAACGTTGCGCCCCAACGAGTCCTTCCCGCGCCCGATGACGGTCCCTGTGACGTTGTCTTGGGTGTAGTAGATGACATCAACCGTGACCCCGTCCTCGCAGGTCAATTGACCAACGCCAGTTCCAAGCGGCCCGTTACTGTCCCAGGTACCAGTGCAATTCGTAAAGTCAGACCTCTGGCCGATGATGTGACCTTGGTCCCATCCACGCGCCTTGCCATCAAACTGGAGACCTTGATCGCCGATGCAGGCCAGGACCCGCACGCAGTTGTCTTGGTCGTAAGGGATATTGCGGCAAACGCCGAGGTCTTGCGCCATTGCGGCATGGCCAAGGACAATCGCGGCTGGCAGGTAAAGGCGGAACATGGCAAAACCCTCTGGTCAGAACGAGGGGGATGATCACATGGCACAGCAGTTTGGAAAAGGCTGTCATCTGCATCTGATTGACGGATCGGCGTTTATCTTCCGGGCCTATCATGCGCTGCCCCCGTTGACGCGCAAATCTGACGGCTTGCCTGTCGGCGCGGTTTCCGGTTTCGTCAACATGTTGCAGCGCTATGTCGAGGGGAACACCGGTCCGGATGCGGCGACCCATGTGGCCGTGATCTTTGACTATTCTGGCAAAAGCTTTCGCAATGATCTTTACGACCAATACAAGGCCAACCGTCCGCCCGCGCCGGAAGATCTGGTGCCGCAATTTCCACTGACCCGCGACGCGACCCGCGCATTCAACATCGCCTGTGAGGAAATTGAGGGGTTTGAGGCGGATGACATCATCGCAACTCTGGCCCATCAGGCCCGCGATGCGGGGGGGCGGGTGACGATTGTGTCGTCTGACAAGGACTTGATGCAATTGGTTGGGGATGGCGTTGAGATGCTCGACCCGATGAAGAACAAGCGCATCGATCGGGATGGGGTTCACGAGAAGTTCGGGGTGGGACCAGAACGCGTTGTGGATGTGCAGGCTTTGGCTGGGGATAGCGTGGATAATGTTCCGGGCGCACCGGGGATTGGGATCAAGACCGCCGCGCTATTGATCAATGAGTTCGGGGATTTGGAGAGCCTGCTGGATCGCGCCGAAGAGATCAAACAACCCAAACGCCGCCAAACCCTGATAGACAATCGCGCGCTGATTGAAGTGTCCAAGCAGCTCGTCCAGCTGGATTGCGCGATGGACTTGCCGTTTGATCTCGACTCGTTGGAGGTACGGGACCCAGAGGCGGATGCGCTGTTGGGGTTCTTGGCTGAGATGGAATTTCGGACGGTCACAAAGCGGATCGCCGACAAGCTGGGTGTTGATGCGCCTGCGATTGAGGAAAAGTTGGCCCCGGCTGCTGCGGCGGCGGAGCCAGAAGAGGTGCCGTTTGATGCGGACGCCTACGAGAAAGTCGCGGATATAGCCGCCTTGCAGGTCTGGATCGACCGGATCAAAGGGCGGGGCTATGTGGCGCTGGATACGGAGACCACATCGCTCAATGAAATGCGCGCGGAACTGGTGGGGATTTCACTCTCAGTGGAACCGGGGCAGGCCTGTTACATCCCACTGACCCACAAAGCCGGGAAGGCGGATGATCTGTTTGGCACCGATGATCTGGCTGACGGGCAGATGGGGTTTGACGCGTGTCTTTCCGCGCTAAAGCCGGTTTTGGAAGACGACAGCATTCTCAAGATTGGCCAAAACATGAAGTATGATGCCAAGATCTTTGCGGGTCTGGGCATCACTGTTGCCCCAATCGACGACACGATGCTGATGTCCTACGCGATGCACGGGGGCATGCATAATCACCGGATGGACGTGCTGTCGGACCGCTATTTGGGCCATACACCGATCCCGATCAAACCGCTGCTCGGCTCTGGGAAATCCGCGATCACCTTCGACCGAGTCCCAATAGATGACGCGGTGAAGTACGCCGCAGAGGATGCGGATATCACCTTGCGCCTCTGGCAGCAGTTCAAGCCGAAGCTGCACACGATTGGGGTGACGACTGTCTATGAAACCCTCGAACGGCCCATGGTGCCTGTGCTGCGCGACATGGAACGCACGGGCATCAAAGTCGATCGCGATGTGCTGAGCCGCATGTCCAACGCGTTTTCCCAGAAAATGGCGGGGTTGGAGGCAGAGCTATATGAGCTCGCTGGACGTGAATTTAACGTGCAGGCCCCCGGTCAGGTTGGTAAAATCCTGTTTGAGGATATGGGGCTGGAAGGCGGCAAGAAGACGAAGACGGGTCAATGGTCAACGCCCGCAGATGCGTTGGAAGACCTTGCGACCGAACATGACTTCCCGGCGCGGATCCTTGACTATCGCCAGTTGGCGAAATTGAAATCCACCTATACCGACGCCCTGCAAGACCACATCAATGGGGACACGGGGCGGGTGCATACGTCTTATTCCATCGCGGGCGCGAATACCGGGCGTCTGGCCTCGACCGACCCGAATTTGCAGAACATTCCGGTTCGGTCCGAAGAAGGGCGGCGAATCCGAGAGGCTTTTGTGGCGGAAGATGGGAAGACCCTCGTCTCGCTTGATTACTCCCAGATCGAATTGCGCATTCTGGCCCATATTGCCGGGATTGATGCGTTGAAACAGGCCTTCAAAGACGGCCACGACATCCACGCAATGACCGCGTCAGAGATGTTTGATGTGCCCATGGAAGAGATGACGCCGGACATCCGGCGGCAGGCGAAGGCGATTAACTTTGGGGTGATCTACGGGATCTCCGGCTTCGGTTTGGCGCGGAACCTGCGTATTCCACGGGGGGAGGCGCAGGGGTTTATTGATCGCTATTTCGAACGCTTCCCGGGCATCCGGCAGTACATGGACGACACGGTGCAGTTCGCGAAAGATCAGGGCTACGTGCAGACCTTGTTCGGACGGAAGATCCACACGCCTGAGATCAACGCGAAAGGGCCGCATGCGGGCTTCGCCAAGCGCGCGGCGATCAACGCGCCGATCCAAGGCACGGCAGCGGATGTGATCCGCCGGGCAATGGTCCGGATGCCGGATGCGATCGCGGGGATGCCAGCGAAGATGCTGCTGCAGGTCCACGACGAATTGATTTTCGAGGTTGAGGACGCGGCCGTTGACGACCTGATCGGCGTGGCGCGGGACGTGATGGAAGGGGCGAGCGACCCTGCGGTGAAGCTTGATGTGAAGCTGGCGGTGGATGCGGGGCAGGGGGCGAATTGGGCGGAGGCGCATTGAACCGGCTTGAGGTGTCTCGATGGCGGGTTTGAGCCCTCTTCGACCAATGCTGCGTTTTGCGCGAATGACTCCTTTTATAGAAAGGGAACTGCATAATATGAAACGTCTCAACGAAAAATCCGCACTCATCACTGGAGCGGCCCGTGGCTTGGGCCGCGGTTTCGCCGAAGCTTATGTCCGAGAAGGAGCACAGGTTGCTATTGCGGATATCAACTTTGAAGCCGCAGCCCAGACGGCCGAGGAGATAGGGGCCGCAGCCTATCCAGTTCAAATGGATGTAAGTGACCAGAGTAGCATTGATGCGGCTATCAATACCGTTGTTTCCAAGGCTGGAAAGCTTGATATCTTGGTGAACAACGCCGCGCTTTTTGACGCGGCAGAAACGGTGGATATCACCCGGGCAAGCTTTGACCAACTTTATGCGGTGAATGTGGCGGGTTCCCTATTCACTATGCAAGCCGCTGCCAAACAGATGATAAAACAAGGCCATGGCGGTAAGATCATCAACATGGCCAGCCAAGCCGGCAGACGGGGCGAAGGTCTGGTCTTGGTCTATTGTTCGACCAAAGCGGCCGTCATTTCCATGACCCAATCGGCGGGGCTAAACCTTATCAAATACGGTATCAACGTGAACGCCATCGCGCCGGGGGTTGTTGATGGCGACCACTGGGATCATGTGGATGAAATGTTCGCCAAACTTGAAGGCAAAGCCCCAGGTCAGAAAAAGGCGGAAGTCGCCGCAGGTGTTCCCGCAGGTCGGTTTGCTATTCCAAAAGATCTGGAGCCCATGGCCATATTTTTGGCTTCATCCGACTCCGACTATATTGTTTCACAGACTTACAACGTTGATGGCGGTCAATGGATGAGCTGACGCCCGTCAGCTAAAGAGCCGCCATTGGGGCGCCCAGAGCGAAAGCACGGTTTGCCCCGCAAAGCCGACTTCGCGAGAGAAGTTTGCGCCGTACGATGCGAGCTCGAAACGCTCCGCCCCTTGTGGTCAGTCACAACGAAACTGCGATCACGCACTTCGATGGGTGACCACTATTGATGCCAAGTCTCGGTTAGGAGAGTTTTCATGTGCCCTGACCCAAGTGGCCCGGGCACATGAAAGATATTGCGAACCTCATACACGGTTCTTTTGGCGTCTGAACACTAACGATACACTTAACACTTCAACTCGTTAATGACGCCTAACTGGATCTGTCATTACTTTACGCGCGTAAAGAAGTAATTCATAGGTGTTTTTTCGCCTATTATTCCCCACCATCAAGAAATATCTTGATTTGGGCATTTCCGCACCGGTCAAGCGCTGATTCTTTAAGCTTTTTGCACGCTGAGTTGGGACTATGAACACGCGATCCCTCATGCAAACCCAGGCGAACGGTAGTCATTTATGAGTTTTTGGGGGAAATTCAGCGAATCAGTGGGGTTCGCGCGGAACGAAACTGATGTCGAAATGATCGAAAGACGCCCTCGGCATGAAAGCCAAGGGCGCCCTCGGTTTAGTTGACCTTTTCAGCCTCAACCAAGTTGGCGTTCTGATCTGCCACCTTTGTGATTGCGATCTGGCGGGGTTTCAGGGCCTCAGGCACTTCGCGCACCAGATCGATGTTGAGCATGCCGTTCTCATGGCTCGCCCCCGTCACACGGACGTGGTCGGCCAATGTGAACCGGCGCTCAAAGGCGCGGGTGGCGATGCCGCGGTGGAGGTAGGTTTTCTCGGCCCCGTCATCCGCCTTCCGGGCGGTCACGACAAGGCTGCGGTCCCGCACTTCAATGGCGAGGTCGTCTTCGGCAAAACCGGCAACAGCGATGGCAATTCGCCATCCGTCATCTTCGGTTTTTTCAATGTTGTAAGGGGGGTAGCTGTTGGTGCTCACGTCAGCAGCCAGGGCGCGATCCATCAGATCAGCGATTTGGTCAAAGCCAACAGAGGCACGGTAAAGTGGTGTCAGGTCTAAACGACGCATGGGTCATCCTTTCAGAAGCGATAACGATGTGATGCCTTCCACAACGGACAGGCGGTGGTCACGGGGCCCCAATTGGCGACCCTGTTTCCATCACATGGGGTTACGTTTCGAATTCTTCAAGTGACCTATTCGCCGACCTTCACGAAGCGCGCACCGGTGTCGTTGCGCTCCCCGCTTAGCATCAACCGCTGCGTACCGCCCGGGCGGGCTGGGCCGCGCGCCGCGAATTCTGCAAGCAGAACACGCAATGGTTCTTGCAAGGATGTGCCGTAAGTGATCGGTGTTGGGTTGTCCGGTGCGCCGGCTGAAACGACGGACACAATCGCTGTTCGACCGTTTTCAACTTTGAAGACCGGAGACCCGGAAGAGCCCGGCTCCGTGTCGCAATTGGTGACAACAGTCCCTTCAACACGGCCAAGGATGTTGCAGCTTTTTTGAAGGCTTGGCGCCTCGGGCCGGTTCATCCCATAGGAGACGATCGCCACCTCATCCCCCCGCCGTGGCCGGGAGGAGATGGGGAAAGGCTGTACGCTGGACAGACGAATGGCCTGGGCCAATTCGAGAACGGCAATGTCCGTCGCAATATTCTTGCGCGAGATTCCTTCATCCTCTGGCACAAAATTCGGATGCGGCACGACCCGGATAATATCGCGCGTTGCTTCGGCGCGCCCGTTGCGCAGGGCGGCGCGGAAGGTCATGGTGTTGCTCGCCCGCAGGTCGCCCGCTTCGTTATAGACACAATGCGCTGCGGTGAGCAGCAGCTGGTCGCGGATCAGCGTCGCGGTGCAGAATTGGCCGAAGGTCCCGATGTCGAGCCGGCCCACCGCCTCCCACCCTTCGGTGGCGTAGCGGTCTTCGAGCGAAATCAAATCAGACCCAACCGATTGAGCAGACGTGCTCGTGGCCCCGACGAGTAAGAAAAGTGAAGTGAGAAAGCAGCGCAGCATACCAAACATCCCTCGGCGTTCGGTGAAACCAAGCAGGGGGCTGCGGCAAGATTAAGGCGGAGGAAGGCTGATTTACGGGAGTTTTCAGCTTAGGGCCGAATGAACTTCGCGCCCGTGTCGTGTCGTTCGCCCACTGATATGCGCCGCTCTGCTCCAATCACTTGCGGACCTTCCAATTCGGCATGCGCCAAAAGCAGGGTCTGCAGTGGTTCTTCCAAAGCGGTGCCAAGTGAGACAACACTCCCGCCCGATTCACCGACGGCCGAGACGACCGAGACAATTTGTGCCCGCCCGTTTTCGACGCGGAACACGGGTGCTCCGGAAGATCCGAATTCAGCGGCGCAATCCATGACCAACGTGCCGCCCAATCGGCTGAGAACGCTGCACGATCTTTGCAAGCTTGGCACTTCGGACCGATCCTTGCCGTACGACACGATGGCGACTTGGTCGCCGCGCAGCGGTTCAGAGGCCACCGAGAAGGGCTGGACGCCTGCGTAACGGATTGGTTGTGCCAGTTCTAACAGCGCCACGTCATTGGCGACGCCGTCGAGCCGCGCAGTGGGGCCGTCAGGGTGATACCCGGGATGCGGGATCACGTTGATCACGCCACGGGTTGCGTCCGCCCGGCCATTGCGCAGACCCGCTTGAAACATGAACTGATTGGCTGGGATCGGGCGATTGTAGCGGTCGAAGACGCAGTGCGCCGCCGTCAGCGCCAGACGGTCGCCAATCAAAGCGGCGGTGCAAAACCCATGACCGTTGATATCAAGGCGGCCCACAGCCTCCCACCCTGCGGTGGCCTGCCGCGTGTCGAGCGACTCCAAGCCGTCAGCGCGGTCTTGTGCCGTCGCGGGCACAGCGGACAAGGCCAGCGCCAGCAGGATGAAGAAGGATCGTACCATGTGGGTCTCTGCTCTTTTGAGACATCATTAGACGAGGTGGTACGGCGAGAATAAGGCGCTATCGTAATATCGGTACGGGGGGTGTGGCGCTTTTGTCCCTGGTGAGCGCGGGCGGTTGGGGACCACCCGTCGCCCAATCCAGCAATTCAACGGTGTGCACAATGGGAACCTCCGTCGCGCTGCCGATCTGCATCATGCATCCGATGTTTCCTGCCGCGATGATATCTGGCGTAAGTGCTTCGAGCGTTTTGACCTTCCGGTTCTTCAATTGCCCCGAAATTTCGGGCTGCATGAGGTTATATGTCCCCGCAGACCCGCAACACAGATGGCTGTCTTTCGGCTCAAGCACTTGGAACCCAACGCGTTTCAACAGGTCCTTTGGAAAGGTCTTGATCTGCTGGCCATGCTGAAGTGAGCACGCGGCATGATAGGCGACTGTGATTGGCACGTCAGGACCCGCAACTTGCCGATCAATTTCAGGCGCATCGGGGGCCAGTAGGTCCATCATCACCTCTGAGATATCCTTCGCCCGTTCCGCCACCCGTGCTGCATCATCGGCGAGGGGATCGTTGCGAAACATGTGGCCATAGTCCTTCACGGTCGTCCCGCAGCCAGACGTATTGATCACAATGGCATCGAGGCCAGCGCCATCGATCTCCTTTGACCAAGCCTTGATGTTTTTGGCAGCTGTCGCGTGGCTTTCGGTTGCCTTGCCCATGTGATGGGTGAGGGCACCACAGCATCCGGTCCCGTCTGCTACGACAACTTCTGCCCCAAAGCGCGTGAGCAACCGGATCGTGGCGTCATTGATGTCTGTGTTCAGCGCCTTCTGTGCACAGCCTGTCATCAGCGCAACGCGCATTTTTTTGCGTGGACTGGCAAAGGTTTGCGGGTCGTCGTTGCGGCTGACAGGTGGGATGGTTTTCGGGGCCATCGCGATCATCGCGCGCAGGCGTTTGTCGGGCACAAGACCAACGAAAGGTCGGGCCATTTTTGCGCCCAGTAAGGCGACGCGAAACCGCATCGGATAGGGGAGCACACGGGCCAAAACCCACCTTAGGGCGCGGTCAGACCAGGGTCGCTGGTAATGATCCTCGATATAGGCGCGCGCATGATCGACCAGATGCATGTAGTGCACCCCAGAAGGACAGGTCGTCATACAGGCCAGGCAGGAGAGGCACCGGTCGATATGAGTGACCATCTTCGCGTCCGGCACACGTTCATTCTCAAGCATGTCTTTGATCAAGTAGATCCGACCGCGCGGACTATCGAGCTCGTCGCCCAAGACTTGATACGTTGGGCAAGTGGCGGTGCAAAAGCCGCAATGGACGCAGGCACGCAGGATCTCATTCGCCCGCTTGGTTCCAGGATCTTTCAACTGGTCGGGTGTGAACGTCGTTTGCATCAGCCCATGACCCCGCTGTTCAAAAGGCCTTTCGGGTCGAACGTTGCGCGCAGGTCCGCACTGATCTTGGCAAGCGGTGCAGGCTCGGGATGAAACGTTGGGACGCTGGCATCGCCGCGGACCAATGTCGCATGGCCGCCAGTAACAACCGCCCGCACATCCGTTCCCGACGGTAGAGCAACCCACATCAGACCGCCGCCCCAATCCAAGAGCATCTGGCTCCTCTTTGGCAACTCATCCGCGATCTTAGGCGCAGCACTGGGCCGGACAGAGATCCGCCAAAGATCGCCGGTCGCATTTTGCAACGTCTCAACATCGCGAATGGCACGCCAGCGGCCAGCAGACTCAGCGGCGTCCGAGATCACGGTGATCGCGCCATGGGCGGACAAGTGCCCCGACAAAGCATCTTGCCGGTAGGCCACCGAGCCTTCAAACCCTTCAATTCGTAAAAGAACGTCATGCCCATCAAAGGCCGCCCCTGTGACCTCATAGGCGGAGCCAAGTGCGGCCGACATCGCCCCAACCGCTGCATCTACGGATCCGACGGGAAGCATCAAGGTTGCCTCCGTCTCCGACTGTGGCAGCACTTTCAACGCCACCTCAGATAGGACACCCAAGGTTCCATAGGACCCGGCCATGAGCTTCACCAGGTCATAGCCAGTGACATTCTTCATCACGCGCCCACCGTTTTTGATGACCCGTCCAGCCCCATCCACAAACCGCACACCCAACAGAAAGTCGCGACACGCCCCAACGGCAATCCGACGGGGACCTGAAACATTGGCGGCCACCACGCCACCGATCGTCGGGGTCCCCGATGTGCCCAGCAAAGCGCGGTGGTCCATCGGTTCAAAAGCCAAGCGTTGGTTCTCGGCCGCCAATGTCGCCTCGACATCGGCCAACGGCGTGCCAGCCTGCACCACGAGGGTCAAAGCGCCGGGCTCATAGAGAGTGACCCCTGTTAGAGCTGTCGTCGACAAGGCCTCGCCTGGTGCCGCACGTCCCACCGGCCGTGTCCCGCCGCCTATCACCCGCAAGGGGCCATCGGCGCTTTTGATCGCCTCCGCCAATTCGCTCTCGGTCGCAGGGGTCATGTGTTTCTTTGATCCTTGTACTGCAGGGCAGTGAGCCTCAACCTATCTTTTCGGCATGGAGGTCTCACGGGAAGTTCCAAAACGGTTCTGTCGAAAAAGCTACGCTGCCCGCCGCGTCTCGCTCGCGGCCAGGGGGAAGACTTTGGCGGGGTTGAGGAGCCATTTGGGATCAAACACATCTTTGACCGCCATTTGCGCCTCTAGGTCCACAGGATCAAACTGCACCGTCATCAAATCGCGCTTTTCGATGCCTACGCCATGCTCCCCCGTCAGACAGCCGCCGACTTCCACGCACAGCTTCAGTATCTCCGCCCCCATCGCCTCACAGGTTTCTAGGTCTCCGGGCTTGTTGGCATTATACAGGATCAACGGATGCATATTGCCGTCGCCCGCGTGAAAGACGTTGCCCACGTCTAAGCCAAACTGATCCGACAATTCCCCAATGCGGCGCAGCACTTCTGGTAAAGCGGAGACGGGGATCGTGCCGTCGAGGCACATGTAATCGTTCACCTGGCCCATCGCCCCAAAGGCGGATTTGCGGCCAAGCCAGATGCGTCCGGCTTCATCTGCCGTTTTTGCTTCGCGCAGTTCTACCGGATTATGGGTTTGCGCGATGGCAGTGATCTTCTCGAGCTGTTCTGCGATTTCAGCCTCGGACCCTTCCACCTCGACGATCAACAAGGCCTCGCACATCGGGTAGCCTGCCTTTGCAAAGGCCTCGCAAACCTCGATACAGGGACGGTCCATAAATTCGATGGCGACGGGGAGTACGCCTGCCTTGATGATGTCCGACACGCAAGCCCCTGCGGTCTCAGAGCTATCAAAGCCCATCAAAACGGGCCGGGCACCTTCAGGCTTGTGCAAGATCCGCAATGTCGCCTCTGTCACCACACCCAACTGCCCTTCGGAGCCGCAGATCAGCCCGAGCATATCCAACCCACCAGCATCCAAATGCCCGCCGCCGATTTCAACAATGGTGCCATCCATCATGACCATGGTAACCCCCAAGAGGTTGTTGGTGGTGACGCCGTATTTCAGGCAATGCGCCCCGCCGGAATTCATCGCGATGTTGCCCGCAATCGCGCAGGCTAACTGACTGGATGGGTCCGGCGCGTAGAAGAACCCATCATCTTCAACCGCGCCGGTGACGCTTAGGTTTGTGCGCCCCGTTTGCACGCGAATGATCCGATCCGCGTAGTGCGTTTCTAACACGTCGTTCATCCGTGCCACGCCCAAGATAACGGCATCTGCCGTAGGCATGGCACCGCCCGCCAGCGACGTACCAGACCCTCGGGGCACTACGGGCACCTCGAGCTCATGACAGACCTTTAAGACGGCCGAAACCTCTTCCGTCGACGCGGGCAAGACGGCACACAGCGGCGGGCATCGGTAGGCTGAAAGGCCATCACATTCATAGGCCCGCGTCTCCGCTGGGTCGTCAATCACCGCATCCGCCGGCAAAACGCCCCGCAATCGCTCTACAATCTGGGACTTTCGCGACAAAACGGCGGCGCTTGGTGCTGGCATATCCATGGCTGACGGCCTCTTTCCTCGAATTGGTAAGAAAAGTATACCAATTTCACCAATTGGCAAGAGCACTGTCTGAGCGATAGTGACGCAGTATGAATATTCTTGCCTCACTCAGCCTCCTGTCATTCCTAGATGCCGTGGCCCTTGCCCTTTTGTTGATGGGTTTGATCGGGGGTGGGTGGTTGATCGAACATCCGCCGACGTCCCGTCCATCTGTGACCAAGATCATGTCCGAGAATCGCCGGGCCTGGATGCGCGTCTTCGTGACACGGGACCCCCGCATTTTTGACGCGCAGATCATGGCAAGTCTTCGACAGGGGACGTCGTTCTTTGCCTCAACCTGTATCCTCGCCATTGGTGGTGTACTGGCGCTGATTTCAAACACTGAACCACTGAGTGGGGTGGCGGAAGATGTGGCGATGCTCGAGGTGCCTGTTTTGATTTGGCAGGTGAAACTGGCCGTTGTGGCTCTGCTGTTGACCAACGGGTTCCTCAAGTTTGTCTGGGCGAACCGGGTCTTTGGCTACTGCGCTGTCATGATGTCTGCTGTTCCAAACGACCCCAAAGATCCAGAGGCAATGCGCATCGCTGGGCAAGCGGCAGAATTGAACATTCGCGCTGCGATCAATTTTAACCGCGGGTTGCGATCACTATACTTTGCTTTGGGGGCACTGGCGTGGCTCATCGGCGCCGTCCCACTCATGATCGCGACCGCGTTTGTCGTTTGGACCGTTTTATCACGGGAATTTGCCTCAATCCCACGCAATATTCTGTTAGGATCCAACCCATGAGACAGATGCTTACAGTTCTTGCGGTGTGTACGGCCACTGCCGCCGCCGCCGACGCACCCGTCGTCGAAAAAGTTGTCGCGACCAAGTCCGGCGATGCCTGGCGCTTTGACGTCACCATCAGCCATCCAGATACCGGCTGGGATGACTACGCCGATGGGTGGGAGGTCGTGGATGGCAACGGGAACCAGCTGGGCATTCGCCCGTTGGCTCATCCACACGTCAATGAGCAGCCCTTCACGCGTTCGCAATCCGGGATTGTGATCCCCGAGGGGATGACTGAGGTTTTCATCCGGGTCAGTGACAACGTGAACGGCTACTACGACGACAGATACCCGTTCACTTTGCCGGAGTAGGGTCAGTGAGACCCGTGTTGTGATGCCCTAGGTCCGCCGCCCTTCGCGCAACCACGCCCCGACGATCAACAGCGAGGCCAGCAGCAAGAAGGCCCATGCAGGCAGCAGCGGCGTGATCGAAATATCTGCGGTCTGAAACGCGGCGCGTGGGGTGACACCGATCCAGCCGCGTCCTGCGGCTGGGCGGCCCGGCCTGACGGACCGGATATCGATATCGCCCGCTGAAATCGGCATGATGCCCCCGCCGGTTGCGGCGATCGCAGGTTCCAACACGTCACCCGTAGCGATGGTTTGTTCGAACTCTCGTGGCGCAGCAGGGCCAAGCGCGATCACGGAATCAAGTTCGCCGTCCGATAACCGGTAAAGCCCGATCTCAGGTGCCTCCCAGAGCGTCTCAAACCGGCCTGGGCTCGTCTCTTCCAGCGTCAGCACCGTCTCCGTTCCATCTGGATGGGTGATGGTTACATCGCCCGTCTCTTCCGACAACGTCCGACGGATCACACGCATCGTTTGGCCTGTGGGCTCAGCCCAAAGGGCCTCTTCCTCCAACTCAGGCTCTTTCATCATCCAATGCGCAAGGCGGCGTAGAAGTTCAAGTTGCGGTCCACCGCCCTCATAGCCGCGATCCCAAAGCCAGGACTGGTCCGACGCGATGAGTGACACCCGGCCTTCACCGATCCGCTGCAGCGTGAGCAAAGGCTTGTCGTCGGTGCCGCTCATCACCGTGGTGGCGTCTTCGGGCGCGATTACATCGACCAACCTGAACCACCGGCCCCAACCCGGGCCTTCACTATCCGGATCGGCGTAAGCCGCTTCCAGACCTTCGGTTACCGGATGACGTTCGCCGAGGTCCGTGATCATCGGCGTGAAGCCTTCTTCATAGACCCGCGCGGTAGGAACGCCAGGCAATACGTCCCCCAGGGGTGAGCGGAAGATGCTTTCAGCTGACCCATATTCGGGGCCGGAGGAGACCAGTACTGCGCCGCCATCTTCCACATATTGGCGAATATTATCGAGGTACTCGTTGGGGAGAATGCCCCTGCGTGAATAGCGGTCGAAAATGATCAAGTCGAACTCATCGATCTTTTCCAGGAACAACTCGCGCGTCGGAAACGCGATCAACGAGAGTTCATTGACCGGTACCCCGTCTTGCTTCGACGGCGGGCGCAGGATGGTAAAATGAACAAGATCGACTGAGGCATCGGACTTGAGGAGGTTTCGCCATGTCCGCTCACCAGGATGTGGTTCGCCAGAGACCAGCAAAACGCTCAACCGGTCGCGCACGCCATTGATCTGCACGACGGCCGCGTTGTTGCGATCGGTCAACTCGCCTTCCGCAACAGGTGTCGCGAACTGCAGGACGTTCATGCCACCATGAGGCAGGGTGATTGGCAGTTCGACATCCTCCCCCACGGGGATTGTGAATTCCTGCGGCGTGTCACCATCAATCGCGATGGTGAGCGGCACAAAACCGATGCTGTCAGGCGCCGCCCCCTGGTCCTCAATCCGGAGTGTTAGCGTGACCGGCTCTCCCAAAATCGCAAACGCGGGCGCATTTGCGACGACCAACCGCCGGTCCCAGTCATCTTCTTTGCCAGTCAACAAAGCGTGCAACGGGGCGGGCAGGTTCGGGGTGCGCTGCAAATCGTGCAACCGGCCATCGGTAATCAAAACCAATCCCGCAATCCGCCCTTGCGGTTCTTCTGCGAGTGCTTCGGCAAGGGCGGTCATCAACAGCGTTCCGCTGTCACCTTCAACCTCACTATCGCCGACAGTCACAACCCGCAGTTCAGTGTTGTCGAGGCGTTCCAGCTCCGCCTCCAGGTTGGCCAAAGCGGCGGCGGACTGATCCGGCCGGTCGCTGATCCGCTGGCTTGCGCTTTCGTCGACGACCGCGATCACGATGTCGGACAGCGGTTCCCGGTCTTCCTGTTGCAATGAGGGGTTCGCCAATGCCGCGAGCAAGGCCAAGCCTGCCAAGCCGCGCAGCCACCACCCAGACAAGCGCCGCCAGATCGCAAGGCCAATTGCGACAAGAACCAGCACGGCTGCCGCAATCAGTACAGCCATCGGCAAAAGTGGGTCGAGGATGATTGTGCCTGTCATGTTATTGCCCCAACCGGTCAAGCAGGGCCGGCACATGGACTTGGTCTGACTTATAGTTGCCCGTGAGCACATGCATGATCAGGTTCACGCCAAAGCGGAAAGCAATTTCACGCTGGCGCTCGCCAGACTGGCCGCGGCCCACTGGGAACATACGTTGGCCAAAATCATCAACGGCCCAAGCCCGCGCCCAGTCGTTGCCACCAATCACAACTGGTGTGACCCCGTCGTTGAGGTTCCGGAAGGGCACGCCTTCAAGCTGGATCGCATCCGGCGGAGCAGATTCAACCCAGACATCGCGGCTGTTGTAACGGCCAGGGAATTGGTTCAGCAAATAGAATGTCCGCGTCAAAACGTGATCCTCAGGGATCGGTTCGAGCGCCGGAACATCAAGTGACCTAGCGATTGCGCGCAGGTGTTGTCCCTCGGGCGAAGAGGACCCAAAGCGCGCCGTATCCGCATCTCGCGTGTCAAACAGGATCATCCCACCGCCGCGCAAATACCGGTTCAGCTTGGCGTAAGCTTCGCGTGAGGGCAGGGGCTGCGCGGTCGTGATGGGCCAATAAAGGAACGGAAAGAAGGCCAGTTCGTCCGTTTCAATATCGACCCCTAGCGGGGCCGCCGGCTCGATACTCGTGCGACGGAACAGAGTTTGTGAAAGACCAGTGAGACCCGCAAGCGCCACCTCATCCGTCGGCGTGTCGCCCGTAATCACATGGGCCAGGACGACTTCAGACGTCGCGTTGATCGCGAAATCGTCTTCGGTTTGGGCGAATGCAGGCTGGGCAATCAAGAGAAGCCCCAACATGACGGCCGCGACCGCATCGGCCCGCGGCCCGCGCAACCGCCCGCCCAATGCCAGCGTCGCAATAACATCAATCAGCAAAAGCCCAATGGCCAACGACAAGAGCCACCCTTTCAACGGTGTTTCCCGCGTTACCGCCATCCCCTCAATCGCAACATTTCCGGGCCAAACAGCGGGGCCGAGGGTGCTGTCCAGCTGCATCACATTCACCGCGATTTGCCGGTCCTCACCCGTGTAAAGGCCAGGCTGAAGTTCTGGCCCGATCGCGCCTTCTGCAATGGCTTCACCAGCTACACCTGGCAACGTGCTGCCGTCTTCTAACCGTCCATTGGCCGTCATCACTTCACGCGGAAGCCACGTGGTGCCTGCAAGGTCCTCGACGGATGGTGTCGCCGTGCTGGTTGAGACCGCAAGCCGTTCTAACATTTGAACAAACAGGCCCGAAAGTGGCAGCGATGACCATTCCGCATTCGCGGTGACATGAACAAGCACGACCTGGCCTTCGCCTGTCAATTGGCGGGTCACGAGGGGGGTGCCGTCGGCGAGTTGGGCGATCACCCGCTCTGCTAAGGTCGGGTCGGGTTGCGCCATAACCTGGGCGTTGACAGTTACATCATCTGGAATGTCCAAACCAGCAAAAGGGCTATCCACGTCAAAAGGTGCGAGCGCCTTTGGCTCTCCCCAGGACATTGCGCCACCGACACTACGGCCGCCGGCGCGCAAACGTACAGGCAGCAGCGGGTCTTGCTCTATGCGCCCAGTTTCTGACGCTGCCAAACGGGGGCCGGCGAAGCGCAAGAGCATACCGCCTTTTTCCACCCAACTCAGCACCGCCTCGGAATCGGACCCGCCCAGGGTCGCGACGTCAGCTAAGATGATCACATCCGGATTGGCCAGCAGGATATCTTCGATGGATCCGTCGATAAGGTCCGCCGTTGGCTCCAGGGCTTCCCGCAGATAGAAAAGCGGATCCAACAGATCGAGGCCTTCCTGGTCACCCAGACCCGATATCAAGGCGACTTCGCGCCGTTTGAGGGCATCGTCTGTCAGCGTCACCGCAGCGGCCGAGCGGACACCCGGCAACTCAAACCGCGTGATGCGGTTGCGCAATTCTGGGGGGAGGGCGAGGGCGGTTTCGGCAACAGCCTCCCCACTTTCAAAACGGAACGTCGCGGTTGCAAGCTGCCGTTCGGCGCCTGCCGGGTCGAGGCCAACGGCGCTCACCGGAATGTCTGCGGCCTGACCAACCGGCGTCCGGGTGGCTGACAAGGCAATCTCGCCATCGACAAAACGGGCCGGGCGGATGCCAACAGTTTGGCGCGGTGTTTGATAAACGGTCACCGCGCCACGTGACTGGAGTGCGTTCAAGAGGTCCGCGCGGCTTTCGCGGGCGAGTCCATCTGACAACCAACGAGTGTCAAAGTTCGTGTCAAAAGCGGCGACAAAGGTACCGAGCTCTTCGGTCTGCGGTTCCCAAGCTTTGGGGGTCAGGTTGGGCAAAGATTGTGCCACAACATCAGCAGGTTGGAACGTGATGCCATCCGGCGGCAAGTCCGTCAGCGTCGTGACAGCTGCAGGGCGGCCTTGGCGCGTTGCCTCGTCCAGCATGACCGCAATCCGGTCAACCCTTGCGGGCCAATCGCGCGCGTCGGCCCATGTGCCGTCCGCAACAATCAACAACGGCCCATCGCCATCGGTTTGGGTTTGCGGGTTCAACACCGGTCCTGCGAAACCCAGGATCACAGCTGCAACGGCCAACATACGTAGCAACAGCAACCACCAAGGTGTGCGATCCGTTTGGCTTTCTTCATCTTGAAGACCCAGGAGCAATGCGACCCCAGGAAACCGGCGACGAATTGGGGCGGGCGGAACCGCACGCAAAAGCAGCCATAAGATTGGCAGCGCCAAGAGGCCGAGCAGCAACCAAGGAGACAAGAAGGCGAGAGGACCGAAGCTGAGCATCAGGTTTGCCGCTCCAACGCACCGTAAACCCACAGCAAAGCCGCGTTCGCGGCTGTATGGGTATGGTGGGTGTGAAATTGCCAGCCGGTAAGTCGCGCAAGATCAGACAATTCGGCTTTGCGCGCTGCCAACCTGTCTAGGTAGCGCGCCTTCAAGTCTCCTGCTTTCAGCGTTTCATGTTCAACAGCCCCTGTCATCGACTGAAAGATAGTGCGGCCGTCAAACGGGAAGGCCTCCTCCTGAGGGTCGAGTATTTGTAAGATCGCACCGCGCACACCGCGATCGGCGGCTCGCAAGAGCGCGTCGCGGGTGGGGGTGATGTCGCCAAGAAAGTCACTGATAAAGAGCGCGCGGGAATGCGGTAGCATCCCTTGGGCCTCCGGCGCGCCGTAGTCACGATCACTGTCTTCGCTAAGAATGACAGCCATCCGCTCCAACTGCTGTTGGCCGCGTTTGGGCGGCAAGCGCAATCCGGTCAGGCCGACGCGTTCCCCTCCGCGGACTAACAGAACTGCAACGGCGAGACCCAACAACCGCGCGCGATAGCCCTTTGTTTGCAGATTGTCAGTCGAGGTGAACTGCATCGATGCCGCGTCGTCGACCCAAAGCAGGATCGACTGGGCGATCTGCCATTCCTTATCTTGCACAAAGTTGGATTCAGACCGCGCTGATCGGCGCCAATCAATGCTGCGGGCGCTATCGCCTGGTTGGGCTGGTCGGTATTGCCAAAACGTGTCACCCGTCCCGGCCCGCCGCCGTCCATGATCACCCAATAAGACAGTCGCGGCCAAATGCTCTGCTTCGGCCAATAAAGGTGGAAGGGGGGCTGCGAGGTCTTCTGCCGCCGAACGAAGGGTCAGCGGGATGCTCATGCGGCTGCGGTCACCTGAGTAACTTGTGCAGCTGTTGTGTTAATGACGTTGTCGATAGTCTCGCCCCGAGCACGCGCTGCAAATGTCAGCGCCATGCGGTGCTCAAGAACAGGCGTCGCCATGTTCCGCACATCTTCCGCATTTGGGGCAAGCCGACCGTCCAGCAGGGCCGCAGCGCGGACCGTTAGCATCAATGACTGGGCCGCGCGCGGACCAGGACCCCAGCCAACGCTTTGGCGGACAACCTCTGGCGCATCTTCATCAGGGCGGCAAGCGCGAACGAGGTCAAGGATCATTTCGACGATGTTCTCGCCCACGGGCATCCGGCGCAACAGCGTCTGAGCATCCAACAGCTCTTGGGCTGTAAAGACCGCGGTCGATTCCTCTTCGGACATGCCGGTGGTCGCGATCAAGATGTCGCGCTCTGCATCACGATCAGGGTAAGGGACATCAATTTGAACAAGGAAACGGTCGAGCTGTGCCTCTGGCAACGGATAGGTGCCTTCCTGTTCGATAGGGTTTTGCGTGGCAAGCACGTGGAACGGAACGCCAAGAGGACGGTGTTGGCCGGCAATGGTGACTTCTTTTTCTTGCATCGCCTGAAGCAAGGCGGATTGGGTCCGCGGGCTCGCGCGGTTGATCTCATCGGCCATCAAGAGCTGGCAAAAGACAGGGCCCTCGACAAAGCGGAACGCACGGGAGCCGTCGGCAGTGGTATCAAGAATTTCAGAGCCCAAAATGTCAGCCGGCATCAGGTCTGGCGTGAACTGGATCCGGTTGCCCTTCAGGCCCATCACAGTCGATAGCGTGTCGACCAGCCGGGTCTTGCCCAGGCCAGGCAAACCAACCAAAACAGCGTGACCGCCGCAAATCAGCGAGGTCAGTGTTAGGTCGACCACTCTCGTCTGGCCTATGAAACGCTTCCCGATTGATGCCCGCGCGGCGGCGAGTTTTTCGCCGAGCGCCTCGATATCAGCAACAAGATCGGGTTCAGTGGTCATGACATTTCTCCGCTCGCTTTGTATCTTTGATCATAACAGCAGATAAGACGATAAACCCCAATGGCAAAAAGCATGTCTGGACAAAAGATCGTGACCCCATCGGCGGAAAGCCTAGCATCCTCTGCCCGCGCTGCTGCAAAGGCAGGCAAACGAGGAATTCCTCCAGTGCATTTGTGGAACCCGCCGTTTTGCGGGGATCTTGACATGCGGATTGCGCGGGATGGCACCTGGTTTTACCTCGGCACCCCCATTGGACGGCCCGAATTGGTCAATCTGTTCTCCTCAATTTTGCGGAAGGACGGGGAAGATTACTTTCTCGTTACACCGGTTGAAAAGGTGGGAATCACCGTCGACGACGCACCTTTTGTGGCGGTTGATTTTGAACGGGTCGGCGACGGCTTGCGCTTTACCACCCACGTCGGTGATGCGGTGCTGGCTGGGACGGACCATCCCATCCGTGTGGTGCGCGACCCCGAAACAGGAGAGCCATCACCCTACGTTTTGATCCGCGCCAATCTCGAGGCGCTGATTGATCGCAAATCGTTTTACCGACTTGTTGACCTCGGCGAAGAGGACGTCATAGAGGGCGTTATTTGGTTCGGTGTCCGGTCTGCCGGGGCCTTTTTCCCTATTATTCCCGCATCGGAGCTCGAAGATATATGAAAGCCTGTGCCAACTTGAGCACGCTCTTTGCAGATTTACCGTTTGATGAAAGGTTTGGGGCCGCCCGCATCGCCGGGTTTCAAGGTGTGGAAATTCCCTTTCCCTATGACCATGCTGTCCCTGATATTCTGGATCGGCTGGGCCAAAATGACCTGAAGATGGTCATGATCACCTGCCCGCCGCCGAACTACACCGGAGCTGAACGCGGATTCGCGGCCGTACCGGGCCAAGAGGAGCGCTTTCGCCGCGATTTCACGCGTACGATGCGCTATGCCAAGGCCCTAGGCGTAAAGCATGTGCACGTCATGGCCGGGGCGGTGAAAGGACCGGAGGCGCGGGAGGTTTTCGTCGAAAATCTGCGTTGGGCGTTGGAGCAGGCACCAAAGCAAAGTCTTACGATTGAGCCAATGTGCCAAGAAGAGGTGCCGGGCTACTACCTCAATAACGCGCTGAAAGCGGGACAGATTGTTAGCGAGATTGGTGCAGACCACCTCGGATTGCAGTTTGACGTACACCATATCCACCAGATGCACGGCGACGTGTTGGAGGTCTGGGACCAAGTTGGCCCCCACGTGACCCATATTCAACTGGCCCAAAGCCCGCATCGGGCAAGCCCTGATCAAGACGGCGACGTCGATATCGGCGGGTTCTTAAAGGCGGTGAAATCCAGCAGCTACAAAGGCTGGATCTCGGGGGAGTATATGGCCGGGATCAAAGACGACGCACATCTTTTCTGGCTCTAAAGCGAATTGGGGCAGGGCCGAGGCCCCACCCCATTGGCCTATTCGCCTTTTAGCGTCTTGGCCAATTGCATCAGCCGAATGGCCTCTGCCCGATATCCGAAGGTATCTTCGCCTCGATGGGCCCCAGCTAAGGCAATCGCATCACCAATCGACCAACTGGTGATATAGTCTGAACCGCGCAAGATCTGGCCAAACCCAGCAACTGCTGCCGCAAACTGCGCTTCGCCACCCGCCGTGCGATCGCGCAAGATTGGGGTTTCCAACAGTTCGCTGGTCTCTGCTCCTGGCTCTTTGTAGCGCAACTTCAAAAAGCCGATCTCATTTTCCGGCTCCGCCGCTGGGCCCTCCGCCGTATACCGCAATGGGTCTGACAAACGGGCAGGGCTGCCAACAGGTGTGACTTCGTAAAGCGCCGTCACCGTATGACCCGCTCCCAAATCACCTGCATCAACCTTGTCGTTGTTGAAGTCCTCGCGGTTTAACGCCCGGGTTTCATACCCAATCAGCCGATATTCGGCGATCTGCTGTGGGTCAAATTCCACCTGGATCTTCACATCGCTCGCAATCGGGAAAAGCGCACCGGTCAACTGGTCAACCAGCACCTTCTGGGCCTCGGACAACGTATCAATATAGGCCGCCGTGCCATTCCCATTCTGCGCGAGGGCCTGCATCGTCGCGTCTTGCAAGTTGCCGCGCCCGAACCCGAGAACAGACAGGAAAGTTCCCGTTTCCCGTTTTTCTGCGATGAAATCCTCCAGTGCGGACGGATGGCTGAGACCCACATTGAAGTCGCCATCAGTTGCCAACAAGACCCGGCTCACTTCGCCATCGGCGGTCATGCTTTCGGCAACTGCATAGGCCTGTTCCAGCCCGCCTTGGCCATTCGTGGATCCGCCCGCCCCGAGGCTCTCAAGTGCTGCGCGGATTTTTGTGCGGTCTTCTGCCTTCGTGGGGGCAAGCACTTCGCCAGCAGACCCGGCATATTCAACAATCGCCACCTCATCTTCGGGACGCAATTGATCAAGCATCAGCAGGAACGACTGCTTCAGAAGCGGCAGCTTCGTCGGGTCAGCCATCGATCCCGAGGTGTCGATCAGGAAAACAAGGTTCAACGGAGGGCGGTCTTCGACCGCAGGCAGCTCTCCTTGGATCGCGATATGCACCAGCTGCGTGTCTGCGTTCCAGGGCGTATCCATCACGCTGACGGTCGGGCGGAACGGGGCGCCACCGGCCTCTGGCGCGGGGTAGGCGTAAGGAAAGTAATTCACCAATTCTTCCACCCGGACGGCGTCCGCAGGCGGTAATGCACCTCGCATAATAGAGGAGCGAACAACAGCGTAAGACGCAGTGTCGACATCGATCGAGAACGTAGAAACAGGCGCCTCCGAAGTCACTTTCAGGGGGCTTTCGTCGGCGTTTGCAAAGCTTTCGGTACTTGCCTCCGGCAGGAGAACGTATTCCTCTGCGATGACAGGGGCCAGACCACCCGAAACGGCCAAGCTATCGGTTGCGGTCCGCGCACGGGCGGGTCCTGCGTCCATCATCGCCGGGGCAGATGGCGCAATGAGCGCCAGTTCGTCCACCATCTCCATTTCGCGGTCCGCTACGATCTCTGCGGTCGTAAAGTTCGCGTCGGCTTCTGCAAGGGCCTGCTCAACCTTCGCATCCCCCACAAATGTCGTGTTGGCCTCCTGCAGACCGCCCCGCCACATGTCCTGACCCGCAGGTGTAAGAAGGAACCCGCAGGCCACCAAAGCCGTCGTCGCGGTCAAGCCGCCTTTTGAGGTTATTGCACCAAACATCTCTTTCACTCCTGTCCATAGGCCTTTCGGGCCGGTTACAGGGGTAGGACGCAGTGCATCCCGCGATCCTTGGAGGGTTTCGAAATTTTTTTGGGCAAGTGCCAAATCCGCGGCCCGCTTGGCCGGGTCCGGCTTCGGCGTCGCTGCCGTCATCATGGCTTTGAGGTCATCAAGATCATCAGTCATAGGGATGCCTCCTTCTCTTTGATGGCCTTGAGGGCCTTTTTCGCTTCGGACACGCGCCAACTGATTGTGCCCTCGGACACACCCATCACGTCCGCGGCCTCTGCATGTGTCATGTCATCCAGGATCAAGGCGAGCGTATCCCGCAAGTCTGGGGTCAATTGGGTCATGGCTTCGGTAAGCCAATCGATCTGCGCAGCCGCTTCGGCGTTGGTTGCCGTTCGCGCGACCTCCCAATCCCCCCAACCTGTCGCAGCCTTGTCGCGGGTCGCTTGACGCCGCCGCCGGTCCTGGGCGGCATTCAAGGCCACGCGATAAAGCCAGGTCGTCACCTTCGCACGCTTTTCGTAGCTTGTAAGCTTCGCCGGCAAGGCCGCGCAAATGTCTTGGGTCAGATCTTCCGCTTCCGCCCGCGCACCGGTCATGCGAAAGCAAAAAGCAAACAGGCGGTCGTAGTGACGATCGAGTAGGCTCGCAAAGGCTGCGCCATCGCCACTAGCGGCCGCCACCGCGAGATCTTCGTCAGTTGTTGTCATGCGCATCACGTAGGTCAGACGCGTGCGAATGGTCAATCCTTGGTCAGATTCTCAAAAAATCTTCAAATTTTCTATAAAACATTGAATTATATATATTTATAGATCTGCATGGGCCATAAAAGCTGCATAGAGCATATTGCGTTCTTGCTCGCCTTGGATGCGTCTGGTGATGGTTCCAGACCCGTCGAAAAGCAACAACGTCGCATGACTGGAGCCGTGCGCGCTCGCAAATGCGCTGCCGACATCCGACGTTATACTAGCAACACGATAGGCGATCTCGGCATCTGGCATCATCTCTAATGCCGCGCGGGTTTCCTTCTGTAGTCTGAGGCAAACAGGGCAAGTGGGGTCATGGACCTGCACAATCGTTGGGACGCCGGATCCGATGATGCTCAGGTCTTGTTCCGCCAGATCCGCCCGCACGGAGGTCACACCCCAAACACCTGCGCCACCGATGACAACCGCGCCGCCCACAACGTATGGCACTGCAGTCAAGAACGAGCGGCGTTCCTTTTGGTCAGGTTTTGCTGTCTGCGCCGCTTTACGCTTGTTGCGTTTCTTTGGTTTTGCCATCTGCTGCGCCCCTTAATCTTCGGTCGACGTTAGCGCAGAGGGCAACGCGATCCATCTCACATTCCGGTGAGTTAAATCGACGTGCAGATGTACTTCATCTCAAGATAGTCTTCGATCCCGTGATGAGAGCCTTCGCGGCCCAAGCCCGACTGCTTCACCCCCCCGAACGGGGCCACTTCAGTGGAGATGATTCCGGTGTTCACCCCAACGATCCCGTACTCCAACGCCTCTGCGACTTTGGTTACCCGGCTGATGTCTTTCGCGTAGAAATAGCTGGCAAGGCCAAAGATCGTATCATTGGCTTGGGTAATCACATCATCCTCGTCTTCGAATTTGAAAAGCGGGGCGAAGGGACCGAATGTCTCATCCGTCGCGACTTGCATGTCTGCGGTCGCGTTTGTCACGATGGTTGGCTCAAAAAACAAACCGCCCAATTCATGCGGCTTACCACCGGTCAGGATTGTGCCCCCTTTGGCAAGCGCGTCGTCGAGGTGTTCCTGGACCTTGTCGACCGCGGACGGCTCGATCAGGGGCCCCAGCGCTGTGCCGTCTTCCAAACCATCGCCAACTTTCAACGCTTCCACCGCGGCCTTCAGTTTCGCTGAGAATGCGTCATACACACCGGCCTGCACGTAAATCCGGTTCGCGCAGACGCAGGTTTGGCCGTTGTTACGGAATTTACAAGCGATGGCGCCAACGACAGCTTCGTCCAGATCGGCATCATCGAACACGATGAATGGCGCGTTGCCGCCAAGCTCCATCGAGCATTTCATCACCTGATCTGCTGCTTGGCGCAGCAGGATGCGGCCCACTTCGGTCGAGCCCGTGAAGGTCAATTTCCGCACAATGGGGTTCTCGCAAAACTCCTTTCCCACGTCCGACGCGGCTGAAGAGGTCAATACCGAAAACAGCCCGGCCGGCACGCCAGCTTCTTCAGCAAGCTTGGCCATTGCCAAAGCAGACAGCGGTGTTTGGGACGCGGGGCGCACGACAAAGGCGCAGCCAGCGGCCAGGGCAGGGGCCACTTTGCGCGCGATCATCGCGTTCGGGAAGTTCCAGGGCGTAATACCAGCAGCTACACCAATCGGTTGTTTGATCACCGTGATGCGCTTGTCCGCCATATGGCCCGGGATCGTCTCGCCGTACACGCGCCGTGCCTCTTCTGCGAACCATTCCACAAAGGATGCGCCGTAGGCGACTTCGCCACGCGCCTCGATCAAGGGTTTGCCCTGCTCGGCTGTCATAATCTGTGCGAGGTCTTCTTGGTTGGCCATCATCAGGTCAAACCACTTGCGCAGGATCACGGTGCGTTCCTTCGCAGCCCGGCCCGCCCAGTCCTTTTGGGCGACCGCAGCTGCATCAATCGCAGAGGCCACCTCGGCGCGGGATAGATCCGCCACTTTTGCGATAACATCGCCGCGCGCTGGGTTGGTCACGTCAAACGTCTTGCCACCCGGCCCATCGATCCAAGCGCCACCCGCGTAGGCTTGCGTACAAATTAAATCTGGACGGCTGAGGCGTGAAGCGAGATTTGTAGTGTCGTCAAGCATGGCAAGTCTCCCGGTCAATCCAAAAAGATGTTTGGACCCCGGCAACAGAAACGTAAAGACCTTGCGCGTTGGACTAGATCGCTCTGATGCGATTGTTCCTGGCGTTATGCTCCAGTTCGACCAACCCAAGCAGTTCCATCGTCGGGGCGACATAGTTCGCAAACCGCCCGCGATAGCCTTTCCGCAGGCCATAATAACCGCCAACCGGGTTGTCATCCGACCGCGCCCAATGCTCGAGCGTGCCATCTTTTGTGGGCTTGCCTTCGTCCGCGTTGCCAAGCGGCATCCAATCGCCATGCGCTTTGAGCATCGCGTGGGCGTCCTCCAAGGCCCGCAATTGGTAAGACAGACGTGTTTTGCCAACTTGCACGACGAGGGCAGGCGGGTCTTGGGCCTCATCCTTCCAGACATGAAAGTCAGAGGTCAGCGGCGGTGTCTTCAGCACCCAGGGGTCATCAGTCGTGCCGGAACCATATGTTACGTCATTCATGGGCTTCTGCCTTTGCCTTGAGGGTGTTTGCGAATTTGGTGAAGCTTGGGGTCAAGTCCGGCATACTTTTCGTGATCATGCCAGACATCAGCCCGGTAAAAACCTCTTCCATATGAAAATGCGTTCCCGCTCCATCGGATGTCAGGGTGAACGTCCGGGTGCCGGTGAACAGGCCAAGCGGCATCCCGCCACGCCAGACCATTTTGTGAGGAGCATCGAAAGTAGTAACCGTAAGCGCAAAAGCGCGGTCAGGCGCCACCTCCGACCAAAGCTTCAGCTTTGCGCCTCTCGCCAACGTGCCCGCAAGTTTTAGGATACCAAAGGCGGTTGGATCATCTTGCAGCTGCTGGGTCAGCGCTTGCCAAACAACCCTGGGGGGCGCGGCAATTTCAATGGAAGTCTGATAGGATGTCATGGTCTCTCTCTTGTCTTGACCTACAGACGCCTAGCAGGCCTTATATGACGTCTTCTGTCATGTTTGGTTTGTCGCATGCGCGCAGCACGCCTTTTGCAAATTCTCCTGTTACTTCAAAATCGTGGCCGCCAAACCTCGGTCCAATTGGCCGATGAACTTGAAGTCACACCGCGCACGATTTTGCGGGACGTTGACGCAATGACGGAGGCCGGACTGCCCATTATTGTGCATCAGGGCAATCGGGGGGGAATTGAACTCGGGTTCAACTACCGGACTCGCCTAACCGGCCTCGCGCAGGACGAGGCGGAGGCGATGGGGCTGATCCTCAGCGCCGACAACCCAATGATTGGCGCCATCGGCCTCGGGCAAGCGGCCGCTCGGGCGCGGGCAAAGCTGATTGAAAGCTTTCCCGACAAAGTTCGCTTTCGCATCACTGAAGCGATGCAGCGTTTCACAGTGGCGCCCGCTGGTCCGGCCGACGACCCGCGCATCCGCGCAATGGCGCAAGCCATTCGGGCCCAAACAATCTTGCGACTGCGGTTCGCATCCAAAACTGAACAAGTGATTCATCCGCTTGCGATCCATATGACCGCAGGCGATTGGGAAGTGCGCGATGCGATCACGGAGAGCTGGATTGCAAAACAAGATTGGGGGCGGATCAACGTTTCCGCCAAACGCTTTCAGACGTTTACCACCAGCGGGCCCAGATAACGCAGGCGCGGCGTATCACTGAGCGCGTAGGCGATGCCAGCGAAGGCAGGCTCCGCAATGATGACCAACGTATTCGCGCCCGCCATGCGAGACACGACGTCGGCGACATCCCCAGGCAAAAGAAACTCATCCAAACGCGCTTCATAGTCGCCAAATCGCGCTTCCACGTGGGTGGTGTCGATATAGGCGTCTGGCAAATCACGCGTGATGTCTTCAGGGCGGTTATTGTCTTGGTAAAAGCAGTAGTGCCAAGCAGCGCTCTGGCTCGCGAAATCGCCTGCAAAAAGGTGGATGCGCATTTTGCCAGGCGCTGTAGCTGGGGGCAAACTCGGCTCCACACGGCGTCGCTGACCCGCCAAAACGGTCAGGACCATGTCCGCTGGGGACCCCACCTCAGCGCCAACAGAACGGGCTGGCCATAAACGCTTCAAGAACGACATAAACAGGTGTTACCTCGCTATTTGGGCGTTGTCAGGTGTCCAGAATGCGAACAGATCGTTGCAAGGTCTTAGACAATGCAGCCGGGTCATATCCGTTGTTAATCGGCCACACACACATCAACGTGACCAGCATTGGCCACATTATGCGACACCCTTTGGGGTAGTCTGGCGTTGAAAGTTTGAATGTACCGCGGCCTGAAAGGCGGGGTCAGTCGTTGGGGTGACTGGTTTTGCTGTGTTTATTCAGGATGTTACGCGGTGTTGTCCGATCAAAGGTGCTGCTATGCCCGATTCTGCAATTCTCACCCGCCGCAGCTTTGCGGCCATGATGTTGGCATCCGCTGCGGCCTGTGGCCGCCGCCCGGTGCCTGAATCTACGCCAGATAAAGCCGTATTACCGGTGGTGAACTTTATGGAAGGTTACGGCCCGATCCAGGATGGTGAGTACTATCTGCCGGGTATCCCGGATACGTTTACCCAAGGGATCAACCGCCGGATGTTTGGCGAGTACTTGGGAGAGCAAGAAGCAGGTACGATCGACGTCGATCCTTATGCGAAATTCCTTTACAACGTGAAGACTGATGGCTCGGCTGTCCGCTATCCCGTCGGTGTGGGTCGTCAGGGTCGCTCGATCAGTGGCGGCGCAACGATCAAGCTGAAGCGTGAATGGCCCGGTTGGACACCCACGCAAAATATGCTGCGGACCGAACCAGAGGTTTATGAACCTTTCCGTGGCGGCGTGCCTGGTGGCCTTTCAAGCCCGCTTGGTGCCCGTGCCCTTTACCTCTATCGTGGCGGGCGCGACACCTACTACCGGATCCACGGGACCAACGATCTCGAAAGCATTGGCAACTCCGGCTCTGCGGGCTGTATCCGTATGTTTAACCACGATATTATCCACCTTTTTCAACAGGTAGATGTACCGACGACGGTCCACATCCGGTCCCGCGAGGAATCGCTGCGCGTCGACCCCGAGAACTATGAACGCGGCGTCGAGCTGCCACCGAAGATCCTCTCACCCGAGGAGGTTTTCGGCACAGCGGATGCGTCGCTCGACGATTTGGACGTGTTCATCGAGTAGTTCTGCTGACGAAAGGTCAGGTTTTCCTCCAAAACCGGACCTTTCATCACATCTGCGTTTGTAAACAAGCGGATGATTTCCTACGTTAAAACTAACAGTTTTGACGAGAGGGACATCTTTCATGGCCGATTTTGACACGCAAATTCAGGAATCACAGACGCAGGTGGCGGAGGCACAAGCCAAGATTGCAGACCTGACCAGCCGGATCGAAGTGGCGCGACAAAAGATGGCTTCGGGCACCGATATCACGGTTGATATCGAAAACGCCTCGCTTGATGAGGTGCACGCCCATACAGAGCTAATGAACGCGAACATTGCCGAGCTCATCATGGGTCTCGACGATGTCACATCGGCCTTTTCCAAAGACTTTGATGAGATGCGCAACAAGACGGGGATGGAAACCTTTATCGGGATCTTCTCCAAGGCGAAGTCGGAAAGCATGCGACAGGAACGCATGCGCACGGCCTCTATCGACGATAAGCTGCAAGACCTTATTGGTAAGTCGGACGTGATCACCAAATTGCTGCAAAGCCAGCTGGCGGAACTGAACACCCAAAAAGAAAGCGTTGAGACCAACCTCACTGGCACGCTGGAAGAACGCGAAACCGTCGTGGGTGAGCTGGAAACGGCGCGGGCCGACATCCTGAAGATGGATCCGGACATCATCGCGCTGGAAAACAAGATCTCAGTTGAACAAGACGCCGCCGCGCGGACCAAGCTCGAAAGCGAACTGGCGGAGCTGAACACGAAGTATAACGAGCTGGTGCAGCAAGAGCAGGTCTTGGTCGCCAAGTCCCAGACGCTGGAACGCTATATCGAGAAGGGCAAGACCTGGATCGACTCCCTGCAAAACCAGGCCGCGACGCAGATGGTGCTGATCAATAAGCTGGAAACGGACACCAAGCAGCGCGTCGTGCTGTACGATGCCTTGTCAAAGTCGTTGAAAACCGCACAGCAGCAAGACGTCGCACACCAGATCAATGAGATCGGCGTGAAGACGGACCAAGAGGCGCAGACAGCCATGGCCGCGATTGGCGCCGCAACGAACAACCGGATGGCCGATATGCTAGAAGCCCACGAGGACCACATGGTCTTCGCCCGAGAGGTGCTGGAGCAGAAGGCCAAGGCCGACGAACGCTTCGTGCGCCGTTTCGCGAAGATCGTGGAGAAGCATGATAGCAACGCTTACGGCGGATAAGCATGCCGTTTGCTGAGAAGTTCCCCCAGTACCTGATCTTTGCGCTTTGCTGCTATGCGATCATCGACCTCGCGAAGTATTCTGACGCTTGGTTCGCGAACCCGGATGCGATTTGGCTGCAGGTGATCCGCGGCGCGGTCGTCGGCGGGGCCTTCATCTGGGTCGGCCAACGGTTGCAAGTCTTCGGGTGGCGCGGATGAGCCATGGGGTGAAATGGGTGATCTTGATGGGTGTCATCCTCGGGCTGTCCATGGGCATCACAGTGCTGCGCAATGCTTACGGCGTGTCCGAGTCCACAGTGTGGTCCCTGATCGCCGGGGTCTTCACAGGCGGGTCGTTTGTCGTCGCGGGGCGTTTCATGGGGCTGTTTGGGAAGAAGGCGGATGATGCGTAGGGTGGGTGAAACCCACGCGGCGCGAACGTGGGTTTCACCCACCCTACACCCGATAAAACATGCCCAAAGTTAAGTCCGACCAAAAAATGCGGCGCTCAGCTCGCAATATTTCCCAAAGGCTCTTCGCTCTTTGTGTGTTCGTGTTCTTTTCTGTATTTGGCCTCATGCTTCTCAATCAATTCAATTTAGGGGGAGTTGTTGTTGACGTACGTGTTGGAGACGATGGCCCGGAAATGCTGTTTCGCGGCGATATTGGACTTTGGGTGCCGGCCAGTTGGATGCAATACTACTGGTTTACTTCGAAGCACCTGATCCTTTTGCCGTTTGCGGTTTTCGCCATCGTGATTGCGTATTGGCATAATTGGGAAACAGCAAACGCCGAGACGGAGTCTTCTCGTGACAACTGACCTCTCCCAAGATCACTTCAAACTCGAAGACACCCGCGTTACGCGGCGCTACTTTGGCAAGTTTGAGCGGATCACGAATTACCTCAACAAGGTCGCGGCGACGATGGAGGCGGAGCGGCGCTTGTCCCGCCAGGATATCGAAGCTGTGGCCCGCTACCTTTACGGCCTGAACATCACCTTCCGGTCGCTGGCCCATAAATACCATTTCTCTGGCCGCTTCAGCCACGCAGGCCAGCTGACCTTTGACCGCGTTGAAAGCGGCTTTCCGGTCTATCAAGAGCTGCTTGAGATGGCCAATGACGCGCTGCAGGCCGAAAGCCATCTGGCGCAAATGCCCTCTGCTGACGATCTAAAAGACCAGATGGTGCGGACGATTGTGGGCGATCAAGCGATCCCGACGAAGTTGCAATATGCGCTCTCTCAGCGGCTTTACTACGAAGAACTGCTGAAGGGGCACCAGTTCTGGGCGCGCAACGACCCGCAAGCGGTCTGGCAAGGCAACGAAGGCGACCGGCGGAATTTCCAGATCCATTGGGCGGTCTATGACAGCCAGGTGAACCTGCCAACGATTTATCTGATGGATGTCGAAGATACGGGCCGCACCGGCCTGCCCAAGGACGAACGCCGCTGGCCGGAAGTGCAGGCGCATCTGATGGCACAGGCCGTGGGTGGGTTGAAACTGCTGACGATCGCAAAAGGGTTTGACGAGGATTTCGACGACCTGCACCCAACGCGGCTGCGTCGGTTCCACATTGGGCCCATGTATAGCTCTGCCTTCACGCGCCAGTCAGGACCTCTGCGCGACGTTTTGAAGGCGGCCAATAGCCCGGTGGGCGAAGATTGGGCGCTGGTCTGGACTGAGGAAGACCTCGTCGCCGAACGGGCCGAGCGGGTAAAATCGGGCTGGTTCGGCACGGTCGAACGCCAAATCTTCGCTTTGGACCCGTTTGGTGGGCAAGGGGCCGATACGGGGGCCACGCGGATGGAGCGGTCGCTCATCATGCCCGAACGGCCCTATCAGGCTTTGGCCGAACGCAATCCGCCCGGGTTCCGGGACGTGCGGAAATTCGTCGTCAGCGATAACGGACGGGTGCTGAGCTACCGGTGACCCGAAAGGTGCGACTGCCTCGCGCATCGCAAAGGAGAAAAATATGAGCCAAACACATGATCAGATGGAACTCCGCGAGGAGGATGTGCGCGCCCATTACGCTGCTGCATTGGACCTGATTGATGGTTTTGATCATGCCCCGCGGATCGGGACAGCGTCCGAAGCTGCGGCTGCACCGGCAGAGCGCTCCCCCGGCGTCGGCGGCACGCGTCGGCGGTTTCGCTCAACCACACCGGGGTTGGTGACCCGCCGCGTTGCGCGAACTGAAGGGATCCAGCTAACCACGCGGGTCGAGGCTGTAGAGGGTGGTGACGGGCTGACGTCACCATTGCAAGCCACAGTGTTGCAAACTTTGCGACGGGCCGTAGCCATCGCGCTCGCGGTGGCGGAGCAATACGCGGAGCGGACCGCGCTAAAAGACCTAAAACGCGCCAACCTCGAAGGCGGTCTGGCGGATGGAAAGAAGGCGGAATTCACGGAGCTTTTGACCGCGGAAGCCTTGATCACACTTTACGTTTTCGGTTCCGCCACGGCTTTCCTCTTGGCCTCTCACGCGACTGAAGAAACGGTCGAGGTGGGTGAGGTCGAAGAGCTGCTGACGGACAATGGCCAGCTCGCCCTGCATGGTGTTCTTTGGGAGCTAGATCAAGATATTGCAACCCATGCTTCATCCGAAAACAAGTTGATTGAGACCGTTTTGGCTTTTGCTGAGGCGCTTATGGAAAAGGTCGCTGGTCGCGCAAGCACGGCCGGCCGCCTTGAACCATTTCTCGGCGCTTCGTGGCGCGTCGAGGCGGATGACTTTGTTGTCGATGGCTTTAGCCCCGCCAGCACAGCCAAAGGCTCCACCTTGACCATGACCTTCAAGAAGCCCAATGAGGTCGTGGGCAACCATATCGCCAAATACCAAGCCATGAAGCTCGCCAAGATGGTCATGGCCTATGATTTTGACCGGCGTTTGAACCCCTTCGCGGAGCTCGGCGGTTTCATTTTTACGTTCATGGGTGATGGGAAGCCGGGCACAGGGAAAACCACGCTGATCCAGATGATGGCGGGGTTGATCAATGATTATTGCGGGGTTGCAGGCTACCCGTTTCGCTACCAAAACCTGTCGACCGACAATATCGACAGCTATCAAGGCAAGTCGGGCCAGAACGCAAAGGCGTTTATTAACAACGTGCTGGACCCCAGTGTGATCGGGTTCGGGACGATTGATGATATCGACCAACTCGCAGGCAAGCGGGGCGACCGGCAGTCTTCCGCAGGACAGCTCGAAATCACGGCGGTACTGATGGAAAGCTTCGCTGGGGCCAATACGGTCGTGCGCGGGAATTGCACTTTTGGAATGTTCTCCAACTATCCGGAGAATGTGGACGACGCGCTCCGCCAGCGGGCGGGGGCGCGCTTTCTCGTGGACGGGCCGCAGACGCGGGACGATTACATCGACATCCTGTACCTGCTCATGGGCAAGAACCATGACATCCCCGTGGGGGCGCATGAAGTCTTTAGTGCACAAGAGATTAAGAAGGCCGTCGCGGCGTCTTTTGAGAGTCACTCAAAACCACATGAGGAAGGCCTGCTAAGGGTCTTTGAACGCGTGCATTCTCAGGTCGGCGATCTTGATACGATTGCCAAGATGGGGACCTATCTAAAGGGCATTCAAGAGGCCGATGAACGCTTCACTGGCCGCGCGATCAAGAACATCACCGATGCTGTGAAAGTCCGCGCGATGGACTTTGAGCTGCCGGATGAGTGGATGGAAGACCCAGAGCTGTTCCTGTTCAAAGACTACGACACCAAGAAAGCGATGATCTCGGAACTGCGGGTGCCGATCACGACCGAGATGGTGATCCAAGAAATCAACCGCTACGCCGACAGTGAATTCCGTTACGCGGATAAGTCGGATGAAGTGGCGATTGAAGCCATGGTGCGCGACTTTGGACGGCAGGAAGAGGCGAAACGGCGGTATGTGGAGGGAAAGGGTGCTTAGCGACTTCGGCCTCGGCCTGATCATCCCAGCCACCTTGCTGGCCGCTATCGCCTGGCTCGTGCCAATCTGGCTGCGCTGGCGGATGCCGGAAGGGGTGCGGCCGTTGATGATGCTCTCCGCACTTGCGACGCTGGTCGTTCTCTCGCTCGGGGCGCTCGTGTTCTTGGGTCTCTACCTGTTGCAAGGGGCCAGTCTTAGCACGCTCACCAGCGCAGGCATCGGCCCGGCAGTCTGGTATTTCCTGCGTCTTTCGATCTCCGCTGGCCTGATCTGGGCCCCGATTTTGGTGCTTTCCATTGCAGGACTGCCGAAGACCTGGGTGCATGAAACATGGTAAGCACTCTCACGGATTCCCAAACCACGCCCGATGTGTCACAGTCCGCGAACGTGTCGCAGGGAGGGCCGATGGGCCAGACGAAGTCTTTGAATTGGAAAGCCTTTGGCATCCTGCTTGTGGTGTCGAGCGTGGCTTTGGGCATTGCCGCCTCCATCGCGACCTATGCGGCCTGCGGGCATGACTTTGTTTGGTACCTCTTTCATGACGAGCGCTGCTTTGGCCCCGTGGGTCAGCCTGCACTTGTTTGGGCCGGGTCGCTGACCTCTTTCGCGGTCTTCACCAAAATCTTCTGGGCCGGTGTTGCCGCTTGGGCCGTTTGGCGAAAGGTGCGGGGCTGATGGAGGTCCTAAGGAACCCAATTCTCTACGGCGCCATCGCTTCAATCGGAGTGATTTTTCTGGGCTTTTGGTTAGGCGGAGAGGACGTTTGCATCCCAAATGAAGACCTGATTCAGTGCACATCAAAATGGAATTACTTTAAGAGCGCTTCGCCGAACGAGATAGGCGATACTTTGGCTGGTTTCGCTGGAGCTTTGGCCTTTGTGTGGATCATTGTCACGGTCGCTATGCAAAGTCTCGAATTGAGAGCGCAAAGAGAAGAACTGGCGCTCACTCGAAGTGAGTTCGAAAAGATGTCGGAAGCCCAACAAGCTCAAGTGAAACTGCTTGTGCGGCAGGGAGAGATTTTTTCCGATGAGCAACGGCAAAGAGATGAAGTTCGTTCTGATAAACTACTTGATGAGAAGCTGAGATCTCTTCTTCTTGCGGTATCTGAGACGGGGAAAAATGGATTGGTTTGGAGCTTCTCAAATGAGCCTTTTCTTGATGAAGATTACCATGATGGCCGAGTAGTCTCGCTGACTCTTAGTGAAAGTGATTATGAAAATCTGACTATTGACGAAGCAATTCTTAAGTTTCGGCGCAAGCTCTCTAGCATGCACGACAGCATTTGGGATCTTCTACATCAGGCACCACACTCCAGCTTACCCAATAGATCGAATGTGATTTCTGAGCTGATCCAGCAAGTTGAGATAATCGATGAACTCAGTGAGTCTGTTTCTGTTCCGCAACGGGAACGGTTGGGGAGAATGAGGTTCCGAGAGGTGATCGCTAACCTGAAGTCCTTGGAAGAAGTTACAAATTTCTGGGAGGCAGGAAATGCATAGACTGATCGAAAAAGGATTGATGTTTGGCAACCTCATTCGGGTCGATAGCCCGGTGTTGGTGGAACGGTATAAGCGTGCCTTGCAGCATCTGACCGGCAAGACCTTTGAACTGCCGGACTTTCACATCGACATTTCCGGCTACTCGCCTGAGATTGGCGATATTCTTGGCGATGACCAATACCTCAACCACGCGGGCGTGAACCGGCAGTTCATTCTGTTGACGACGGAGCAGAAGACAGCGCCGTTACTGAATGCCAAATTCTCCACCTGTCGAGGGATCCTCAAGCAATTCATCACCGACAACGAAGCCCAGCTTTTCGCCTTAACCGCCCAAGACGCGGTGGCGGGGGAGCTGGTGAACTCCGTCTTTGATGCTTCCACACCCGCGCGCCTGTTCGACATCCGCAAGATCACGATTGAGGCGGATACGACCAAAGGCACCGTCGCCACGGCCAGCAAATTGGGGGAGATGATCAACCAGTTTAAGTCCGAAAAAGACGCCTGGTTCGATGATGTCCTGATTGCTGAGATGATCAGCCTCTCGAAGCAAACCGGGGATGTGACACGCAACCCAGTGACGCTCAAGCAGATGGAATTCGGCCAAGACAACTTTTGGACCGCCCATTTCGGCGGCATGTATCTGTTCCGGAATGTGGAACATCCGGCGGCGATCCTGCGCGGAGATCGGCATGCCTACGGCAAGCTGCCGATCACTTATGCCTTTGATTTTGGCGAACGCCGGGCGATTGCGAAGTTCTTGTCGCTGAACGATTTGGTCGAACCCATCGTGAAAGCCAGAGGGCCAGACGCCGCGGCGATCCTGCAGCAGAAAATGGACTTCATGGTTGTCGAAGTGGCCGCTGTGATGGGCGAGGACCTCACGGGGGCTAGCCGCCGGGACCTGCGTCTGATGGGCCGTCGCTATGCCAAGTTGTTGCCAGAAGCCTGGCAGGGCCTCGCCGCCCTTGTGCGCTGGGTGGAAGAGGGCGGGCCTTGGCCGCGGATCACCTCCGATCATCCATCGTACTTTTACACGCTGCGCGCAAAGAATCACGCCGACGCGGACCTCGTGAATATGCTCCTGTCAGAGCTGTCCCCGCTCGACATCCGGCAGCTGTTTATCTGCCATAAAGAGGCGTTCTACGCGCTCTATAACACCTGGCCGGATCAGAAGCGGGATTACGTGGTCGAATTCCTCGACCGTGAATACCAAGTCGACAAGGCTGGCACGCGTGCGGCACTCTTTGGCCATGAAGAGGCAATGGAAGAACCCCAAGCGACACCCGCGCGCGGCCCTTGGTCAAACGGGCAGGGGTACCGTATAGAAGCAGACATTATTGATCGGGTCGGCCCTTGGGGCGGATTACGCAGGAGGTAAGCCATGGGGTTGGTACGTCTGGTTGTCTTTGGCTTTGTGGCCCTTGGCGTCATTTACCTGTCACTGTCGTGGTATTCCCGGTCTGTCCGGCGCGAGAAGCTGGAAAAAGAATACGATGCTGAACCGGTTGCGGGTATGACCCGGGACGCTTACGTGAAACAGGGGGTAGAGGCGTATAACAAGAGCTTTCGCCCCAAACTGATTGGACTGGTCTTTGTGATCCCGCCCGTAGTTGTGGCGACGATTGTTTATGTGACCAACGCTAGCTAGGGGGCCGCCATGCGCCGATTTCGTATCGCTTTTCGGGTGATCTTATTCCTGATCCTCGGCCTTTCGTTGCACTATGTGCTGCCGCAAAAGGATATCGTTCAGGTCACGCAGACGGAAACCCGTCGCACCGACTTTGGCGGGTTTAACCGCTGGTTCTACGCACAAGCTGATGCTGGATCGGTCGAACTGGCCAACCGGGATGTCCTGTACATCTACGGCGACAAAAAGAAATCGGCTCTCTTTGGTCTGATCCCGCGAGATGGTGAGCATGTGATCGTCTATCGCAATGAGGATACAGGCTGGATCTGGCCGCCATACTTCAAATTCGACAGCTCCAACCTGCAGGCAGAGGCAGCGAGTCTTGCGCGCGAGGGAGACCAATGGTCCATCGTCACCCACTATGGCTGGCGAATCCCGTTCCTGTCGATCTTCCCTAACGCGGTCAACATCGAGGCGAAAGAGACGCCGGATGTGCGGCCGATGCCCTGGTTCAACATCATTTTCTTTATCTGCTTGATCGGCGCCTTCGTCATGGCGCGGGCGATGTGGATGCAGCTGCGCGAGCGGTCCATTGATCCGCTTGTCGACAGCGCGCAAGACCGGATTGATGAAGCACAAGCAGGCGTGGCAGAGCAACGTGGGCGCGTCCGGAAATGGCTCAACTCCTGGCGGTCGAAAGACAACCAGTTGTGAGGCCTGATTGGGCCCGCAGGCTCGACCCTCATCAAGTGAGCCAACTGGTGATTGCCAGCCGCGATGGTGACGATAAGACGGTCATCTATGAAACTGGTGATCTGATCGAAGCGCCCAATTGGACGCCGGACGGCAAGTGGTTGATCTTTAACGGGGATGGGCGGATTTGGCGTATCTCCGTCGATGGTCAGATTGGCCCGGAACGGATCAACACGGCTCCCATCGAAGCCTGTAACAACGATCACGTGCTATCACCCGATGGAACCCAGATATACCTCTCGGCGCGTGACGGCCATCTTTATGTCTGTCCAATCACTGGCGGCCTCCCAAAGCGGGTCTCAAACAATGCCGGGCACCGGTGCTATCTGCATGGCGTGTCTCCTGATGGGGAGGTGCTGTCTTACGTCGGCCTGACAAAAGAGGGCGACAGGACCATCACCCGTATTTGCACCATCCCCAGCGCAGGCGGGCCAGATACGATCTTGACCAACGGCGCCCACCCTGTGGACGGGCCGGAGTTCAGCGCAGATGGCGCATGGATCTATTTCAATAGCGAGGGGGACGATCGCGCCCCAGGCCACGCGCAGATCTACCGCATTCGGCCGGATGGGACGGGTCAAACGCAGGTGACGCACGACGATAGGGTCAATTGG
The DNA here is from genome assembly GCA_038526085.1 of Pseudomonadota bacterium. Classification (GTDB taxonomy): domain Bacteria; phylum Pseudomonadota; class Alphaproteobacteria; order Rhodobacterales; family Rhodobacteraceae; genus Yoonia. The sequence goes on along the minus strand of JBCBHE010000004.1, from coordinate 131,128 downwards.
TTCCCTCATGCGGCCCCGGATGGCAGCTGTTTCAGCTACATCTCTTACCCGCCTGGGACGGAGGGGCATCCGGCAGACAAAGACGTAATCATCCGCATCATGGACCCAGACGGTCGCAATCCCCGTGACGTTGATCAGTTCAACGGCGGGCAGGGCACGATTAACGTGACCTCCTGGTCGCCAGACAGCCAACGCTTCGCCTACGTCCGTTACCCGATAAAAAAGTAACCACGGGGAAATTTGCGCCGGCAGCGACTTGTGCCTTTGCGGAAAATTAGGGAATGATCCGGCATTTCAATGGCCTGAGCCAGTTCAAAGGCAAAACATGCAGATCATCGGTGCCAATCACATTGGCGTTCAAACGGGCGATATGTTGCTCTTCTCTGACTTTGAAGAGGGGGGTGAGATGTGGAAGGGCGATGGCGCGCGCGTGGTGCGGCGTCCGGTCAGCTTTGATCAAGCGTTTTTACAAGCACCCGAGGTCATGGTGCACATGACGATGATGGACATGTCGAATGAGGTGTTTATCCGGGCGGACCTTCAGGCCGAAGCCGTGACCAAGGCAGGCTTCGACATCGTCTTTCGCACTTGGGGCGACAGCCGCGTCGCACGTATCCGGGCCGGCTGGCAGGCCATCGGCGCTATCGCGTATGAGGATAATTGGCAGCTGTAGGGTGGGTGAACCCAAGCGCTGCTGCCTTACCCCGTGTACATGCCCTCATAGATCGGGACGAGCGTCTCATGATCAAAGAGCGACGACACCGACGTACCATTTGACGTGTTCAGGATCGCTTGCGCGAACATCGGGGCAGTCGGGACGATACGGATCTTGTCGCAGCCCTGCACAGCGGCCGTCGGGTTGATCGTGTCGGTGATGACGAGATGCTTCATGACAGAGTTGGTAACCCGCTCAATCGCAGGACCGGATAGAACACCATGCGTGATATAAGCATGTACTTCTTTCGCGCCGTGGGCGATCAGCACTTCTGCCGCCTTGCAAAGCGTTCCAGCAGTATCGACGATGTCGTCGACGATCAGACATGTGCGATCTTTCACGTCACCAATGACCGTCATCTCAGCGACCTCACCAGGCTTCCCACGGCGCTTGTCGACGATCGACAGTGGCGCGTTGATGCGCTGGGCGAGGTCCCTGGCGCGAGCCACCCCACCTACGTCCGGCGAGACGACCATGATATCTTCCATCTTGTCCCGGAAATTGTGCTTCACGTCTAAGGCAAAGACGGGCGAGGCATAAAGGTTATCCACCGGGATATCGAAGAACCCCTGAATTTGGGTGGCGTGTAGGTCGAGAGTCAGGACGCGTTCGATCCCTGCCTCGACGATCATATTGGCGACGAGTTTCGCGGTGATCGGCGTGCGGGCCTTCGAGCGGCGATCCTGACGGGCATAGCCAAAATAGGGAATGACTGCGGTGATGCGAGCCGCTGAAGATCGGCGCAACGCATCCGAAATGATCAGCAATTCCATAAGGTTATCGTTGGCCGGGTTCGACGTAGGCTGGAGGATGAACATGTCCTCACCGCGGACATTCTCAAACACCTCCACAAAGACCTCACCATCGTTGAACCGCTCAACCCGGGCATCCACGAGGCTCACTTTGCGGCCCCGGTGCATCGACATCCGCCGCGCGACCCTTTCTGCCATGGGTCGATTGGCATTTCCGGAGATCAGCTTGGGTTCCTGAGGCATCATGGGCAGCGGTCCTTTGTGCGGAACTTTGTGTAACAGATTCGTGTCGTTGACACCGCTTAACACGCCGCTAACGTTCCGCAAACCGATCACGCCAAGGGAGGGTAAATTGGCCCATATCGATTACTATTTCGCGACGATTTCCCCATTTACCTATCTGTCAGGTACCCGACCCGCTGAGATCGCGGCAAAGCATGGCGCGACGATCACTTACAAGCCGCTCGATATCATGCAGCTTTTTACTCGCACGGGTGGTGTGCCGCCAAAAGACCGCCATCCAAACCGGCAAGACTATCGCCTGCAAGAGCTGCGTCGACGGTCGGCCCTGTTGGAGATGCCCTTGAATATCAAGCCGATGTTCTGGCCGACAAACCCCGCGCCATCATCCTATGCGATCATCGCCGCGCAAACCGCTGGTGGGGATGTCGCAAGCCTTGTGGCTGGGCTGACACGGGCGTGCTGGGCAGAGGAAAAGGACATCAGCCAGGACGAAGTCATTGTCGGCTGCCTCGAGGCGGCAGGTTTTGACGGTGGCTTGGCGATGTCAGGTATGCTGGCGGGGGCAGAGACCTATGCCGCAAACCTTGAGGAAGCGGTGAACAAAGGTGCCTTCGGCGCGCCGTTCCTCATCACCGACGGGGACGAGCGGTTCTGGGGCGAAGATCGTTTGGCGGATCTGGACGCGCATCTGTCTGGTCAGATTTAGACTGACAGGGGTGGTCGGGCCCCGCCCGCCCGCCCCTTTTGGGGGCTTTGCCCCCGTCCTGCGGACTCCCCCAAGATATTTTCATCCAAAAGAAAAAGGGCTTCGACGCTATGCGGTTGCGACGTGGTCGAGGAAGGTTTGGATTGATGCCTCCGTCAGCGACCAATCCGTTACGAAGCGCGCCGTGAGCTGTTCCTCAGGGTCTCCTGCGTCTGCATGCCCATCCCACACTTTGAACTGCGCTCCCGCGTCTAACAGACGCTTATGTTCGCGCCTTGGAAAGCGCGCGAAGGTGACGTTGGCTTGTGGGTCATATGGCAGGGTTATGTGGGGCAGGGTGTTCAGGCCTGCGACAAGTTCGTCTGTTCGTGCATTCGCCGCGCGGGCCATCTCCAGCCAGAGATCATCCGTCAGGTAAGCCAGAACTTGCGCCGAAAGATAGCGATGCTTCGAAAACAGATGCCCGCCGCGCTTGCGTCGCAGCTCAAACTCCCACGCGAGTTTCGGATCGAAGATAATGCAGGCTTCGACCCCCAACAGCCCATTTTTGGTGCCACCAAAGCTAACCGCATCGATGCCTGCTTTCCATGTCATCTCAGCCGGGGTGCAGCCCAATGACACGAGCGCGTTGGCAAAGCGCGCCCCGTCCATATGGGTCTTGCAGCCGAACGCGCGGGCAACACCGGTGAGCGCCGCCAATTCGGCCAGACCGTAGACCGTCCCTTTTTCCGTGGCCTGCGTGAGCGATACCGGGCCACACTGCGGCCCGTGCACGTCGCGCGCGCCCTCTGCGGCCATTGCGGCACGCAAAGCGTCGGGTGTCATCTTGGCGCCTTCTGTTGGGACCAAGGTGAGCTTGGCACCACTGTAAAACTCCGGCGCGTTGCATTCGTCTTCGTGGATATGGGACATCGGCGTGCAAAAGATTGTGTCCCATGGGTTCGCCAGCGTTGCGAGCAAGATCACATTCGCCGCGGTGCCCGTCGCGACCAGGTAAACAGCCGCGTCCGGCGCCTCAAAGATCTCGCGCACCAGACGTGTGACCTCGGCCATTTCGGCGTCTGCGCCGTATCCGTTCCGGTAACCTTCATTGGCGCGCATCAGCGCGTCCATTACCTTCGGATGGGCCGGACCGGCGTTGTCTGAGGCGAAAAACATCAGCCTGGCTCCTCAATGATATGATCTTCCCAATCGTCTTCATCGACTTCGAATTCTGGGATCGTGATACCCTTCACGCTGATCCCCTCTGCATGCATTTTGGCGCTATCCCCGGCGATCAGTGGGTGCCAGTCATAAAGCGGCCGCTCTTCGTAGAGCAGCCGATAGGCACAGGTTTGCGGAAGCCAATACATGTTGTCTTCCAAGGTCTTGTGTGTCATCACGATGCATTCCGGCACGAATTGATGCCGGATCGGGTATTGGGTGCAGGTGCAGGTCTCCCCATCGAGCAAACGGCAGGACAGGCGGGTGAGGGCGACAGTGCCGTCTTCATCCTCAAGCTTGTTCAGGCAGCATTTACCACAGCCATCGCAAAGCGCTTCCCATTCCGCTTTCGTCATTTTTTCGAGCGACTGCGTTTCCCAAAATCGGTGCCGCACATTGTCGCGTGGAATCTCAGGCATCTGCCAAGATCTTTCGGGCTTGCGCACAGTCTGCATCCATTTGGGCGATCAAGGCGTCGATGCCGTCAAATTTCAATTCCGGTCGGAGGTAATCGACCAAGGCAACGGAGACGGTCGAACCGTAGAGATCGCCTTTGAAGTCGAAGATGAATGTCTCGCAATTCGGGTGATAGCCATCGAACATTGGGCGCACACCGATGGACGCTGCGCCGAAATATCTCCCCTCATGCGCGCCATCCAGCACATCGATCTTCACCGCGTAGACGCCGAACTTCGGCATGTGCAGACCGTCGATGTTGATATTGGCCGTTGGATACCCCATCTCGCGGCCGCGTTGGTGGCCGCGGATGACCTCACCTTCGAGGCGATGCCAATGGCCGAGCATTTCAGCCGCGTCACGCGGGCGTCCATCGGTCAGCGCGCCGCGGATCGCTGTCGAGGAAACCTCTCCGGTTGGCAGCGTCTTCATCGGCGCAGTGGTGACGCCAAACCCCATGTCCGCGCCAAAAGCCTCAAGATGTGTCGTCGTACCCGTGCGCCCTTTGCCGAAGCAAAAGTCAGCCCCCACAATGACATGTGTGAGGCCGAGTTTGTCCACGATGATTTCGCGCGCAAATGCTTCTGCAGAGAGATCGGCAAGCGCCTGATTGAAGGGCACTTCATAGAGTTTCTCAACCCCCAAACGGGCCAAACGATGCGCTTTGGCGTCAGCGCTCATCAAGCGGAAGGGTTTGGGATCGCGGCCAAAATAGCTGCGAGGGTGTGGTTCGAACGTCATGATACCAAGCGGCACGCGGGCTGCTTGTGCAGCTGCGCACGCGAGGTCTATCACCGCTTGATGGCCCAGATGCACGCCATCGAAATTCCCGATCGCCGCAGCGGCGCCCCGATCGGAGGGATCAATATAAAGCGTGTCTCGGATGATGCGCATGAGGCTGCGTAACCTGCAGCGCGGGGCCGTGCAAGATCAGTCGAACTTGCGGGACGGGGCGAGGACTGTCGCCTCCCCAACCAGGACCTTCTTTCCATCGACCAGGCACCGGGTTTCCATCTTCACGCGCCGCTTGGAGTGGTCGATCTCCTTTACCTCAACCTCTGCCAGCACCATATCGTCAGGGCGGACTGGCGCGAGGAATTTGAGGGACTGGCCGAGGTAGACTGTACCGTGGCCTGGCAGCTGCTCCCCAATCACTGCGGAGATCAAACCAGCGGTCAGCATTCCGTGTGCAATGCGGCCGCCGAAGATCGTATCATGAGCGTAGTCGTCATCCAGATGTACCGGGTTCCTGTCGGTTGAGACCTCAGCGAACATCTCAATGTCCCGGTCCGTCACGACCTTTCGGATAGATCGGGTCATGCCGATTTCGATGTCTTCGATACAGATCGTGCCGCGGGGTGCGTTGTCCAACATGACGCGTCCTTCTGGTAACAAAATACTGACTAGATGCGTCAGTTTGAAATTTTATTACTTTGCGAACGCAGAAAAATCAACCCCTGATGTGATTATCTCAGCTGACCAATGCTAAAGGTGGCCGACATACTTTCTGTTTGAAGGTAAGTGCTTAGCGCCTCTGGGTCTGGGTCAAGATTCGTCTTTGTCTCAGCCGCCGCCAGTCCACCGGAGATAAAGAGCGTATCGATGTCCTCTTGCAAACCACCGAGGATGTCGGTGCGAATCCCATCACCGATCGCGATGATGGCGCTGTCAGATATCGATTTCCCTAACGCAGCGATCCGGCGCCGGGCGAGGTCATAGATCGGTGGGTGCGGTTTGCCGAAGTAGAGGCTTTCGCCGCCCATTTCCGTGTAAAGTGCTGCAAGCGCGCCGGCGCACCACTCACGCACCTCACCGCGGTCCACGACGATGTCGGGGTTTGCGCAGAGGAGCTTCAAATCTTTCTCTTTCGCATAAAGGAAATCGGGGCGGTTCACGTCGACCTCTGCCAGCGGGTCAAACGGGCCACAGCAGACAATACCGTCCGCTTGATCCAAAGGCACGCGCTGAATGTCTACGGGATCATCAATGATTTTCAATGGCTTGAAGAAATCCGCGTCGCGTTCGGGTTCTCCCATGAAATAGACTTTCTGCCCGACGATCCCGCGATACATCGCCGCGCGCGCACTGTCGCCAGAAGTGGCAATCGCGTCCCATGCATCTTCGGGCACACCCATGTCGCTGATTTGCCGCGCCACGCTGTCCCACGGGCGGGGAGAGTTTGTGACGAGCACGACGGTGCCGCCCTGCGACCGGAAATCTTGCATGGCTTTTACGGCTTCGGCGTGGGCTGAAATGCCGTTGTGCATGCATCCCCAAAGGTCCACGAAGGCCGCGTCATAGCGGGCGGAAATCTCGGAAAATGAAGAGATAATTTGGCTCATGAGGGCATCCATAGTGATGTGCACACGATGTGCACCGCGCGTGCACAGGGCGTACACCGCTTTTGTGACAATTGGAAAGGGGAGGATCCGGGCGGGTATGACTGTAGCGGGCAACGCTTAGAGGAATTTAACACAATACCACTAAAGTCCGCGTCAGCTTCACTCTTATTTGGTTGGGTCGTCTATGCGGATCGCGCGGTTTGTATTTGTCGTTTTGCTCATGCTGGGGTCAGTTTCAGTGTTTTATGCCGCGCGCGGGCTGTGGGTGGCCCATGTCAAAGTGACTGTGGATGAGCAGCTGGCCGGGTTGGCACAGGCGAAATCTGAATGGCTGCAAGGCACAGTGTCCCTTTCATTTGAACGCAGTGTGACACAGGTCGCGCTTGCGTTGGATGAGCCGATTCCACCCGCCTTTCGCGAAGTGATTGACCAGCAACGCGCCGACTCTGACGCAGGCTTGACCTTGGCCCTAGAAGACTTGGCGGATATGGCCGCGTTCGAGAACTTAGAGGTGTTTGAAACAACGGTCGCAGGGGCGCGAGACCGGATCAGCAGCTTGCGCGATGAAGCGGACCAGTTGCTTTCGCAACCCGCTGCGAACCGTAACCCGTCGCGGGCAAAGCGTTTACCCTATGAGATGAAAGCTGAGATTGAGAAGCTTTTTAGCGCAGCGACGCTGCTGAATCTTCCGATTGGCGAGAAGTCGGCCGAGGAACTCATGCTCAGCCGCATTCAAACACTTGCCTGGGAAATCCGCGAGTACAGCGGGCGGGCGCGGACCTTCTACGCTGTCGCGACCTTGCGAGGCGAGCCGATCCCTCGCGATTTGCGGGGGGAAGCGCGGATTGATACCGCGCGCGGCCTTGCTGGGTGGCAGCAATTGCAGATAACACTGCAATCCGTGGATTTACCGCAAGCTTTCATTGAGGACGTCGCTGCCGTCGAAGCACCGTTTATCGAAGAGTACATGGGTGCGCTTGAGCAGCTTGATGCGGCCATGGTTGGCATTGAAGACGGGACGTCTGTTGACCTTCCCTTCAGCTTTGAGGCGTTCTTTGGACTGTCGAACGAAGGGCTGGATGCGGTGGCGCAATTGGCGCCGCGTGCGGGTTTTTACATTCAGCAATATTGGGCCCGCGAACTCCGGGTATCGCGCAATGCGCGACTAATGAGCGGTGGGGCCACGTTGATGATCCTCTTGCTGATGTTTGCTTCGCTTTACGGGCTTTATAAGAAATTGGTGAGCCCTTTGACGGCCGCAACACTGGTCATTCAACAGATGGCGGACGGCAATCTTGATCGCAAATTCCGCAAGGCCAAACGCGGATTGGACGAAATCTGGGTGATCTGGCAGGCGATGGAGAAGTTAAGCAATACGCTCCGCGCTGCGCGCGATCAGGCAGAGGCGGAAAAAGCCGCTGAGGAGCGGGCAAAGGAGGGGATTGCAGGGTCCCTGAATAAAGGGCTTGAGAAGATGGCCGACGGTGACTTCACTTACGCCATCCAGAACGATTTTGGCCCGGCGTATGAGGGACTTGTCACGAACTATAACCGCACCAGCGGCAGCCTGCGCCAGCTGGTGGCTGAGGTGAAACAGAACGCGGCGGATATCGAAGCGCAATCGGCGGAAATGCGCGCCGCGATCCAAGACTTATCATCGCGAACCGAAAGCCAATCCCAATCCGTCGCGCAAACGGTGCAACAGCTCGGCCAATTTTCGGAGGTGATCCAGCGCACGGCGGACCGTGCACAGGAATCGGGCGCGCTAGTCGGGCAAGCCTCCCAAGCGGCCTCAGATAGCGCGGAGGTTGTAGAAGGGGCAGCCACGGCGATGGAGCGGATCAAAACCTCGTCCCGGGAGATCAACGGTTTTACGGATGTGATCAATGAAATTGTGTTCCAAACCAATCTGTTGGCTTTGAACGCAAGCGTGGAAGCGTCGCGGGCTGGTGATGCTGGGAAGGGGTTTGCTGTCGTTGCTAATGAAATTCGCGGTTTGGCGCAACGTGCCGAGGAATCCGCGAAGGACATCAGCACCACCGTGGATCAGAGCGTGCGTGAGGTTGAAACCGGCGAGCGGCAGGTCCTGCAAACTGGTGACTCTTTGCGCGGGATCTCCGACATGGTGATGCAAATCAAATCAGGGTTCGAGGAGATCGACTCTGCCTCGCAAGTTCAAACCAGTGGGGTGGCAGAGATTGGTCACACCATGGAGCAGATCGACCAAATGACCAAGCAAAACGCCCAGATGGCGGATCTGACGACGGAAACCAGCGCGACCTTGCTCGAGCAGGCAAAAACACTGCGGGCCGTGGTCGATCGTTTTGTGATTGAGGAGTCCGGGTTGCCTCGGGTCGCAGCCTAACGCGTGTCCCTTCGTCTGGGCCACATCGGCTTGCCAGACTCGATTGCGCCGTCCAAACTGATCCTATTAGATTAGGGAGGGTCCAATGCCGAAGTATTTGTTTGTCTATCACGGTGGTGGTGTTCCAGAGACACCGGAAGAGGGCGAGAAGGCCATGGCTGCTTGGGGGGCGTGGTACGAAGAACTGGGCGCGGCAACGGTTGATCCGGGCGCGCCCGTCGGTCAATCGCATACCGTGTCTGCTGGCGGCCACGCTGACAATGGCGGTGCAAACCCCGTCTCCGGCTATACAATCGTCACGGCGGAATCGTACGAACAGGCCTGTGGCTTTGCCGCAAAAAACCCAATGGTGGTCGACGGTTCCGGATCCGTCGAAGTTGCAGAAATGATTGATATGTGACTGTCTGGGGAGGATTTCGCCTGTAACGCAATGCCGTGCGGCAGTGCAAATCGCGACCTCACATGACATTCTGGGGGAGACCTTCGATGGCAACGATCACTCATGTGGAGTTGCGCATGATTGATCTCGTGCCGCAGGTCATGCGCACGGATGCGATCCAGTCATTCGTGAGCCAAGAAACCCCAATGGTCACCATCACGGACAGCGATGGGGCGCAGGGCACCGGATATAGCTACACCATTGGGACCGGTGGGCCCGCGATCATGGCGCTGTTGGAAATGACGTTGGCGCCAGCTTTGATCGGCAAAGATCCGGATCGAATTGACGGGATTTGGCGCGATCTGCTGTTTTTGACCCATGCGACGGCGGTGGGGGCGATTACGTCGTTGGCGTTGGCCGCAATTGACACGGCGCTGTGGGATCTGCGGTGTCGCAAGCAGGGCCTTCCGCTTTGGAAAGCGGCTGGGGGCACGCGCGACCGCATCCCGCTCTATTCGACCGAAGGCGGGTGGTTGCATCTGGAAACGGCGGCTTTGGTCGAGGATGCTTTGGCGATGCAGGCGCGCGGGTTCCGGGGATCGAAGGTCAAGATCGGGCGCGACCATATCAGCGAGGATGCGGCAAGGTTGGCCGCCGTTCGCGCCGCGACTGGAGCCAGCTATGAGATCTTCACGGACGCCAATCAGGGCTTTGCGCTTTCCGAGGCGATCAGGCGAGCAGCGATGCTGGCAGATCATGGCATTGGATGGTTCGAGGAGCCGCTACCGGCGGACGATGTGGCGGGCCATGCTGCTTTGGCGCAGCGCAGCGCTGTCCCGATTGCGGTAGGCGAGAGCCTGTATTCGCTCAGCCAGTTCAAGGATTATCTGCAGGCGGGTGCCGCGAGTATCGTGCAGGTGGACGTGGCGCGGATTGGGGGGATTACGCCCTGGCTGAAGGTGGCCCATTTGGCGGAGGCCTATAACGTGTTGGTCTGCCCGCACTTCTTGATGGAGCTTCACTTGCCGCTTGTCTGCGCGATTCCGAATGCGAAGTGGCTGGAGTACATTCCGCAGCTTGATACCGTGACGATAGCGCGGATGCGGATTGAAGACGGGATGGCGATCCCGTCGGGCGACCCCGGTTTGGGGATCGCCTGGGATTGGGACGCAATCAAAGCGCAGCAAGTGTATCACGCCGCGCTTTGAGCGGATTAGGCCGTTTTCAGGTTTGGAATGATCTGCTTCTTGCGGCTCATGACACCGGGCAGAACCACTGTGTCACCGTTGACCGCTGCGTCAAAGGAGGCTTCGGCCACACCTTTGGTGAGGTCGTTCGGGATCAGCATTGTGGCTTCTTCGTTTAGGATATCCACGACAAAAAGAAGGACCTGATCAACGCCGTCTTCGCTGGCGACATCGCCCATCGCTGCCATGATGCTGTCTTTACGGTCAATCACCATCTGCGGGGCGGTGGTTTCAAGGACAGAGACGCGGAACTTGGTGTCACCTACCGCGTATTCTTTGCTGTCCATGCGCAGAAGTTCGGCGTCGGAGAAGGCAGAAACATCGGACTTCGCCGCAAACATTTCGGACGCATACATCGGGATGTCGATGCCAAGGTCAGCGGCGAGGGTCTCTGCCAGGTCTTTGTCCGTTTCGGTTGTTGTCGGTGAACGGAACTCCAAGGTGTCTGAAAGGATGCATGACAGCATCAGGCCTTTGACGCCTTCTGGCATATGGGCCGCATGCGGGCCCATCAGGTCATGCATGATGGTGGCCGTGCAAGCGAGAGGGCGGATCGTAATGTCGATGGGTCCCGCCGTTTCGAGGCCACCGACCAGTTTGTGGTGGTCAATGATGGCGGTGACGTTGGCCGCATTGATGTTGTCCGGCAGCTCGGCTGGGTTGTTGGTATCAACGATCACGCAGTCCTGGCCGTTGTCCAAGCTGTCGATGATCGCCGGTTGATCAAAGCCCCAACGCTCCGCCACAAAGGCCGCTTCGGTGTTTGGTGCGCCCAGCAGGACGGCTTTGGCATCGCCGCCGGTGTGGTTCATGAACCACTCCCAAATCAGGGGGGAGCCGGTGGAATCAGTGTCGGGGGATTTGTGGCCGAAGATCAGCGTGGTCATGGGAGATACCTATCAACAGGGGTAGTGATTTGGCGGCCTTATAGCAGGCCAAGAGGGGGAGTCACGGGGTCAAGTGGGGGCGACGCGCCACCAATACTTGGGCCGGGAAATCAACCGAAAAACTGCATGATTGAATGATCGCGCGGTGCTGTGGTCTAATCTGTCCAATCACTACAGGCCGCGCATGTCAAAATCATCGTCACGTCAGCAGACGTCCCCCCGTGAGGCGGATCTTTATCCGCCCCTCAAGGCGCATTTGGTTGCGCAGGGGTATGACGTGAAGGGTGAGGTTGGGTCAGCCGATATCGTCGCCCGCCGCGGTCAAGAGCCCCCCGTGATTGTTGAGCTGAAGCTTGGCTTTTCGCTGACCCTGTTTCATCAGGGACTTGCCCGATTGGCCGTGACAGATCTCGTTTATGTTGCGGTTCCCTGGAAGTCCGGAAAGCCGTTTGCGCGCGCACTGAAAGACAATGTCACCTTGGCCCGCCGTGTTGGCCTGGGCGTCATTACGGTGCGGTTGCGGGATGGGCATGTTGTGGTGCACGCCGACCCGGAACCTTATCGCCCGCGCAAATCAAAGGCGAAACGGGCACGGTTGTTGCGCGCGTTTGATCGATTGCAGGGGGATCCTAATTCTGGTGGGGCCACACGGCATGGGATCGTTACGGGCTATCGCCAAGATGCCGTGCGCTGTGCACGGTTTTTGGCCGTGCATGGTCCTTCCCCCGGTCGGAAAGTCAAAGAGTGGGCAGAAGTGCCTGATGCGACAAGGATTATGCGCGATGACCACTATGGGTGGTTCGAGAAGGTGAGCCGGGGCGTCTATGCCCTGAGCGCTGCTGGCCGCAGAGGATTAGCTGATTATGGCGACGTCGCTGACGATCTTATTGAAGACGTGTCGCCGTCCAACCCTCTGCAGTGAGCAGGGATAACAAGCCGACATCACCGGGCAAATGTGCGGCCCCCACCGCCACAACGATGTTGTCGTGGGCGTCAATTGCCTCAGCAATGACGGGCATCCAATTGCGGTTGCGTGTGTTCAAGAGGGCTTCTTGCGCAGCGAGCATCTGCGCAGCGGCATCGTCTTGGCTCAGGTTCGACAACTCCCGCGCCGCAATGGTGCTCAACTCCCAAACTGCCGCGATCTGCTCGCTGAAGTATGCGTCGAGCATCGAGACAAAAAGCGCCTGTTGGTCCGCCGCGGGGATCAAGCCCAACTTCATCATATCGATCTGCTCTTCTTGGGTTCCGTCCGTGAGGATCGCGATCAGCGTATCCCAGCTTTCGAGCGGGGCAGAGGGCACACCTGCGTCGGCCGCCGCTGTGCTGAGCATGTGATCGAGACCTTGTTTGCCTGCGGCCACGTCAGCCATCGCGCAAGCCGGAATGCCGAGGGTCAGTGCCAAATACCAGGGCTGCATTTGTGCGACGATGAAGCCAGGCAGACCGCGTGCGTTGGCGGCCTTTTGCACCTCGGCCCAGACGTCTGGCGGCAAGAGGTCTGGCAGCGTCGGCCCGTCCGTGATGAGGTAAAGCGATGGATCAGCGGCGAATGCTTCTTGCATGGCCGTCATTTCCGCGTCTGTCGCCTCTACCAGCAAAAGATCGGCGGATTGTAGGGTTGGCAGGACTTGGTCAAACAAGCGTGCCAGGCGCGGGTCGAAGATGTGCATCGTCCCGACGAGCGTTATCGTATCGTCGCCGCGCGTGAGATCCCAGACCAGCCCGTCTGCGAAGGGTGTTGCGGCAACGGCGGCTGCGATTTCGTCTTGCTGGGCTTGTGGGAGCTGATCAAGATAACTTTCCCCGCCGCAAGACGCAGAGACGGCGGTCGACCAGAGCGTTGCCAAAGCAAAAAAGGCGGTTCGCAGCATGTGCAATCCTTTCAAAGCGGTGCCGGGCCAAAATGGCCCGGCTAGTTTTGCAAGATCATACGCTGACCGGTGCGGATCAGGAAACGCCCGAAAGCGTCGCGCAGCGAGTTGCGTGGTGCGGGCACCACATGCAACTGCGGCAAAGCCTGCGCTGGTTGGCCACTTGGGGGCGTCGGGACCCCTTGATGCAGGTCTTGCGGCGCCACTATAGGGAGGGGTGGCCAGCCTGGGACCGGCAAGATGCGCAGCCGCTGTGGCGCGGATCTGCGCTTTGGCGTCACCACATTATGGCGATCAGAGACAAGGTCGGACGACACAAAAGTGTCGGGCGTAAAAAACGGGGGATGCATGGGACTGATTTCCAAACAACGAATTTCAATGGGCGAGGAAGTGGCGGCACCGTGTCCGGTGCGCAGGCGCGATCACCAGTCGGTGTAAAGTCGAACTCCTATCATCATGATGCGCTCCTCGATTCGTCGTTGGTGCATGGGTTTTAGCACCTGACGCTGCGTTCGCCAATGGGCGTTTCAATCCTTGCGTGTATCTCTTACTTTTGTGCGACGTCCGCCGCGGTTTGCGCACCGATCACGCAAAGACTGAGGCAGATTCAGCTGACCTTAATGTCTCGCGGCAATACTGACGGCGCCGGGCTATCGCGACGAGGAATTCATGAAACTACGTTTGATTATGGTCGTCATTATTCTGCCGTTGCTCGCCCTATCGGGCTACTACGCGAAAGTGATTATCGATTTCGATCGGAAGCTTGCGAACGATGCTGCACAAGAGCTTGTGCGCGCCGAGAAGCAAGGTCTTGTAAACGACCTGATCGATGAGCTTCAAAAAGAACGAGGCTATTCGGCTGGGTTCCTTGGTTCGTCGGGTGCCAATTTCATTGGTGAAGTTGTGGAACAGCGTCAGAGCACCAATGCGGTGGTTGATGCCGCCCTTGAAAAAACATCGGAGACGTTGACGACCCATCCTGACGCTTTGGTCAGTGCGCGCACGAAGCTTTTGCAGCTTGAAGAGATGCGTCGCAGCGTGGATGGTCTTGGGCTGACCGTGCCGGAGATGGCGCGGTTTTATACAGGCCTTATCAACGATCTGATCCTCGTGGCCTACCCGAGCCACACGCGCGAGACCGAAACTGATATGGAAAGCCTGCAGGTGACGCGCGCCCTGCTTGCATCCGCGAAAGAAAGCGCTGGGCTGGAACGGGCGATGGGGGCGACGGGGCTCGGCGGCGGCTTTACGCCTCCCATTTTGGCCAACTTCTTGCGGTTGCGCGGGGCGCAACAAGCTTTGCTACACGAGTCGGCCAAACGTTTGAACGATTTGGCGTGGGAAGATGAGATTTATGCGTCTGAAGAATTTCAGGCTCTTAGCGACGCGCGCGCAAAAGTCGCCGTCGGAATCGAAACAGGTGACTTTCAAGGACTGACTGCGCCACAGTGGTTCCAAGTTTCTACGGCTTGGATTGAGTTGCTCCGCACGATCGAAATGAACAAATCGGCTGATATTGAAGGTGTCGCGCTCGCGCTCGAAGCGGAAGCGGAAGCCGAGCTATTTTGGGCCGTATTGATTGGGGCGATTTCCGTTTTGGTTTGTGGGGTCATTTCAATTGCTAGTTTTGAGCTGATGATTTCGCGCATTAAGAGATTGACCGATGTTGTCGATGGTTTCGCCAAGGGTGACTTTGATCGTTGGGTGCCGGGCATTACCCGCAAGGATGAGATCAGCAGCATGGCGCGGGCCATCTATCATTTTAAGCAGGAAACTTTGGCTTTACGCCGTGAGGCCGAAGAGGTGAAGAAAGCGGAAGAGGCCAATTTGAATGCAAAGCATGGGCGCGTTGTTGAGTTGGTGACCAAAGGCCTTGCTGCCCTCGCAAAAGCGGATCTAACGGTGCGCTTTCAAGAGCAGCTCGACGGCGAGTATGATGCGATCCGCCAAGATTTTAACGCCGCGACCCAACGATTGAGTGACGTCTTGAGCATGATCATTGAGACCGTTCATGGGCTCGACCAATCATCTGGTACGATGAATGCCTCCGCTTTAGATCTTGCATCCCGGACAACAGAGCAAGTCGAGACGATCCGGACAACAACAAAGCAAGTTGGGGATCTGTCGGCCGACGTGGAAGAATTTGGGACGGACGTGTCTTCCGCTGCGAGCCTGGCGGCCAATGCGCGCGAAACAGCGACCCATTCGGCGGATCTCATGGGACAGGCCGTTGAGGCGATGGGGCGTATACGGAATTCGTCTGAAGAGATCGGCAAGATCATTTCGATGATCGATGACATCGCCTTTCAAACAAATCTCTTGGCACTGAACGCGGGGGTCGAGGCTGCCCGCGCTGGGCCGGCTGGACGCGGGTTTGCTGTTGTCGCGTCTGAGGTCGGAAATTTGGCGCAGCGCGCCAGTCAGGCGACACTGGATATCAAGGCGTTAGTGGAGGAAAGCGGTAAGCACGTGCTGCAAGGTGTTGAACTTGTGGACAAGACCGGCGCGTCGTTGGATGAGATTTCGGGTCAAATCGCGAAGGTCGATGATGTCTTGGTGCGGGTTTCCAATGGGTCGACGGCGCAGGTGAATGAGCTCAAAGAGCTCGCGTCCGCAATGAATGTGATCAATGACCTCGCCAGTAAGAACACGCAAATGGCGGATGAGACGCAAAATTCGTCGTCGGATATCGCGGGCCGGTCCAAACAGCTGGCAGCCCTGATCCGGGACTTCAGAATCGACTCTCGTGGGTCATCCATCGGGCACGCAGCCTAGAAAATTGACTGCAGTCACGTGGGGCATAGCCAAAGACGCCTTGCCCCCATTTTACTTGTCTGAAATAGCCTGCCACGGAAACGATGTGTTTTTGCTTGCACAACCCGTTGACTCGCCTTTCAGACTTGCATATCTCCTCCGCGTTAGCACTCACCTTGCGTGAGTGATAATGAACCCAAAATTGCGAACAAGGAGAGTTCGGAGATGGCATTTACACCACTGCATGACCGTGTGTTGGTTCGTCGTGTCGAAAGCGACGAGAAAACAGCTGGCGGGCTGATCATCCCAGACAGCGCGAAAGAAAAACCAGCTGAAGGCGAAGTTGTTTCTTGCGGCGCTGGCGCGCGCAAAGACAGCGGCGAACTGATCCCAATGGACGTCAAAGCAGGCGATAAGATCCTGTTTGGCAAGTGGTCCGGCACCGAGGTGAAGATCGACGGTGAAGAGCTGCTGATCATGAAAGAAAGCGACATCCTGGGCGTGATCGCCTAAGACCCGCGGGTTTTGCCCGCGACCGCTTTGTAACTAATCGAAATTCTAAGGAGCTATCAAAATGTCTGCAAAAGACGTCAAATTTGATACCGACGCCCGCAACCGCATGATGACTGGTGTGAACACACTGGCCAATGCTGTCAAAGTGACCCTTGGTCCAAAAGGCCGTAACGTTGTGCTGGACAAGTCCTTCGGCGCACCACGCATCACCAAAGACGGTGTCTCTGTCGCCAAAGAGATCGAACTGGAAGATAAGTTCGAAAACATGGGCGCTCAGATGGTGAAAGAAGTTGCGTCCCGCACCAATGACGAAGCCGGTGACGGCACAACAACTGCAACAGTTTTGGCCCAAGCCATCGTCAAAGAAGGCTTGAAGTCTGTCGCTGCAGGCATGAACCCAATGGACCTGAAGCGCGGCATCGACATGGCAACAACCGCCGTTGTTGAGGCGATCAAGTCTGCATCTCGCGAAGTCAAAGACTCCGACGAGGTTGCACAGGTTGGCACCATCTCTGCAAATGGCGAAGCCGATATCGGCAGCCAGATCGCAGACGCGATGCAAAAAGTTGGCAACGAAGGCGTGATCACCGTCGAAGAAAACAAAGGTCTGGAAACAGAAACAGACGTCGTCGAAGGCATGCAGTTCGACCGCGGCTATCTGTCCCCATACTTTACCACAAACCAAGAGAAGATGACTGTCGAGCTCGAAGACGCTGTCATCCTGCTACACGAGAAGAAGCTGTCTTCTTTGCAGCCAATGGTTCCGCTGCTTGAGTCTGTGATCCAGTCTCAGAAGCCACTGGTGATCGTCGCTGAGGACGTTGAAGGCGAGGCGCTTGCAACACTCGTTGTGAACCGTCTGCGTGGTGGTCTGAAAGTGGCTGCAGTGAAAGCCCCTGGCTTCGGTGACCGCCGTAAAGCCATGCTGCAGGACATTGCGATCCTGACAGGTGGTCAGGTGATCTCTGAAGACCTGGGTATGAAGCTTGAGAGCGTCACCATGGACATGCTTGGCTCTGCCAAGAAAATCAACATCACGAAAGACGAGACAACTATCGTCGACGGTGCTGGTGAGAAATCTGAGATCCAGGCCCGTGTCTCCCAGATCCGTGGCCAGATTGAAGAAACATCCTCTGACTACGACCGCGAAAAGCTGCAAGAGCGTGTTGCCAAACTGGCAGGCGGTGTTGCTGTGATCCGCGTCGGCGGCATGTCCGAAGTGGAAGTCAAAGAGCGCAAAGACCGCGTTGATGACGCACTGAACGCGACCCGCGCTGCTGTTCAAGAAGGCATCGTTGTTGGCGGTGGTGTTGCTCTGGTTCAGGGCGCAAAAGCGCTGGACGGGTTGGAAGGCGCAAACGCGGACCAAAGCGTTGGTGTTTCGATCATCCGCAAGGCACTGGAAGCACCACTGCGTCAGATCGCTGAAAACTCCGGCGTCGACGGTTCTGTCGTTGCTGGCAAAATCCGCGAGTCTTCTGACGCATCTTTCGGCTTCAACGCGCAGACCGAAGAGTATGGCGACATGTTCAAGTTCGGCGTCATTGACCCTGCAAAGGTTGTTCGGACGGCCCTGCAGGACGCAGCCTCTGTTGCGGGTCTTTTGATCACAACCGAAGCCATGGTTGCTGACAAGCCTGCAAAAGAAGGCGCTGGCGCAGCTGGCGGCGGCATGCCCGACATGGGCGGCATGGGCGGCATGATGTAATCACGCCGGCATTGCCGACGCATAATTTGGAAGGGCGCCCGACAGCCGGGCGCCCTTTTTATGTTTAGGTCAGATATTGGCTGAACCAGCCCACTGTCCGATCCCAGGCAAGTTCGGCCATCGCCTCATCATAGCGTGGGGTGCTATCGTTGTGGAAACCGTGGTTCGCCCCTTCGTAGATATAGGCTTCGTATACCTTACCATTCGCCTGCAGGGCCGCTTCAAAGTCTGGCCAGCCTGCGTTGATGCGCTCATCCAACTCTCCCATCTGAACCATGAGAGGTGCTTCGATCTTTGAAACATCGTCCACAGCTGGTTGGCGACCGTAGAAGGGGACGCCCGCGGCCAGTTCCGGGTAGGCAACAGAGATCGCACCCACGACCCCACCGCCATAACAAAACCCGACAGCGCCGACCTTGCCGGTACTATCGTCACGGCCCAAGAGATGTTCAAAGCCCGCGAAGAAGTCGTTCATCAGCTGTGTGCCATCGACGGTGCGCTGCAGCTCGCGTCCGTCGGCATCGTTCCCGGGATAGCCGCCAACGGACGTCAGCCCATCTGGCGCAAGCGCCATAAAGCCCGCTTTGGCAAGGCGACGCGCCACATCTTCGATGTAGGGGTTCAGACCACGGTTTTCGTGAATGACAAGAACTGCAGGTAGAGGACCCTCGACGTCAGCAGGACGTACCAAATAGCCACGTACATCGCCGGTTCCGTTCGGTGACGGGTACATGATGTAGTCAGCGTGAATGTCTGGGTCGTTGAAAGACACCTGTTCGGCAAGCGCATAGTTAGGGCTCAGCATGCTGAGTAATGCGGCGGCGGTCATGCCGCCAACGGCGAATTTTCCCGCTTTATCAAGGAATTCACGCTTGGTGATCTTCCCGTGCGCGTAGAAGTCATAAAGGTCTAGCAGCTCCTGGTCGAAGTCTTGTGCGGTCATGCGGTTCATTGGTGGTCTCCCCTGGTTGTGGTTGTTCACACATGTCTAACGCGCAGGTAGCACAAATTTGTCGGGAAAAAGTGCGCTCACGGCTTGTTTATCCCGGGGACCTGGGACAGGACGGCATATGTCTTTGTTTTTGCTTGTCGCCGCCACGATGGTGGCCTTTGCCGCCAATTCTATCCTCAACAAAGTCGGCGTGGCCGGGCTTGGGATGGACCCGCTAGCCTTTGCTGTGATCCGCACGGGAGCCGGGGCGCTGATGTTGGCGATTCTCGTCATGCTGCGCGGGCAAGGCGGGTGGCGCTTTGGCCGGATGACTATGGCGAGCGCTGTGGCTCTGGCCGTTTATATGATCGGATTTTCGTGGTCGTATCTTACTTTGGATGCAGGGTTAGGTGCCTTGATCCTGTTTGGTGTGCTGCAAATCGTCATGTTTGGCTGGGCCGTCGTGGAAGGGCAGGTGATCCCGCCGTTGAAATGGGTCGGCGGCGCGATCGCGATGGTTGGCCTTGTCGTGCTTTTGTGGCCCTCTGGGGTCGCCGCGCCGCCAGTGGTGGGCAGCTTGGCAATGCTCATCGCGGGGATCGCCTGGGCCGTCTACACGCTGTTGGGGCGGGGGGCGCCCGATGCCTTGGCCGCAACAGCGGGCAACTTTGTTTTATGTTTTCCGTTGGTTGCCGTCTTGCTGTGGCAAGCTGATCTGGGCACAGCGACGGTGCCGGGGGTGGGTGTTGCTGTGCTGGCTGGGACCGTGACCTCTGGGTTGGGTTATGCGCTGTGGTACCGGTGCTTGCCGCAACTGGCGACGGTCACCGCTTCGGTTGCGCAGCTGTCTGCGCCCGTGATTGCGGTGGCGATGGGCGTTGTCTTGTTGGCTGAGCCGTTGACCTGGCGGCTTTTGATCGCGGGTGTTCTGGTTTTGGGTGGGATCGGCCTGTCGTTGAAGCCCGCTAACGGACGATAGGTTCGAGCAGGTCGTAAAAAGTTCCAACCGGTGCATCCCAGGCGACATGTGCGAGGCTATCGGGTTTGACTTGCAACGCCGCCATCTCGGCGCGCGTCACCCAGCGGCGGTGAGACACGACGCCTTCAGGATCCTGCCAATCGTCGCTTAGGGAGCCGGCGGTGAGTGTACAGCGGAAGTAAATGTCAACTTGGTGAAAGTCGCCCCGCAGATCGTTGAATTCGTTGACCAAACAGACGTCGCCAACATCAACGGTCAACCCCGTTTCCTCATGCATTTCCCGTTTCAGATTATCCGGGAGACTGCTGTGCTTGTCTGCGCCGCCCCCCGGCGCGCACCAAAGATGCGCCTTGTCCCGCCAAGCGTTCACGAGAAGCAGACGATTTTCGTGCAACAAAATGGCTCGGACCGCGAGGCGGGGTGTTTTTGACATGTTGCCTTGATGACAATCGCGTGGGTGTGACGCAAGGTTTTGTGCAAGAGGGATTCATGACGGCCCGTTGTGGTGGTATGGCGTCCGCATGACCTACGCCAAGCTTTGCTTTTTTCTGACCCTTGTTGGCTGTGCCCCCGTGGCGCAGGAGCTGGTCTATGAAAAGACGCCGGAGCGTGGGGAATGCGTGGTGCTGCTTCACGGCTTGGCCCGCTCTGAGATGTCCTTAG
Source organism: Pseudomonadota bacterium (assembly GCA_038526085.1). Taxonomy (GTDB): domain Bacteria; phylum Pseudomonadota; class Alphaproteobacteria; order Rhodobacterales; family Rhodobacteraceae; genus Yoonia. The sequence continues at coordinate 110,411 of JBCBHE010000004.1, read as the reverse complement.
CCCCGATGGAAGCCGTGTTGGCGGCGGCCGGATATGAGGTGGTGAACACCGGATATCCATCGACGGAGCAGGCGATTGAAGACTTGGTCGCGGGGCAGGTGGGATCAGACGTTGCCGCCTGTGGTGATCAGCGTGTGCATTTTGTCACCCATTCGATGGGCGGCATTTTGGCACGGCTGTGGCTGAGTGAGAACCGCCCGGCGGACATGGGCCGCGTGGTGATGCTCGCGCCGCCGAACCAAGGGTCTGAATTGGTGGACATCTTTGGCGAGTGGGAGCCCTTTGAGTGGATCCATGGGCCGGCTGGTTTGCAGTTGGGGACGGAGGCGACCTCCGTACCAAACCAGATTGAGATGACCCCGTTTGAGGTTGGGGTGATTGCAGGCGACCGGTCGCTGAACCCCGTGTATTCGTCGCTTATCCCCGGGGCCGATGATGGCAAGGTGTCTGTGGAGACGACGCGACTTGATGGGATGACGGATCATATCGTCTTGCCGGTGACCCATACGTTTATGATGAACAACCCGTTGGTGATGGCCCAGGTGCAGGCCTTTTTGGCGGACGGCGGGTTTGATCGCGCGTTGAGCCTCGGTGGTGTGGTATTCGGCCTCGCTGATTGAAGCAGGTCAAAATTTTTGAGGGAAAAATTTTGGCGCCGGCCGCGGATGACCGCGGTTTTTGTGCATCGTGGAGGGGGCGCTGCCCCCGCCTTCGGCTCCCCCGAGATATTTTTGTCCAAAAGAAGAGGCCCGTCGCGCTTTAAGCGGGGCCGGTGACCCGGTTGATATGGCCCATTTTGCGGCCTGGCTTGATATCTGCTTTGCCGTAGAGGTGGATGGCGGCCCCGGTCATCGCGGCCTCGGGCACCTTGTCCATATCGCCGCCGATCAGGTTTTCCATCGTGACATTGCTGTGCCGCGTGCCGTCGCCCAAAGGCCAGCCCGCCACGGCGCGGATGTGCTGTTCGAATTGGTCGATCGTGCAGCCATTTTGGGTCCAGTGACCGGAGTTGTGAACGCGGGGTGCGATTTCGTTGACGATGAGGCCTTGGGGCGTGACGAACAGCTCCACGCCCATGACGCCCACATAGTCGAGCGCGTTCAGGATTTGGCCGGCGAGGAGCACGGCGTCGGTCCGTTGGCCGCCGGTCAGGCGCGCCGGTACGGTGGTTGTCCGTAAGATCCCGTCTGCGTGCAGGTTTTCGCCGGGGTCATAACAGGCAACCGCGCCGTCTGGGTTGCGCGCGGCGATCACGGAGACCTCATGGCTGAAGTTGACGAAGCCTTCGAGGATTGCAGGTGCGCCGGCCATCGCCGCGAAGGCCTTTGGCGCGTCGTCGGGGGACATGAGGCGCGCTTGGCCTTTCCCATCGTAGCCCAGGGTGCGGGTTTTGAGGATCGCTGGTGCGCCGATGGTGGCAAGGGCGCTGTTCAGGGCGGCGGCGTCGGGGATATCCGCAAACGGCGCGGTTTTCAGACCGAGGCTGTGCAGGAACGCTTTCTCTGTCAAACGGTCCTGGCTCGTGGCGAGCGCCTTGCGGTTCGGGTGGATGGGTCTGAGCGCCTCCAACGTGTCGAGTGCGCTGGTGGGGATGTTTTCAAACTCATAGGTGATGACATCGACCGCGCCTGCGAAGGCCTTCAACGCGGCCTCATCGGTGTAGGTGGCTGTTGTCACCGCGTTGGCGACGTCGCCCGCAGGGGGATTGGCGCCGGGCTCAAAGATGTGGGTCTTGAGGCCAAGTCGGGATGCCGCGACGCTGAGCATGCGGCCCAATTGACCGCCGCCCAAAATGCCGATCGCGGCCCCAACCGGCAGGGCGGTCATACGGGCGCGTCCGGGATAGAGGCGGAGAGGTCGGCGCGCCATTGATCAAGGCGCTTGGCCACGCCCGCGTCCTGCAAAGCCAGGATGCCGGCTGCCATCAGGCCTGCGTTTGCTGCTCCCGCCGCCCCGATCGCCATCGTACCAACCGGAAAGCCGCGCGGCATTTGCAGGATAGAATAGAGGCTGTCCACGCCGGATAGTGCTTTCGTTTGCACGGGCACCCCGATCACGGGTACACGCGTTTTCGACGCCATCATGCCAGGTAAATGGGCAGCACCGCCGGCCCCTGCGATGATCACCTGCAACCCACGGTCAACGGCTGTTTTCCCATAGTCCCACAGCCGGTCTGGCGTGCGGTGGGCGGAGACGATCTTGGCCTCATAGGGGATGTCCAAAGCGTCCAGGATTTCTGCGGCCGCTTTCATCGTGGGCCAATCCGATTGGCTGCCCATGATGATGCCGACGGGTGGTGTGCTCATGCTGATGTCTCATGCCCGAAAAGGAAGCGGCACTATAGCCATGGGCGGGGGGGGTGCAATGCCTGGATTTACGCGATGATGTCGGGGGTCACGCGGTCTTCGAGCACAGCAATTTCGTCTTTCAACGCAAGTTTTTGGCGCTTGAGCCGCTGAAGCGTGAGCATATCTGGCACGCCCCGCTCATGCAGCGCATGGATTGCGTCATCCAGATCGCGGTGCTCTTGTTTAAGCACGGCGAGTTTGACCCGGAGCACCTCAAGCTGTTCCATTTTGGCAGAGGTGTTCATGCGTGGCCTTCTTAATGGATCCTGACGCCCCACCATAGCGGCATTTGGCGGGCTGCGGCTAGTCTTTCTTGCCACAAGCGACCCTTGCAAGAGGCCCCCCCAATCCCCATATTCCGAATGCGGCGTTGCTGAAGTCAGGGCGTTGCGTGACGGTCGCTTTGAAATAGGACGTGTCGGATGACAAAATTGGCGTTAGGGACCCATCCCTTTCTTTTGGGGTTCGAGCAGCTTGAGCAGCTTGTCGAACGCACCGCAAAGAGCGGAAATGACGGCTACCCCCCATACAATATCGAACAAACATCAGAAAATTCTTACCGGATCACACTCGCAGTGGCGGGTTTTTCCGAAGGCGATCTGTCAATCACCGTTGAGGATAACGCTTTGGTCATTCGTGGCCGTCAAAGTGATGATGCCGACGGCCGCGTTTTTCTGCACCGGGGCATCGCTGCGCGCCAATTCCAGCGCAACTTTGTGCTTGCCGATGGCGTGGATGTGGGTGAGGCCATGATGGAAAACGGTCTTTTGCATGTGGATTTGACCCGATCAGAACCGGATCGCGTGATCCAGACGATCAAAATTCGGAAAGGGTAGTTGAGATGAACAGCAAACTGGCATTTGCAGAGATGGGCCGGAACATCGTTTACGTGAAAGAGGTAGAGACAGCTGGCCTGTCCGAAGAGTTGCGCGCAGAGGCGGGTGATCTCGAAACTGTCTTTTCCGTGCACAACGCGAAAGGGGAGCAGTTGGCGCTGGTCGCGAACCGGTCGCTGGCATTTCATTTGGCGCGGGAACACAAGATGGTCCCGGTGACGGTCCACTAAACCTGGTCCGACCAGGCTTGTCCTGAGAGATCCGGTTGAACAGACCGAAAAATACGCAAAAAGCCCGCACCATATGGCGCGGGCTTTCTGACTTGATTTGGTGGCCTTACGCCTTGATCAGCCCCATGCTTTCCAGCTTCAGCAGAACTTGATGTGCGCAGTTGTCGACCTCAACGCTTTCGGTCTCAATCGACAGTTCTGGGTTTTCAGGCACATCGTAAGGGTCTGAGATCCCGGTGAATTCCTTGATCTTGCCTTCACGGGCCAGTTTATAAAGGCCCTTACGGTCGCGGCGTTCGCACTCTTCGATCGACGTGGCAACGTGCACTTCAATGAAGGCACCGAAGGCTTCGATGTCTTCGCGCACGGCCCGGCGGGTGGTCGCATATGGCGCGATAGGCGCACAGATCGCGATGCCGCCGTTCTTGGTGATCTCAGAGGCGACGTAGCCGATCCGGCGGATGTTCAGGTCGCGGTGCTCTTTGCTGAACCCAAGCTCAGACGACAGGTTCTTCCGTACGATGTCACCATCCAGCAGCGTCACCGGACGACCACCCATTTCCATCAGCTTGACCATCAAGGCGTTGGCGATGGTGGATTTGCCGGAGCCGGAGAAGCCGGTGAAGAAGACGGTAAAGCCTTGGTTTGCGCGTGGTGGCTTTGACTTGCGCAGTTCTTCGACAACAGTCGGAAACGAGAACCACTCAGGAATGTCGAGGCCTTCGGCCAAACGACGGCGCAGTTCGGTCCCCGAGATATTCAGGATTGTGACGTCGTCTTTATCCGCGATCTCGTCAGCAGGCTCATACTGGGCGCGGTCTTGCACATAAACCATGTGCTTAAAGTCGACCATTTCGATGCCCATTTCTTCTTGGTGTTCCCGGAAGAGCTCTTGCGCGTCGTAAGGACCGTAAAAATCATCACCGGCAGAGTTCTTGCCGGGGCCCGCGTGGTCGCGGCCAACGATGAAGTGGGTGCAGCCGTGGTTTTTGCGGATCAGACCATGCCACACAGCTTCCCGTGGCCCAGCCATACGCATGGCGAGGTTCAGCAGCGACATGGAAGTTGTAGAGGCCGGATACTGGTCCAGCACAGCCTCGTAGCAGCGCACGCGGGTGAAGTGGTCAATGTCGCCGGGCTTTGTCAGGCCCACAACAGGGTGGATGAGCAAGTTGGCTTGCGCTTCTTTCGCAGCGCGGAAGGTCAGTTCCTGGTGCGCGCGGTGCAGCGGGTTGCGGGTCTGGAAGGCCACGACCTTGCGCCAGCCCATCTTGCGGAAGTAGGCGCGCAGCTCATTCGGTGTGTCGCGGCGCGCGCGGAAGTCATAGTGGACGGGCTGTTGGATGCCAGTGATTGGACCGCCGAGGTATACCGCGCCGGCCTGGTTATGCAGGTAGTTTACGGCAGGGTGGGCCAGATCGTCGGCGCCGAAGACTTTTTCAGCTTCTTTTGCTTTGTTTGGCGTCCATTTGTCGGTGACGGTCATGGTCGCCAAGATGACGCCTTCTTGGTCGCGTAATGCGATGTCGGCGCCGATTTCGATGGTGTCAGCCTCGGCTTCGGACACGTCGAGGGTGATTGGCATCGGCCACAGCTCACCCGTGGTCAGGCGCATGTCGTCAACGACGCCGTCGTAATCGGCTTCGGACAAGAACCCTTTCAGCGGGTAAAAGCCGCCGTTCATCAGCAGTTCCAGATCGCAGATCTGACGCGGTGTCAGATCGTGGGAGGGCAGTTCGGCCGCTTCCATCTTCATTTTCTGGGCGCTGTCGTATGAGACAAAGAGCTCAGGAATGGGCGCAAGGTTGTTTTGCATCAGTTTGGTCCTGCTATTGAATTGAAGGCCAGAGGTTGCACCGGTGAGTTCCGCGTGAAGTGCGTCGTACTCCGCAAACTTTCTGGCCAAGAATGCGTCGGTGAGGTGAATCTTTTGTGAGGCGCCCTTTGAGGTCAGGGCATATGCAACCCGCTGACGGCGATCGGCGCTGTCGCTTTGAGTTGTTTCCACGAGGCCACGGTCGGTGGCCAGGCGGAGGAGAGTGTTGAGCCGTCCAAGCGATACGTTTAGATTCCCCGCCATATCCCGCTGCGTCGCGTCCGGTGTCAGATCGACCTGACGTAGAAGGCGGAAGAGCTGGTCTTGCTCTTCTGTGTTGGGCTTTGGGGCAGTCATGGGTACCAGGCGACTCAGTGTTTGTTCACGGTTGAACGTATTACTGAGTGAGTTTGTTCACGCAAGAACAAACTTTCTGCGGGCGCAAAAGTATCGCTTTTTGGTGACAATCGGTGCCGGAGGGGTACCATTTGCGCCGGCAACGAAACGATCCGCAGGCTCGTTGTGCGGAGGTGGCCGGGCCGCGAACGGCCCAGCCGGGGGGAACGCTATGCTTCGAGCGGATTGATCAGCGGGAAGCCGTTTTCTTCGCAGAAGACAAATACGGATGGCAGGTCACCGACGGTGTTGCCATTGGCCAGCCGCAGGGGCGAGTCTTCTGGTGTCCAACCGCTTTGCGTGATGCTTGGTTTGGATCCTTTGACGAGCGCCATGAAGGTTTCACAAACGATCTGTGATCCCATTTCACCAAGGTGTGCGCCGCTTGCACGGGCGTTGGCCTCTTGCAGGATGTAAAACCACAGCGGTGCTTTCACGTCGAGTTCCAGTGTATCGACCAAGTCTTGCATATTGGGGTCGAGGTCTTGCTTCATTTCCGCTTTGGTCAGCATTTTGACCGTCGACATCTCGCGGCTCACGTCCTGGCCGCTTGGCACACCGCGCAAGGCCGCGCGCCGCATGTTGGAGGCAGCGAGGTTGTTCAAAACCGATGGTCCGCCCGTCATCTCACGCCCTAATGTGCCCATACCGGGGGCGAGGTAGGGATCGAACGCCGCGCTTGGGGTCGGGGTGATGCCGCCGTCATCTGCGCCGGTGCCCGAGAAGTCGAGCAAACGACGCCAGTCCGCGATCCAGTTTGTTGGCAGGGGTGCTGACTTGGTGAGGGTTCGGTTCGTGAACTTGAACAAGGAAAACGGGTTACTCGCGGGATCGAAAGTTGCGGGGCCAAAGGCGCCGAACGAAAAGTTCACGTTCCAATTGTACAGCTGCCGGATCATTGTATGCCCGAAACGGAATGCAGCAGCAGCGAATTCAAGCGGCATTTCAACGGCTTCACCGGCAGTTGGCGCGCAATAGTGCGGCTTTTGCTTGGCGACGACAGTTTGATGCACTTTGGGGTCACAGATGCGCTTCAGGAAGTCGAAAAGAACGATGTGCTGATAGTGCTGCGTGACGAGCGTGCGCGCGTCTTGGAAGGCTTGATCATCCGCGAGGTTCAAGTCTTGCGATTTGAGCTTGGAGACCACGGCATTGTGGAACTTCATCCACGCCAAATGCATTTGGCCGACGATGAGGTTTTCATCGTTTCGGTCGTCAGGGATTAGAACGCGCCCATCATCTGTCCGAGGTAGATCGAAGGGGAGGCTTTCGCCCGAACGACCTTGTCCCTGACTTGGCTCCGTCATTTCAAAGATGAAGTTTGGGCCGGTACGGGGGCTGGTCCCACCTTTAGAATCCGCAGGCGTCGCACCATAGACGCTATCGAGATCCAATGTTGGCGACCGGAACTGACGCAGGGCGGTCATTGCGGGCGGCATTCCGTCGCTTAACGCATCATCATCACCTGTTACATCGCGCGTGATATCGTGGTCGATGAATTGCCCGAAGTAGGTGTAGCCTGCAGGGATGGGGCTGTCCCGCCGGCTGAGCGGATCGCCGTTGGGCGCGTCTGCAACGGATGTCATCGCTGCCCCGAGCGCGAGTGCTGCGTCGGGCGAGATATTGAACCCGGGTGCATTTGGAAACAGGCGCGAAAAGCGAAAGCCGGTTGAGCTGTCGTTGGCGGGCGCGCCGTTAATAACTTCGGTCTTGTGCATGCCGTGGCCGGGTGCGGCGACTGTGGTCGATTGCTGAGTTGCATCAAGCATTGAAAAGTCCTCCGTAAAAATGGTCTTCACGCGCAAAATGGGTGCGGCGTGTGTTTACGCTACGGAACAGTCGCCTTTAGCGATAGTCATGGACTCCATACTCGGAGCGGGGTTGCTATATTAAGAAGTCTGTAATCACGGCAGTGCCCGGACCCATTGGGCCGTCCATCGCGCGCAGTTCTGCGCTGGCTTTTGATAGACCCACTTCCCGCGCCACCATCGGCGAGAGATCAACCGCGCCCCGTTCGATCATGCTCAACAGTGACGGATACTTCCACGCAGGCATCCCGCGCGTCCCATAAAGCGCCAGTTGCTTCATGTAGACCGTATTCATGTTGATCGTCATCTGCGCGTGCTCCCCCGCGGGCAGGCCCACCTGCACATGCCGACCCAGAGTGTTCAGACAGTCGATGGAGGCATTGGTTGTGATAGCGATCCCCAGTGCCTCAACCGAGACATCCGCGCCGCCATCGGTGAGATCGCGAATCTTTGCGGCGACGTCTTCTTTTGTGGCATCCACCGCCGCATCGGCCCCAAGGGCGATGGCGTTGGTCAGTTTTTCTTCGACCACATCAACGACAACCACTTGTGCACCCAGCATCTTGGCGAGCAGCAATGTCGCCATTCCGATCCCGCCGGTGCCGTGAACCGCAACCCATTCACCCGCGCGTACCGCCGCCCGATCGGTTAGCGCATGCCAGGCGGTCGTGACGCGACACCCGAGGCCAGCCGCGAGCGCGGGGCCGATGCTGTCTGGGCGGTGAACGAGGTTATGGTCAAAGGGTACCGCGACATATTCCGCGTATGCCCCGGGAATGCCGAAACCGGGGACGACATTGTTCTTACAGGCGTTGGACACCCCGGTATGGCATTCGGGGCAGTTGCCGCAGGACAGGATGAACGGCGCGATCAGCCGGTCGCCGACCGCGTATTGGGCGGATTTGCCGGCTTCTACGACGGTCCCACAGTATTCGTGGCCCATAACAGAGCCATGGATGACTTTCGGGTGATGTCCAGTCCATCCGTGATGATCAGACCGGCACACGCCGCACGCATCGACTTTCAGCACCACCCCGTTGTCTGGGCAAGCGGGGTCGGGGACCGTCTCGATTGAAAGGTCTGCGTGAAACTCTCTGACGACGGCTGCGCGCATGTGGTCCTCCCAGACGCGCGCAATTGCTCACTCAGCAGCAACCGCCGCGTCGTCTTCCATCTCCGCGAGGAACTTTTCCGCATCAAGCGCCGCCATGCAACCCATTCCGGCGGATGTGACCGCTTGGCGATAGACATGGTCGGTCAGGTCGCCCGCCGCAAAGACGCCGGGGATCGCGGTGCGGGTGGTGCCGGGTTCGACCACAACATAACCGCCGTTGTGCGTTTCCAACTGCTCTTTCACCAACTCGGTCGCGGGCGCGTGGCCGATGGCGACGAAGACGCCTTTGGCAGGGATCTCGGTGATCTCGCCAGTCTTTGTATGTTTGACCTTCACGCTTTCGACGCCCAGAGGGTTTTCGGCCCCGATGACTTCTTCAATTTCATGGAACCAGAGCGGTTCGATCTTTGGGTGCTTAAACAAGCGATCTTGCAGGATCTTCTCCGCCCGCAGCTCATCCCGGCGGTGGACCAGGGTGACTTTGGAGGCGAAGTTGGTCAAGAACAGGGCCTCTTCCACGGCCGTGTTGCCGCCGCCGACGACCACAATCTCTTGCCCGCGATAGAAGAAGCCATCGCAGGTGGCACAGGCGGAGACGCCGAAACCTTTGAATTTCTCTTCCGAGGGCAGGCCCAGCCATTTGGCCCGCGCGCCGGTGCAAAGGATCACGGCGTCAGCAGTGACGGTGTTGCCGCTGTCGAGCTTGGCCGTGAAGGGGCGGTTCTTCAGGTCGAGCTCTGCCACGATGTCGGAGACGATGTTGCAGCCCATCGCGCGCGCATGCGCTTCCATGCGGACCATCAGGTCAGGGCCTTGGACCTCAGTATCGCCCGGCCAATTTTCGACCTCGGTCGTTGTGGTCAACTGCCCGCCTGGTTCGATCCCTTGGATCAGCATCGGTTCTAGCATTGCGCGGCTCGCATAAACGCCAGCGGTATAGCCCGCTGGGCCAGAGCCGATAATCAAAACCTTGGTGTGCGTCGTGGTGGACATGGGTGGCAGCCTTTCGATCCAGTGCCCGCACGATATAGCGGGGGAGGCGGTTTGAGAAAAGACAGCTTCACGCAATCGCGAGACTTTCGCATGCCCAGGACTTGCGCGATCAGAAATTGCGCATATAAGTAATAAAATTGCGCGAAGCTTGCCGCTCGCGATGGAAATGGAAACATCCTCGGGGGAATTGGATGCCTGGACAGAAGCTCGACGAAATTGACCGGATGATCCTGGCGGAGTTGCAGGCCGACGGACGCATGACAAACGTGGAATTGGCCAAACGGGTGGGAATCTCTGCCCCGCCATGCTTGCGGCGGGTGCGTGCGCTTGAGGATTCTGGCTTCATTCGTGGATACCACGCGGATGTTGACCCTCGCGAATTGGGGTTTGAAGTGCAGGTTTTTGCGATGGTTGGACTGGTCAGCCAGGCAGAAGTTGACCTGAGCGCTTTTGAAGAGATGTGCCGTGGTTGGCCGCTGGTGCGGGAGTGTCACATGCTTAATGGCGAAGTGGACTTTATTTTGAAGTGTGTCGCCCCGGACCTCCGCACCTTCCAAAGATTCCTAACCGAGGAACTGACCAGCGCGCCAAACGTTGCTTCGGTGAAAACGTCATTGGTGATCCGGGGTGCAAAAGACGAACCTGGGGTGCCATTTGACGTCCTTGAAGACCGTCTGGCGCAGGAGGCCTAAGCAAAAACATCGCTTTTTGAGGCGTTTAGCGGCGCTTTGTCCGCTTCGTTTTGAAAAGGATAGTCGCCGACACCGGCATGTTATCGCTTAGCATCTGGTGTGTGGGGCAGGCTCAGCTTATCTGCACGGAGACCCCGTGAACGCAACAAAGGTGCATTATGTTACGACGTTCCTTTCTGACAATGGGTGCCGCCGCCTTGGCGACGCCTGCTTTGATTTCCTCTGCGTCCGCGCAGCAATTGTCGCTGGGCGAGGTGTCTGGTTACCTTAACCGTCTTACGACCGCCCAGGGCGGCTTTACGCAGATCAACGGAGACGGGACGCTGTCTACCGGGCAGATCTATATCAAGCGCCCGGGTCGGATCCGGTTTGAATATAACCCGCCCGATAACTCCCTGATGATCGCTGGTGGCGGTCAGGTGGCGATCTTTGATCCCCGGTCAAACACGCCACCGGATCGGTATCCCCTCAACCAGACGCCGCTGAAAATAATTCTGGAACAGAACGTCGATCTGGGGCAACGCCGGATGGTGACTGGCCATACATCTGATGGGACATCCACGACGATTACGGCCCAAGACCCTGACAATCCTCAATACGGGAATATCCAACTCGTTTTCACGGCAAACCCTGTGGAACTGCGTCAGTGGGTGGTGACCGACGACACAGGCACGCAAACCACGGTCATTTTGAACGACGTTGTCCCGGGGGCCGCCCTCGGCGACGCGCGGTTCAATATCATCAGCGAAATGCGCCAGCGCGGGTTTGAGTGATCTAGCTTTGCACGGCAGAAATGAGAAGGGCCACGCGTTTGCGCGGCCCTTTGTGTCTATGACAAGCGGCAGGCTCTGAGCTGGGTGTCGTACATGACGGCCCGTGCTTCGACCTCGCCCGCAATGCGGATCAGCCATGGTTTGCTGCGGTAGGACCCGCGGAGGAAACCTGTACGGCCATCGTGGTAGGCTAAATACTGGTTTCGCGTGTCATTGATCGCGACGCCGGTTTCTTCCACCGTCTGCGTCATATACCAACCCATGAAGTCGGTCGCGTCGCGGATGTTCTCTCGGCTTGCACCGCGTCCGCCCCGCTCTTGCTGGTATTCGCGCCAAGTTCCGTCGAGCGCTTGCGAATAACCGAGGGCCGAAGACTGGCGCCCAATGGGAATGACACCAAGCGCATATTGGTGAGGTGGTCGGTTATCTGAGATGAATTTGCTTTCCTGATAGATGATCGCCATCAGGATTGGCATTGGGACACCCCAATTGCGCTCTGTGCGCTTAAACGCCCGCCGATACTCCGGCCGTTCTTTCAAAATCGAACAAGCATCGTCCAAGCCACGGGGGGCCGACCCGTAGCCGCCGCTGCAGCTCCCGAGTGCTACCATCAATGCCAGTGCGCGGAAGAGTATGCTCATCGCCTCACGCCTCTTTTTTGTTTTTTTGCACCCTAGCGGGTTTGGGCGGGGCTGTGAACGGTTTATCGGAGGTGATCAGATCACAAATGCTAGGATCAGCGGTAATGTGATCACTGACAGTAGGGTCGAAGCGACAACCAGGCCCGCGACGGGCTGCGCGTCGGCACCGTACTTTTCCGCAAGCATATAGGATGTCACCGCAATGGGCGTTGACACCTGAACGATCAGAACCGCTGCCGCGACAGGTTCGAGCCGAAACCAAGTGGCGACCCACCACGCGCATCCCGCACAAATACCGGCTTTGACGACGGACAAGGCCACCGCCTGACCCATCGCCTTGGTTTCAAGCCGCGCAACTGCGACGCCAAGGGTGATCAGCATGATAGGAATGACAATTTGGCCAATTAGCTCTAGGGTGTTGGTCAAGACCAGTGGCGTCTGCCACCCTTGCCAGAGAAAGATCGCGCCCAACACGGTGGCCGCGACCAACGGTTCCTGCACCAGCTTCTTGAGGGATCCACCACCAGAGACCAACCAGATCCCAAAGGTGAACGAGATCATCGCCATGACGGCAAACACCACCACAGCATAGTCCAACCCGATTTCCCCAAACGCAAAGAGTGCGAGAGGCATGCCGAGGTTGCCGGTATTGCCGAAAATTAGCGGCGCAAGGAAGGTCCGCACGTCAAGCTGCAATGCTTTGACGAGTAGAAAACAAGCAACCGTGACCATTCCGTATGCAGTGAGGCTCGCCAGTGATAATGTCGCAAGGGCGCCCGGCGCGACGTCTGACTTCATCAAGGACGTGAAGATCAAGCAGGGCAACGAGAGGGTCATCGCCAAGCGCGTGACAAATTCTACCCTGTATTCAAAGCCCAAGCGGACCCAGACGTATCCGATTGTTGCCAAAAGGAAAACAGGCGCCGTGATGTTCAGTACCGTTAGGAGGTTGTCCACAGATTGTTTCCAGAAATTGGGCGCCTTTTTCATGGACTTTGACAGGTGTTCCTGGCTAGTAAAAGGCGGTAGGGGTTTAGTTTGTTATGTTCCAGTCACGCGCAAAGTATCACTTAGGTCAGGTCGTCAAGCACCGGAAGCACCCGTTTCGGGGTGTGGTTTTTGACGTCGACGCCATGTTTTCCAATACGGACGCCTGGTATGAGGCGATCCCGGAAGAGAGCCGTCCTGAAAAAGATCAGCCGTTTTACCACCTGCTCGCGGAGAATGAGCAGAGCTATTACGTGGCTTACGTGTCAGAACAGAACCTGATCGCCGACTACTCAGGTGAGCCTGTTGAACATCCAGATCTTGACGATCTCTTCGGCCCGTTCGAGGACGGTCACTATCCACTGCAGGTGCAGATGAACTGATCGTTTTGATCAGAGTTGACGGCAGAGGCGGCGCGTTTGAGCCGCCTTTTTTGTTGGCCACACAAAAAAAATCCCGCAACCGGTCGGTCGCGGGACAGTCAGGGAACCTCTGAGGAAGGCTAGGCGACCGCGAAGAGATCGAGGTCACGCAGGTTGATGCGTGGATGCAGCAACCCGTTGAAATCTGACAAACGTTGCTTGTGCGGGAACAGGGACATAAACAGCATCTGAATGTCCTGTCGCATCTGGATCATGTGTGGCAAGCCAGGGTGCAATGTCTCAATCTCGATGCCGTTCACAAGAATGCGCTCGTGGTGATCAAAACCCAACTGGTAGCAGTGCACCGGGGCGATGGGTTTCAGCTCAATTATGCTGGAGCCATCGATAAAGTCGCGTGCTGGAATGAATGCGATATCGCTTCCAGTGAGGGTCTTCATCCCAGGTGCCTTGTGAAGGACGCGCGCCGCGGGTCCGAGCACGAGATCTAAAGCGGGCCGGCCGAGGCCCATCGCGTCTGACGTGAGGCGGGTCATTGTCCCCATTTCCGGCCGACGGTTTTGCGCGCCGGGCACAATTGTCATCGTGCCGCGCCATTTCAGCGTCTGAAGTCCACCCGACTCTGTCTTGACCTTGTCGCCTGGCAACAGGTCTTCAACAGCCACTGGGCCCATTTCGGTCTGCAAGATCGCACCGCGCCCAATGGCGGCGAAACAATCTTCGAAAGGTGGCGCCGCCGGGGCGATCCGCGAAAATTCCTCGATTTGGTTGTCGTCAGTGAGATACGTGACCTCATACTTCCGCATCAATGGCTTCGGGCGCGGCTTGCCATCTTGGCCTTGAGCACGCCCTGCTGGCGGGTTTGAAGAGGAAGTTGTCAACGCCGTCGACTGAGGGTCGACAGGCGAGTGGGACTGAGTCATGCGAGCACCTTTTAACAGTTAGCTGCCACATCCGTCGGCCCCACCGACAACATATGCGGATACGTTTACCGTAGGCGGAGTGTCGCCGATGGCCGCACCTTGGGTCAAAGGAATATACAAGAAAATCTAAATTTCCGCCCAATCACCGGGCGAGGGAGCGGATTGTTTAGCTGGCGTCAACAAGTCTGCCACATTCTGTTCAGCCGGCATTCACGAAGGCAACAATCCGCCTTTCAAAAAGGAATCAACCGCGCTGCTGCCACAGCGCGGTTGATCAAAAGGCCCTTGGGAAGCCTGAGGGAGGGAGGGTTGTGTGCGGTTAGACCGACAAGTCAGATGACATGAATGCGGGCATGGGGGGCAAAGTGACTTTGCTCTTACCGCCGTCCGCTTCGAGCTTGTCCGCGATCATGGCTTGGCGCCGGAGGCCGCGTGTCCAAGTCAAGTTCGCCTCACTGTCGTTGGCGGCGTTCTTTGGTTCCTTGACCCAATCGTTGTTACTCATGGCATCGTCCTGTTGGTTTTTCGCGAAAACGCGTTGTTGCGCTTCTGAGAACAATCTGTCGGATGTTTTGGGCCGTTTTTGGGCAGGTGCCAGCGAATTTACTGGGAAAAGCAAAAAAACACTCACCGCGATGAGGGTCTTCTTGACTTATGCGTAATGCGTTGAATTTTAGAGTTTTTATGCACGATGCCGCGACAATTAATATGTCGGATATCTGATTGTTTCCGGCATTGCGGCGGATTGTTGGCAGCGCCCGCCAGATTCACGCCCTAGTTGGGCAGGCAATCGCACTGATCAGCCGTCCATAATCAGCCTCTTTTTGATGGACGGAACGGCGATAGCTAAAGAATCGCGATGGTTCAGTGTAAGTGCAGTGCCGGGTCCAGGCCGCTTCTGCCACTCCCGCGGCACGCAACCGCATCAGCCCGAAAGCGGGCAGATCGAACAACAGGCGGTCGCCATTGCCTTGCACGAAGAAACGGGCGTAGAGCGGATCTTCGGCCACGAACCTGTCCATGAACTCCGGACCAACCTCGTACGTGGACTGAGAAATCGTGGGGCCGATGACCGCAACGATCTTATCGCGCGCCGCACCCAGCGTCTCCATCGCGTCGACGGTCGCTTCCAAAACGCCTGCAAGCGCACCCTTCCATCCTGCATGCGCAGCCCCAACGACACCCGTCGTTGGATCGGCAAACAGCACGGGTTGGCAATCGGCCGTCAGGATCGACAGCGCGAGCCCAGGTGTTTTTGTGACCATCCCGTCGGCCTTTTGCTTATCGGTCGGAATATCTGTCACTGTAACGACATCCGCGGAATGGATCTGATGGACACCAATCAGATTACCTTCATCCACGTTTAATGCGGCTGCGGCTCTGCCCCGGTTGATCGCAACAATCTCATGCTGATCCGAACTGCCAAAACCGCAATTCAATCCCGCATAGACCCCCGAAGAGGCCCCGCCTTTGCGCGTGAAAAACCCATGCGGCACGTCGGCCAACAAATCATCGGTGATGATGTCCAGCGTCACGGTCGCTCCCTCAAGCGGTAAGGCCAGGTGGCGGCGCGGCCTGCGCCGGGTAAAGCCCCATTACCTTAAATATCTCGCCCATCTCGGTTGGGTGGGTCAAGCGGCGATGGGCGGCGACATGCTGATCCAATGCAGATCCGCTGAGTGATCTGGCCAGCGTTTGCGCCCGTTGCGTGATACCGAGGCGTTCGAGGAAGACACCCTGCGTCACCAACCGCGTGTATGCGGCGGGTCGGGCGGCCTCAGCAACGGCTTCAAAATCCACATGGGCTGTCAGGTCGACAGTGCCGGGCGCGCGGAAGGGGTCAGCCCTGTCGTGAGCGGCGAGCGCTTGCAAGGTGTCCCCCAGGCTGCGCCAATCGCCATAGTCAATGATCAGTCCGACGCCGCCGGAATGGTTGATGCGAGCGCCAAGCGTTTGAACGATGCCAGGAAGAGCGGGGCACAGCTCAACAACGTCGCCTGGTTTTGTGTCCTGTAAGCGATGATCGAGCGCAGCAAGGGGAGCGGGCGTCGAAAGACCAATGGTCAGCACATCGTTTTCAATCCCGACCATATGTTCGCGCCACCCAGCAGGATCGCGCGTGAATTGCCGGATGGGGAGGGCGTCGAAGAATTCATTGGCGACCGCAAACGTCGGTCCTTCGGGGAGCGTAGTGAAGTCGTCGTGCCAAGTTGCGTCCCGAACGCGGTCGGCTTGCGCTGCACGCAAAACAGGAGAGGCCTCAATCAAGTGCACGTTGATCGCGTCGTGGAACCCGGGCACCCGTTGCGTGGCGCGCAAAGCGTCTGCCATGAGCGTACCACGACCAGGACCAAGCTCGACAAGGATGCTGTCCGCTGGCCGGCCCTGGTCAATCCAAGCTTGGGCTAAGGCCAGTCCAACCACTTCGCCGAACATCTGGCTGACTTCGGGTGCGGTGATGAAATCTCCGGCGCGGCCCAGTGGATCTCGTGTGGCGTAATAGCCGTGGTCGGGATGAAGGAGGCACTCTGCCATATAGTCAGACAGGCTGATCGGCCCGGTCAGGGCGATTTGGCGGCGTAGAATGTCTTCGAGCGGCGTCATGCCCGCCGGCGGGCCCAGAGAATGAGCGCGAGGCCAATAATGATCATCGGGAGCGAGAGTGTCTGGCCCATCGTCACGCCCCAGCCGTTCACGTGATAGGCGAGGCCAAGCGGGTTTCCAGGGGACACAAATTGGGCGTCGGGCTGGCGGGCGAATTCGACGATGAACCGCCCAATTCCATAGCCTGCAAAGAAGGTGCCCGTCAGGAACCAGGCCTTCTTCAAAGCGCCGTAGCGCATCATCAGAACCATCAAAATGATGCCGAGCAACAACCCTTCGAGGCTCGCCTCATAAAGCTGTGATGGGTGGCGGCCACAGACCTGTGTTGCGGTTGCACAGCTTTGCGCAGCCTCTCCTGGGAAGGCCACGGCCCACGGCACATCGGTCGGGCGGCCCCATAGCTCTGCATTGATGAAATTTGCGATACGTACGAGGAAAATCGCAGGGGTCGCAGACACCGCGATAATGTCAGACAGGCTGGCAAGGTCGACACCCTGTTTGCGGCTAAAGAGATAGACCGCCAGAACGACCCCGATGAAGCCGCCATGGAATGCAAGGCCGCCTGTCCAAATCATCGGAATTTCCCAGGGATGCGCTAGGAAATGGCTCGGGTTGTAGAACAGGACATATCCAAGCCGCCCACCTGCAATCACCCCAATGACGATGTAAGTCAGCAAATCTTCGAGCTGCTTGGGCGCCATGGGCGCGACGTTGTCTCGCCACAGATGCGGGCGCCGCAAGGCAAAGGCGATGATCTGCCAGCCAATAGCGATGCCGACGATATAGCCCATCGCATA
The DNA here is from genome assembly GCA_038526085.1 of Pseudomonadota bacterium. Taxonomy (GTDB): domain Bacteria; phylum Pseudomonadota; class Alphaproteobacteria; order Rhodobacterales; family Rhodobacteraceae; genus Yoonia. The sequence continues at coordinate 93,073 of JBCBHE010000004.1, read as the reverse complement.
CCACCGAAGCGCCAGCTCAAACCCAAAGAGTGAGATGGAAAAGATCTCGGGCGAGATCGGAGGGAATGGAATTGGCGTGGCCATGGCCGTGACATGCCAGAGGGTGCGGCAAAGTCAACCGCGCAGAACCTTGTGTCTGGCTCACCAGCGCCCCATATAGGGCAGGAGCAACGACGGAGGTCTGCCATGCAGTCCCGCAACAAAGTATTTGACGATCTCTCACAACTCATGACCAACGCGATGGGCGTGGCACAGGGTGCAAAAGAAGAGGCCAACAACGCGATGAAGTCCATGATGGATCGCTGGCTGGCCGATCGTGACTTGGTGACCCGCGAAGAATTCGACGCGGTGCGCATGATGGCGCAGAAGGCGCGCGAAGAGAATGAAGCACTCGCGGCCCGGATCGCGGCACTCGAAGCCAAGAAATAGCCCTAAGCTTCTTTTGGATCAAAATACCTCGGGGGAGCCCGGCACGGGCGGGGGCAGCGCCCCTGCGACGGGTGTGACTGCGGGCCATGGCCATGAGGTGACAATTTCTTTCAAAGAAATTGGTCCAAAATCTTTGAAAGATCTTGCTCTCGCGGCGCCGGGTTAGAATTCGCTCAGGTAGGCCACAAGGATATCAAGGGCGGCCTGCAAGTCGCCTTTCTCAATCATCTCAGTGACTGTGTGGATATAGCGCGTACCCACCACAATCCCCACGGCCCGTGCCCCTGCGGCCGCTTGCTGGGCGGCCGCACCATCTTGACCACCCGACGCCAGCATTGTGCGCTGGTAGGGAATGTCTTTTTTGATGGCGAGCGCTTCGATCTCATTCACAAGCTCGCGGTCTGCGATAAATGAACTGTCGCGAACATGCAGCCCAAATCCCGCGCCTTGCGTGGTTGTTTTGTCTTTTTCCGGGACGCCAGGCGTATCGCAAGACAGGGTCACGTCGATGCCAATACCGATGTCTGGTTTGATCGCGAAGGACGAGGTCCGTGCGCCGCGCAGGCCCACCTCTTCTTGGCAGGTGAACGCAACATGGATCTCGGCGCCCCGTCCGCCGTCGCCGAGCGCCCGGATCGCCTCAATACCCAGCCAACAGGCAATCCGGTTATCGAGGGCTTTGGAAACGATCTTATCGCCGATTTCGATGAGCGGCTCTTCCATCACAACAAAGTCGCCCACCTTGATGATGTCATGGGACTTTTTGCCCAGGCCGAGGTCGACGAAGAAGTCTGTGACGACGGGTACTTTCTTCCGGTCCTCCGGACTCGCGATATGCACCGGTTTGCCGCCTGGGTTCATCACACCAAGATAGTCACCCTCATCCGTGCACACACGAACGCGACGAGAGAAGAGGTTGCGGGCATCAAAGCCACCAACCGGATTAAGATAGAGAAAGCCGTCCTTGCTGATGTGGCTAACCAGAAAGCCGATTTCGTCCATGTGGCACAGCAACATGACTTTGGTGGGCGCGTCACCCGTCCCATTGCGCTTGCAGAGCAGAGAGCCCATCGGATCGGTCTGCACCTCATCGAACAATCCGTCGATTTCCTGCGTGATCAGGTCACGCACGCGGTGTTCGTTCCCAGGCACACCTGGTGTTTCACACAGGGCTTTGAGGAGGTCGATGTTCATGGAAAGGGGCTCCGGGCTGGGCTGGGACATTTACCTATCTGAGACCTGTTTTCGCTGAATGACAAGGGTCATCGGCGGCTGTCCGCGCGGCCCTCAGAATCGCCAAATGGTTGTCTCATTTTCGCTTTCGTCCTGGCACAGGGTGCGCCCGACACATTTTTTGAGGTCATAAAATGCCGCCATTTAAAAGCTTCATCACGTCCGCGTTGTTCGGGTCCATGGTTGCCGGGTGCGGAGGCAATCCGTTTGATTTCACGGATGATGCGCCATTTGGGCCGATTTCGGATGACCAGGTCGCGTCCCTGTCTGCCTCTTATGACACTTTGTCCGCGTCCATTTTGGACCTCTCACCCACGGCGGTCGGCGGTTTGGACACGGCAGGCGATGCAACCTTCTCGGGGATGGCGTCGTTGACGGTAAGCCCCGAGGCTGGATCTGACAGCATGACCCTTATCGGGGATGCCGTGTTGATCGCAGACTTTGACACCCGCGCGATCACGGCAAACATGATCAACTTTGCAGGAACGGACATGAATGGCATGGGCCAGCGGCTCGACGGCAGTTTGAGCATGGACGCCGGAACGATTGGTTTGAGTGACCCCAATGGGTTTGCCGGCGCCTTTCAGGGCACGCTGGTCGCGGAGGATTTTGAGATCGTTGCAGATGGCGTCATGGAAGGGACCTTTCGCAGCACCCCAGCGACCGCGCTGAGCTTTACAGGCTTGGATGACACGGCCCAGCTGAATGGTGAACGGGCGAGCCTGTCACTGACGGGGATTGCGCAGGAATAGCTGTCGTCACGTCATGTTTGGGTTTCTTTGATCCCTCCCCAGAAGATTTGCGCTTGTCCACAAGATACTGCGGTTTTTGGCGCTTTATCCCCAAGAAATGGCTTTACAGATGCGGGCTGGTCGCGCACCATATCTCGTAGGGGCAGATAACAAAAACACTGACCCTAGAGCAGTCACAAAGCGGTATGCGCGCTGCCATGGTGCTACCGCAAGACAGGCGAGGACCGCATATGGCACTTTCCGAAAGTTACCTAGACGTGGAAGACCAGCATCCGATTGATCTGGTCGAACACATTGCGAACTATCATGAATGGGAGTTTGATCGGATCCACGATGACCAGATCGCCATGGCGGTTGAAGGTCAATGGCGCACCTATTCGATCACGCTGGCGTGGTCAGCCTATGATGAAACTTTACGACTGATTTGTACCTATGAGATGGAGCCACCTGCAGGCCGGATGCCAGCGCTTTACGAAGCGCTGAATACGATCAATGACATGTGCTGGTCCGGATCCTTCACCTGGTGGGAGGAGCAACGGATGATGGTCTATCGGTATGGGCTGGTGCTGTCAGGTGACCAGGGGCCGTCCGCCGAACAAGTGGATACGATGATTGGGGCGGCCGTGGCGAGTTGCGAGCGTTTCTATCCTGCGGTGCAACTGGTCACCTGGGCAGAACGGACGCCACAAGACGCCGTGCAAATCGCCATGGCAGAGGCCTACGGGCGCGCCTGATACGACAGGCTTAAAGTGATGGAGCGCGCTGCGCGCGCGCTTCATGATCTTGTCCCACGAGATGCGGCCGACGATGTCCGCACACGCAGTCGCGCCTTGCGCGCTGTTGCAGCCTCCGGCGGAGGTATTTTTGTCCAAAAGAAAAGAGCGAGACTGCGCTAGGCCGCCGCGGGTTGTTTTGCGGCAGTTGCGCTTTTGAGAATGACCGCCGCGACGGCGTTGCACTCTGTAAGCGTTAAGCGCGCGGGAAGGCGGACGTCGCACGCCTGCATGAGCATGGCCCGGGTTTGCGGCAGATCCGGCTGGTCGCCCAGGAATTGCCAATTCCAATACGCCCGTGCGTTATCGCTTGAGCGTCCGAAGATCTGCACGTTGAGGCCGTCTGCCCGCGCCGCCGCTTGGAAGGCGGTGATTTGGTTTTCGGAGAGGTTGACGATGTTGAACTGGATAGAATCAGGCGCCCGCAGTTCAGGGGTTAATTTCTCTGGGACAGTTAGATGCGGATGGCTGTTGAGCTGCGTGGCCACATGGTCGTGGTTGCGACGGCCGTCGCGCACCCGTCGCTCGAGCTCGTCGAGCTGTGGGCGGATCAGTGCTGCAGACAGCGTGTTGAGCCGCTGATTGTAGAGCGGCAGTTGGTTTTGCAAGCGGGCGAAAGGCTCCTTGAGTACGGGATGTTTTTTCCAGTTATGTTCATAGGCCCCGGACATGATGATCGCCCGTGCGATGAGGTCGGCGTCATCGGTGATCATGATGCCACCTTCGCCAGCGTTTAGCAGCTTGTAAGACTGGAAGCTAAAGCAGCCGATTTTGCCGATGGTGCCGATGTTTTGGCCGTTCCAGGTGGTGCCCAGGCTGTGGGCTGCATCCTCAACGACGGGGATGCCCGCGTCGTTGCACAGCCCCATGATGGTGTCCATGTCAGAGGTATGCCCGCGCATATGGCTGATGATAACCGCATCGACGTCAGGAAGTTTGGCCGCAAAATCATCGAGGTCGATACGATAATTGTCGCCGCATTCGCACAAGACCGGGATGCAGTCGGCGTGGGCCACAGCGGAGGGGACGGCCGCGAAGGTAAAGGCAGGGATCATCACACGCGCGTCGCGCGGCAAACCGAGCGACTTGAGTGAGAGAAACAGCGCGGCAGAGCAGGAGGCGACAGCGAGGGCGTAGGTGCTCCCAAGTTTGGCGGCGAACTCCGCCTCAAGCAGCGCTACGGGGGAGTTTTCGCTGGTATAGCGGAAAAGATCGCCGGATCCTAAAATCCGCTCCACCTCTGCCAATGCGCCGGCGGGAATGGGTTCAGCCTGTGTCAGGTTCGGAAGTATGCTCATCTTTCGGACTTTCCAAAATCTTCTTTTGGATCGCCTTAACACAAAAAATGTTTCGGGAATATGACAAACTGAAAGGGCCGCGCGACCTGTGGTTCATGGAGCGAGCACCTTTTCAAAGTAGACCCGGTTAAATCCTTCGTCCGTGCGCCGCGCGATCTCCACGTATCCGAGGTGCGGATAGAGCGTGAGGTTCGCGGTCATCTTTTCGTTCGTGTAGAGTGTCACGGCTTTGGCGCCGCCTGCCTTGGCTGCGGCTTCGCAGAAGGTGATCAGTTGCTTGCCGATACCTTGGCCCGGTTGGCGGACGGCGATGCTTTCGAGGGAGACGACGCGGTCTCGGATCTGAAAAGTGATGTAGCCGAGAAAGTGGTCCGCGTGGTCCTCAGCGACATAAGTTTCACCCCGGTCTACTTGTTTTTCGAAAGGAGCGAGCATCGGTGCCGGGGGGCGGCCGATACTTGCGATGTATTGGCTGTATGCGGCTTCCGCACAAGACCGGATCGCGGGTACGTCAACCGGTGTCGCCAAGCGAATGTGGATCATCGGCTTACAAACCAAGGCGCTGGCGGAGTTGCGTGAGTGTCACAAGAGCGGTGAGGAGCGTGCGACCCCCGAGCGGCCCAGCCGGGAAGTTTGGCGTCGGCAAGCGCGCCAGCGTGTCGAACCGGGTGGCTTGGCCAAGGATGACTTCGCCCAGGATTTTGCCGCAAAGGCCCGAGAGAGCCACGCCATGGCCAGAGAACCCGCCTGCGGAGACGATGTTGGGGCCGAGACGCTGGATCGCTGGGAGGGCAGAGAGGGTCACGCCCAAGACGCCGCCCCACGCGTAGTCGACACGAACACCTGTCAATTGTGGGAAAAGCTCTACCATGCGCGGGGCCAACAGGCCCGCCATGTCTTTGGGAAAGGCGGTCCGCGCAGAGGCCCGCCCGCCGAAGAGGAGCCGTTTGTCGTCGGTGCACCGGTAGTAGTTGACAAAATGTTTGCTGTCTTCGACCGCGATGTTTTGAGCGAGGACCTCGTGCGCCTGATCGCCAAGGGGTTCTGTGGCGATGATAAAGCTGTTCACCGGCATGACCTTGGCCGCCACGGCCCGCGCGAGCCCGCCGATATAGCCGTTGGTTGCGAGGACGGCGTGGTCAGCGGTGACCCGGCCTTTGCTGGTGCGGATGGAGAGCCGGGCGCCCTTGGCGATGTGGTGGACGGGGGAGGTTTCGTAGATCGTAGCACCTGCATCTTCGGCGGCTGTGGCGAGTGAAAAGGCGTAGCGCAGTGGGTGAATGTGGGCTGCCCCGCGATCAATGACGCCGCCTTTGTAGAGAGGCGATTTCACGATGCTGGTGAAGGCGTGGTGGTCGTGAACCTCGACCTTGTCGTAGCCATAGGCGGTGTTGAGGAATGCGGCGTCTTCATTGATATGGGCCCGCTCGTCATCGCTGTAACTGCCATGCGCCACGCCAGTTGCGTGCTGGATCGCATTGCCATAAGCGCGAACGTCGGCTTTGGCTTCTTCCGTGAGCGTCCAAAGGTCTTGAGCCGTTTCCGCCCCCAGCTTTTTGGCGAGGATGCGTTGCGAGACGTTATAACCAGAGGCAACTTGCCCGCCATTGCGCCCAGAGGCCCCGAAACCGACGCGGTGGGCATCGAGTACAATCACCTTAAGGCCTGCTTTGCTCAACACCCGCGCGGCATTGAGGCCGGTGTATCCCGCACCGATGACGCAGACGTCTGCAGCAACGGATCCGCGAAGGTCGGGGCGGAGCGGCGGGTGATCCACCGTGGCCGCGTACCAACTATCGGGGAATTCTCCGATGCGGTCGTTACGGTAGAGCGGATTAGACATTCAGCAAAAGGTGTTCCCGCTCCCACGGGCTGATGACTTGGAGAAACTCGTTATATTCTGCCCGTTTCACGATGGAATAGACGCGCGCGAATTCCTCGCCCATGACCTGGTGGACGTCCGTGGCTTCGTCAAACAGATCCAACGCGATAAACAAACCGCGTGGGATGTCATCTTCGCCCTCGTAGGCGTCACCTTTGAATCTCTCTTCCGGCATAATCTTGTCCATCATCCCAAGATACCCGCAGGCCAGCGACGCGGCGATGCACAGATACGGATTGCAATCCATCCCGGCGAGGCGGTTTTCGACACGACGGGCGGCAGGGGGCGAAAGGGGCACGCGGATACCCGTCGTCCGGTTGTCGCGCCCCCATTCGAGGTTGATGGGCGCGGCGTGGTCCCGCACGTAGCGGCGGTAGCTGTTGACGTAGGGTGCCATGACGGCAATGACGTTGGGCAGTTTGGATTGCAGTCCGCCAATGAAATGCATGAAGGCGTCGGTCTCTGACCCATCGTCCGCAGTAAAAATGTTGTTGCCGTCTTTATCGAGCACCGAGTGGTGGATGTGCATCGCGCTGCCCGGTTCACCTTCGATCGGTTTGGCCATGAAGGTAGCAAAGCAATCGTGTTTCAGCGCGGCTTCGCGGATGAGGCGTTTGAAGTAGAAGACCTGATCAGCGAGGGCGACTGGGTCACCGTGCAGCAGGTTGATCTCCAATTGCCCGGCACCGCCTTCTTGCGTGATGCCATCAATCTCGAAGCCTTGAACTTCGGCGTATTCGTAGATGTCGTCGATGACGGGGCCGTAGTCGTCCACGGCTGTCATGGAATAGGCCTGTCGCCCCGCAGCGGGACGTCCCGTACGGCCCATCATAGGCTCAATACCCTTAGCCGGGTCGGTATTGCGGGCGACGAGGAAGAACTCCATCTCGGGCGCAACGACCGGCGTCCACCCCTGCTTTTCATACTGCGCGACGACGTGTTTCAGCACGTTTCGGGGGGCAAAGCCAATGGGGGCGCCGCTGGTCTTATAGGCGTCGTGGATCACTTGCAGCGTGCCGTCTTCCGTCCACGGCGCGGCGGTTGCGGTGGACAGATCAGGTTTCAACACCATGTCTGGTTCGGTGAACCCCTCTGGCCCTGCAGCTTCGCCCCAATCGCCCGTGATCGTTTGAAAGAAGATGCTTTCCGGCAGGTGGAAATACTGCTGGCGTTCCCATTTCATCGCAGGCACCGCCTTGCCGCGCGCGATCCCCGGCAGGTCGCCGATCACACATTCAACCTCATCCAGGCGGTTCTTCTGCAGGTAGTTCTGGGCGGCCTGGGGGATATCATCTAGCCAGCTCATGCGATGGCCCTTTCTTTGAAAAACTGGCTGATCTGGCGTGTAAGGCGATCATTATCGACCGGTTTATTGAGGTTCTCAGCCAGCGTCTGCAACTGATCGTCCGGGACCAATGCCCCGCGATACTTTGCAAGCCCAGCGATGAAGTCACTGTCGTATTCCGGGTGGGCTTGGACGGTGAAGGCGTTCTGGCCGTAGACCAAGGCGGCGTTGGCGCAAAAGGCGTCGCTTGCGCAGACTTCCGCGCCTTCCGGCACCTCAACCACCTGATCCTGATGCCAGGCGTTCAGCGCGATCTCTTGGCCATTCCAGGCATAGACTTGCCGTCCAACCGCCCAACCGCCGCTAAACTTTTCAACTTTCCCGCCAAGAGCCTGCGCGATGATCTGATGACCGAAGCAGATGCCAACCATCGGCACGTCGGCGGTATAGGCACTGCGGATCAGGTCTTCGAGGGGCGGAATAAACGGATGATCTTCATAGGCGCCATGTTTGGACCCGGTAATCAACCAGCCGTCACAGGCGGTGGCGGAGTCGGGAAACGCCATATCCACCACATTATAACCAGTGAAGGTAAAACCCTGGCCCGCCAGCATTGTCGCGAAGACGTCGCCATAGTCCCCATAGTCCGCCCGCAATTCATCTGGCGGATGGCCGGTTTTCAGGATGCCGATATGCATAAGTCGCCTGTGTTTTATGGTTAATTCCACCCTAGCCAGCCATAGCGAGCGGGGCAAGTCAGACCGTGTCGAGGTAAAGGTCCCGCAGCTCCTTGTCTGTCATCTCTGCCGTTTGTGTGATTTCTTGGCGTTTGGTGCGTACGAAGTTGTCGATCAGTTGTGGATCGAAGATGCGCTGCGCGATGGGACTGCTCGCAAAGAGGTCGATCGCTGTCGCCCAATCGCCAGTAATCTGCGGGAGATCAGCATCATAAGCGTTTCCTTTGAGCGGTGTGCCCGGATCCATTTCATCTTCGATGCCGATCAAAGCGGAGCCAAGAACCGCGGCGATGAAAAGGTAGGGGTTTACGTCGCCTCCGGCCACGCGATGTTCAACCCGTCGGGCTTTCAGACTGCCGCCTGGAACACGGACAGACGCCGTGCGATTTTCATAGGCCCAACAGACACCCGTGGGGGCGTGAGCGTTCGGAACGAGCCGATCGTACGACGTGTGGTGGGGTGCAAAGATAAGCGCCAGGTCTTGGATCCCGTGCAAGCAACCGGCAATGGCCTGGCGCAAAAGTGGTGTGCCTTCGAATGTGTCGTTCGCCATCAGATTTTGACCATTCGTGTCGATGGCTGAGAAATGCGTATGTAGCCCATTGCCGGACCAATCCGGATAGGGTTTGGCCGCGAAACTGGCGGCAAAGCCATGTTTGCGTGCCAGACCATGGGTCAGCATCTTAAAAAGCCACGCATCATCGGCGGCCTTCATCGCGTCCGGTTGGTGTTCGATGGAGATCTCAAACTGCCCGTTGCCCGCTTCGGAGCTTGCAGCCTCGGCCGGGATGTTCATGGCGTCGCAGGCTGCGTAGAGCTCTGACAGGAAATCGTCGTAAGCATCCAGGGCACGTAGACTGAGGATATTCGACCCTGTCCGTCGCCTGCCAGACCGGGGGGAGGCCGGGGGGCAGATATCATCGCCGGAATCGTCGACTAGATAAAATTCCATCTCCGTCGCGACGACAGGGGTCAAGTCGCGCTCCGAAAAACGCGCAAGGACTGTCGCAAGCGCATGGCGCGGATCACCGCCGAATGGATTGCCGTCTTCATGGAACATCCAAACCGGTAAAAGAGCTGATGGCGTGTTCAGCCAGGGCATCGGCACGAAACCACGTTCCGTCGGTTTGAGAATTCCATCCGGGTCGCCGCTTTCGAACAACAGCGGGCTGTCCGCCACGTCTTCGCCCCAGATATCGAGGTTCAGCGCTGACAGGGGAAAGCGGGTTCCTTCCTTTTCGAGTTTTTCGCCAAATCGACGTGGCAATCGCTTGCCGCGTGCGATCCCGGTTAGGTCAGCAGCGCCACAGCGGACCGATTCCACTTCCGGATGCTCGTCAAGCCAAGTCATTGTTTCGTCCCATATGATTGGGCGCAATGTGACGTGTTCAGGCCGCGGGTGCCAGTGGCTTGTCTGACGTACGGCGGCGCATTCCGAGGCCTGCGAGCGCTGCAATGCTTATCAGCCCGAGGCCAGCAGTGGCCGGGACGGGTACAGCGGCGGGTATGATGACGCTGTTGTCGATAAAGAACTCCAGGCCGGTTCGCCCAAAGTTCTCATAAAAGATCAGTTCGAACGGGACGCGGCCATCGCCAGCATCCGCGGTGAGGTTGGTAAAGCGAAAGCCACGAGGCCGGTTTTGTTGTGCAACAACTGTGTTGTCGAGTGTCAGGCGAAAGCCGTCGTCAGACCCCAGCGCAAAGGACTGCTGGCCGGGCAACAAATCCACAAAGCCCGTGAAGCGAAACACCGATGTGGTGACCTCCCGCGTTCCATCCCCAACGATGCTTGCCGCATCGGTGCCTAAGAATGAGGCCAGAGACTGAGAGCTGCTTTGACGGTTTGTCGCGCCGTTAGGGTAGTCGATTGCCTGAGACGTAAATGTCGCGGTTGGGGCGACCCCATCAATCGCATTGAGCGCCTGATTGATGGAGAAGTTTGCGGATGAGACATCCCAAAACTCCCCCAGAAACGTCGCGGCCTGGCTTGGAGCAGCGCTGAGTGACGCCACAACCAAGCCAGGAAAAATCACGCGTTTTAGGCGTTTATACAAAATTACCAAACACATGCGGTCTGACTGGCGGAACAATGAAGCAGCAGCTTGGCGCAAGCAGGGCACAACTTTGGCGTTTCGATCTTAGCGGATCAGTTGGGGGCGCATGCGGAGTTTGCGGCGGGTCTGACGCGGCAGATGCCGGTTCAAACGCCGGTTGATGAGGCCAAAGATACCGATCACGGCAAGGCTTAGAAGCACGAAGTAAAATGCGAGGATTGGGTATGGAACGAAGGGATTGAAGGTCTTGTCCGCAAAGTAGTTCGCATAGTAAAGCGCATCGCCGCGTTGCTGAAACGCCGGAAAGCCTGCGAAGAACACCAGAGCCGTGGCATGAAATAAGAAAATCGCCTCGTTCGTGTATCCGGACCAACCGAGGCGCAGCATGGTTGGCCAGATAATCCGTTTAAAGCGGGACCAGCCGGTCATGCCGTAGGCGTCTGCCGCCTCGATATCGCCTTTGGGGATGGATCTGAGGGCGCCATAGAAGATCTCACCCGAATAGGCCGCCGTGTTCAGCACCAGAACGAAGAGAGCGCCAAAGGTGGCCGAAGTTAGGGGGCTGAAGATCGGGTAGAGGTTTTTGAGTGACAGAAAGCAAAAGTATGCAAAGAAGAATTGGATAAACAACGGGGAGCCGCGGAAAACGAAGATGAACCACTCTGCCGGTTTGCGGAACAACGGGTTTGCGCTTGCTTTGCCCACAGCGACGACATTGGCAATGACGAAGCCGATGACCAGCGCCAGAACCCCAAAATAGATGTTCCAGATCATTCCTGACCCGATCAGGGTGAACTGCTGACACAGGGTAAAGTCTGAGCGTGGCAAGAGGCGTTCGCCGTAGCCAATGGACCGGAAGGCGTAGGCGGCGATAGTCTCAGCACAGGTCATGCGGCCGCCTTTCGTTGAGCTTCACCACCAGCAGTGGCTTGACCAAGTGTGAGGCGGTTCATCAAGCGTTCAAAGAAAACCTCGGACACGCGGGTGAAGGCGAGATAAAAGATCAGAAGCGCCCCGAAATACCACATCCGCCAGTCGCCATGGGGGTAGTCGGTGAAGTTTGGATTTTTGGAGCCGCCGAGTTCACGCGCCCAATAAACGATATCTTCGACGCCTAGCAGGAACAGGAGCGGTGTGGCCTTGATCAGCACCATCCAGACGTTGGAAAGGCCCGGTAAGGCATAGACCCACATTTGCGGAACAATGATGCGGCGGAAGGTCTGGCGGCGTGTGAAGCCATAGGCGTCCGCCGTTTCGACTTGCGCTCTTGGGACCGCATTCATTGCTCCAAACAAAACGTTCCCCGCAAAGGCACCAAATACGATAGCGAAGGTCAAAACGGCCAGTGCGAAACCGTAGGTCTCATGCACCCATTGTGGCGCGTTGTTGAGCGGGAGTTTGGCGATTTGGCAGACAATGAAGTCGTTGCCTTGCCGGACGGGTTCTTCCCAGTCGGGGCATTTCCAGCGATGTCGCAGGAATTCAAGTGCTTGGTCTAAAGCAATGACAAAGAAGAGAAAAAAGACGATGTCGGGGATGCCGCGAACGACGGCCATGTAACCGTTTCCAAGCCACCGGAGAGGAGCGATACGACTGCGCGCCGCAACAGCGCCGCCGAATCCGAACAGCAACGCCAAGGGTGCGGTGATCAGTAGTAGCAGCAGCACCGTGCCGAATGCCCAGTACATGTTCATGTGCTTGGGTGTTGTCAGGTAGCAAGACAACCATTGCAGGCCTTCGAGGGCCGCAGGATCAGCGCAATATCCGAAGATGGGGTCACCCAGACGTCAGGTTGGAATGAGTTGTTTTGGCGAAATGAAGGAGGGACGGTGCGCCCCGATCTGGAGACCGGGACGCGCTTCGCTTAAAAGGTTTCGCCGATTTCCCACTTTTCAATGAGGGCGTTCAGCGAGCCGTCTGCTTTCATGGACTGGATCGCAGCGGTCAGCGCGTCGCGCAGCTCTGGGTCGCTTTCGCGCACACCAGCACCGACACCACCGCCGAGCAGCACATCAGCGCCGTCGACGAACATCAGGCTGCCATCTTCGGTGAAGGGGGCCAAGAAGGACTTGTCCGCCAAAACCGCATCAGCTTCGCCGTTTTGAACAGCGGCGATGGTTTCCTCAGGTGTCGCGAATTCCAGCAGTGTTGCGCCGGTCGAAGCGATGTAGGCCGCCTGGATCGTGCCAGTTTGCGCTGCCAGAACGCCACCCGCCAGATCCACATCTTGCGATGCAGCAACGTAGGAAGATGGATCTGGCTGAGAGTAGTTCTCAGTGAAATCGATCACGGCATCACGTTCTTCGGTGATCGACATGCCTGCGATGATCACATCGTAGTTGCCTGAGACGAGGTTTGGAATGATGCTGTCCCATTCGTTGGTGACCCATTCGCAGGTCAGTTCGGCGCGGGTACAAAGTTCATCACCGACCTCACGCTCAAAGCCGTCGACTTCGCCCGCGTCATTGATGAAGTTCCATGGAGGGTAGGCGCCTTCCGTTCCCAGCCGCACAACGGCGTGGCCGTCTGCCATCGCCATGGTGCCGACAAGTGTCGCCACGGCGGATGCGATGATCATGTTTTTCATCATAATTCTCCCGTTTGATGATTAGTGTTGGGTGGCAGAGAGGAACCCCTGCAACCGTTCGGATTTCGGTTGATTGAAGAGGGTCGCTGGTGGCCCCTGTTCTTCAATCTTGCCTTGGTGAAGGAACACCACATGGTCGCTGACATCAGCGGCCATGCGCATATCATGGGTGACGATGAGCATCGTCCGCCCCTCAGACGCCAAATCTTTGATCACTTTGACCACTTCTTGCTCAAGCTCTGGATCGAGGGCAGAGGTTGGTTCGTCAAAGAGGAGGGCTTTGGGCTCCATACAAAGCGCCCGGGCGATGGCCGCCCGTTGTTGTTGGCCGCCCGAGAGCTGAGCAGGGTAGACGTCGCATTTGTCGCCTATGCCAACTTTGGCGAGGTACTTGCGCGCGGCGTCTTCAACCTCACGCGGGTCGCGGCCCAAAACGGTTACTGGTGCTTCCATCACATTTTCAAGAATTGTCAGATGCGCCCAGAGGTTAAACTGTTGAAAAACCATCGAAAGATTAGTGCGGATGCGGATGATTTGCTTTTGATCTGCAGGACGCCGCGCGAGGCCTTTGCCTTTCCACGCAACAGGTTCACCGCAGAACACCACATCACCATCCTGGCTGTCTTCGAGCAAATTGGCGCAGCGCAAAATAGTGGATTTGCCGGAACCGGAGGAGCCGATCAGCGAGACCACGTGTCCCGCGGGGGCGGCGATATCCACGCCCTTGATTACCTCCAAGGACCCGTAAGACTTATGCAAATTGCGAATTTCGAGAACTGGTTGAGCCGTCACGCGCGCAGTACTTTCCCCTTAGCTGCAAAGCACTAGGGCCGAAATAAAGAGATTCGGCAATGGCTGTCGGGAAAATGACGTAAGGTTAGGTGGAGGCTTCAACCGCGCGGCGTGCTGCGTTGCTGTCCTGATCGGTCACGCCGAGCATGGGGGCGATCATGCGCATGAGGCTGTTTTCTTCGTCATCCCGCTCCCCATCGGCGAGGACGATTTCCCATAGGGCAGAGATGACAGCTTTGCGGTCTTCGTAGGCGACAGCGTCTTTGATCGCGCGGGTGAAGCGGACAGTGTCTGGCGCCTCGGCCTCAAGCGTTTCGCAATCGGCGCGCAGTTTGGCCGTCTCGAATGGCGAGAGGCCGTAGCGTTTGGACAAGACACGGTCGATCCGGTCGATCTCTTCTTGGGCATAATCACCATCAGATCGGGCGATGCGGACGAGCAAGGCCCCGAGGGCAAGACGGGCATCGGCGTCGGGGACTTGAGCGGGTTCGGGGGCCGTGAGGCGCTTGAGAAGATCAGCAAACATGTGACCGATATAAGCGCCGAACTGCGCAAGGAAAAGGGCAGGCCGATTGCGGTAGCGGGTCGGGCGGTGCAGTGTGCGCCCATGGATGCTTTTGGGACAGCGCTATTGGACTATCACGCAGGGGAGCGAGACCACTTGGTCCGCATCGAACGCGATGATGGGTTTTGGGATGAACATAGTCCGGACATGTACTTTGCACGTGAGCCGTTCCCAGATGAAGCAGCGGGACTGGCAGGGGCAAAAGGCCCGCTGCTTGATATTGGCTGCGGGGCAGGGCGACATCTTTTGTGGGCGCAGACGCAGGGAATGGTTGCAACGGGTATTGACGTGTCGCCGGGTGCCGTGGCCTGCGCGAAGGCACGTGGATGCCTGGAAGTGATCGCAGGCGACATGGCGATCGTTGATCTTGGCGAAAGGCGATTTGCCACAGCGACCCTTTTTGGCAACAACATTGGCATTGGTGGGACTTGGGATGGCACTGGCGACTTGCTGCGCGCGATCGGACGGGTGATGCAACCAGAAGGCCGTCTGATTTTGACATCGTTGAACGTGACGCGCACGGATAGCCCCCAACATCTGGCCTATCACGCGCAGAACCGCGCCGCTGGGGCGCCACTGGGTGAATTGACTATGCGGATCCACTATAAGGCATCGGTGGACCCCTGGATCAAGTGGTTCCACCCGCAACCCGAGGAGTTGCGCGCGATTGCACAAGAGGCGGGCTGGCATGTCGCCGATTTGGTCGAACACCCGAATGGGTTCTACTGGGCCGGGTTGCGATGGTCAGGGTGAATTGGAAGATCTTGGGCCTGCTGCTTTGGGCGACCCAAGCCGCCGCACAGGCATTGCCCGAAAGCAACCGCGAGACACAGGTCTATCGCCCGCAGTATGATGCGATTTGCGCGGCGGGCGCAGCCCTCTCGGCGGGCTGTGATGCGATCCGGGCGCGCGAAATTGTGGATGCGTCCACCGCCCCGTGGCGCGCCATCGGGCGGGTGAATTTTGCAAGCAGCGTCACCCGCCATCATTGCACCGGCACCCTGATTTCGGACCGCGTTGTTTTGACAGCGGCCCATTGCGTGTTCAACTTTGCTGATACCCGATGGATTGCGCCGCAGGAGTTAACCTTCGTCGCGGGTTTCCAACGTGGAGAATACGCAGGTGTGGCGACGGTGGAACGGTATGTCCTCGATCCACTGGTGGACGTGACCACCCGAGTGTTTTCCATGCCACCCGCGCGGGATTGGGCGCTTTTGGTTCTATCCGATCCACTTGGTGACCGCCTAGGCCGGGTTCCGGTCGCTTGGAACGTAACCGTGGCCCGACCGGTCTTGGCGGGCTACGCTGGACTACGGCCGCAGGTCTTATCCGTGGCGTCGGATTGCGGCCAGACACAGAGCGTTGGTCTGCAATTCTTGCAAGTTCGCTGCGCCGCTATGCGTGGCGACTCGGGCGGGCCATTGCTCGTGCGACATGGCGCTGAATGGCGCGTTGTGGGTGTCTTTTCGAGCTTGCTTCAACGCGCGGACGGCGTGGCCGGTGCAGGGGTCCCCGTACATCGATTTCAGAGCGCGCTCGAAGACCTTCTTGGGGCGCCGCTTTAGAGGTCTGCGAAGCGGGTCGAGAGTTTTTTCGCTTCTGCATCGATCCCATAGGGCGGGTTGATCACAAACATGCCTGACCCGATCATGCGGTGGCCCGGACGCGCCGGTGGAAAAGTGACCTCATGGGTCAAAGCGTCGGGATGTGCCGTCTGGAGTTTGGCCATCATTGGCGCGTGCGTCTTGTCCGTCAGGATCGGATACCAGAGCGCGATTACGCCAACGGACCACTTGCGATGGATCTGGCCGACGACTTTCGGGATCGTTTCATAGTCCGTCTTCACCTCATACGGTGGATCAATCAGCAACATGCCCCGCCGCGGTTCGGGTGGGCATTGGGACAAGGCCATTTCCCATCCATCTCGCTGCTGGCAGATGGCGCGATGGCGCGCCATGACAGCTTTCAAGGCCTCAAATTCTTGCGGGTGGAGCTCTGTTAGAAAAAGCGGATCCGTGGGCCGCAGAAGGTGCGCGGCGATCAAGGGTGAGCCGGGATAGGTGTGCGCACCATGGTCCGCATGGACCATGGTTAACGCGTGCCGGTAGGGGTGATCGGCAGAAAACCACTCTTGCGCGATTTTGATGCCTTGGGCGGCTTCCCCTGTCTTGGTCGCATGCTTATCTGTCAGATCATACAAGGCGCGTCCGGCGTGCGTTTCAAGATAGGTCAGAGGTTTGTTTTTGCGAGTAAGGTACGCCAGCATCCACGCCAAAAGAGCGTGTTTGTGCACATCGGCCAAGTTGCCAGCGTGGAAGGCGTGTTGATATGACAGCATGTAATGACCCTTTGATACCGGGCGTGTTATGCCAATCAGGGCGCAAGGCCAAGCGCTCCGGGACGGAAGGGAACAACAGATGATCCGAATTTTTGGGGGCGTCTTGCTGCTGTTGAGCGGCGCGCAGGCTGCGGCACAAGATAGCATTATTGGGCTGACGCTGGGCGGCGGCGTGCAAAGCAACCCGACTTATTTTGGATCGGATACCGCCGAAACGACTTTTGCGCCGGTTTTGGAAGTTGACCGATTGAAGTTTGGCCCGATTGACCTGGGCGGGGGCGAGGCGACAGACGGCTTCGGTTTTAAGGGCGGGTTTCGGTTCATCTCGGAGCGGACACCTGATGATGGCGCAGAGCTGACGGGTCTTACCGATATCGATGCCGCGCTTGAGATTGGCGGCGGAATCGAGTGGAGCGACATTCCAGACGGCATTACGAGGAACTGGGGTAGCTACTCCTTCGCTGAGGCGCGCTATGGCGTGATCGGGCATGAGGCTGTTGTGGGAGAAGCTGGTGCCGACCTGATCTACGCACCAAATGACCAATTGGCGTTTCGGTTCGGGCCACGGCTGTTTGGTGGCGACGATGACTTTACCGCGACTTACTTCGGCGTCACGGCGGACGAGGCCGCGGCGAGCGACTTTACCGCGTTCACACCGACAGGCGGTGTTCTGTCTCGCGGCGTGAAGGCGCAAGTGAACTATGCCATCAACGACCTTTGGGGGGTTGAAGGCACGGTGAGCTATTCTGAGTTTCTTAATGACGCGGCAAACAGTCCCATCGTGCAGGGGGGCAGCACGGAGCAAACCTCGATCGGTTTGACGCTGTCACGAAAGTTGGATTTTCGGTTCTAGGGCTGTGGCTCCCGGTAGAGCAGCTCCACGTTGTGCCCGTCTTGGTCGTGTATAAAGGCGGCGAAGTAGCCAGGTGCATAATGATCCCGATAGCCTGGTGGCCCGTTGCAAGTGCCACCTGCAGCCAAAGCAGATGCATGCCCTGCGATCACAGCGTCCTTGCTGGTCGCTTGAAAGCAAAGATGCATCGGCGGCTTTGTGGGTTTTCCTTCGAAAAGCAGCAAGGTGACGACATCGTCTTTGCCGAGGCCAAGCTCTTTACCATCCGCATCAAAAAATGCCTCGCCCCCACCGACGGCTTTGACAATGCCGCCATAAAGGGCGCGGGCAGAGGTGATGTCGCCGACGCTGAATTCGACGTGATCGAACATGCGGGTCTCCTGTGTTGACCCGCCGCCTGTTAGACGAGGCGCGAGTTTTCGACGGCGGCTTTCACGAACCCTTCAAACAGCGGATGCGGGGCGAATGGCTTTGATTTCAGTTCCGGGTGGTACTGCACGCCAATGAACCATGGATGGTCTTTCCATTCCACGATTTCCGGCAGTTTCCCATCTGGCGACATGCCCGAGAACGTCAGACCGCAATCCTCGAGCTTTTGGCGGTATTTGATGTCGACCTCATATCGATGACGATGGCGTTCCTCGATTGCTGTAGTCCCGTAGACTTCGGCCACCTTAGAGCCTTCCGCGAGGGTCGCATTGTAAGCGCCAAGGCGCATCGTGCCGCCTTTGTCGTCATCGGCCTTGCGGGTCACGTTGTGGTTCCCCTGCACCCACTCCTTTAAGTGGTAAACCACTGGTTCAAAACGCTTCTTACCTGCTTCGTGGTCAAACTCTTCAGAGCCTGCTTTCTTGATGCCTGCCATGTTTCGCGCGGCCTCGATGACGGCCATTTGCATGCCAAGACAAATGCCAAGGTATGGGACGTTGCGTTCACGGGCGAATTGGGCGGCTTTGATCTTGCCTTCGGTGCCGCGCTCGCCAAACCCGCCTGGGACCAGGATCGCGTGGTAACCTTCGAGGTAGGGGGCTGCGTCGCCTTTGTCGAAGACTTCTGCATCGACCCATTCGATTTGTACCTTCACGCGATTGGCCATGCCGCCGTGGGTCAGCGCTTCGGCAATCGACTTATACGCATCCTCGAGCTGGGTATACTTGCCAACGATGGCTACCTTCACTTTGCCTTCCGGGTTGTGGATCCGGTCATAGACATCGTGCCAAGTGCCAAGTTTCGGGGCAGGGGCCGGCGAGATTTCAAACGCGTCGAGCACGGCCTGGTCCAGCCCCTCTTCATGATAGGCCAGTGGGGCTTCATAGATCGACTTCAGGTCATAGGCTGGCACCACGCAGCTTTTGCGGACGTTGCAGAAGAGCGCGATTTTCTCCAGCTCGCGATCGGGTATTGGTTGCTCTGAGCGGCAGACGAGCACATCCGGCGCAATCCCGATGGATTGTAGTTCTTTGACGGAGTGTTGGGTTGGTTTTGTCTTCAACTCACCCGACGCAGATAGATAGGGCAGCAGCGTGAGGTGCATAAAGATGCATTGGCCGCGGGGCTTGTCATGGCCAAACTGGCGGATCGCTTCAAAGAACGGCAGGCCTTCGATATCACCAACCGTGCCGCCGATCTCACACAGCATGAAATCCACTTCATCATCGCCAATGTTGATGAAGTCCTTAATCTCGTTCGTGACATGTGGGACAACTTGGATCGTTTTGCCGAGGTAGTCGCCGCGGCGTTCTTTCTCCAGCACCGACGAATAAATCCGCCCAGAGGATACAGAATCGGTCTTGCGGGCGTGGACGCCAGTGAAGCGTTCGTAGTGACCGAGGTCGAGGTCGGTTTCGGCCCCGTCGTCGGTGACAAAGACCTCACCATGTTCAAACGGGGACATCGTGCCTGGATCGACGTTCAGGTAGGGGTCGAGCTTGCGCAAGCGGACGGAATAACCGCGGGCTTGCAGCAGCGCGCCTAAGGCAGCTGATGCCAGTCCCTTGCCCAGGGACGACACAACACCGCCAGTAATGAAAATATAACGCGCCATGCTCGGCAGTCCCCCGTGGTCTTCTTGTTCTGTGCGAGGTGTTCTTTTCGCACCATCACGGGATTTAAGGATATCAAGATTCGGCGTGCCCCCGCAACCGCCAACATCCAAGGTGACCCAAGATAATCTTGGGTCAGCCTGAAAACTTACAAAATGTGGTGGTTAATCGCCTGACGGCACCAGCGGCGCATCGTCAGATGACGGCGGCAACAGGCTCTCACCTAGATCAGGAACAGCAGCGCCGCTTTCGTCTGTCAGCGGCACATCGCCCAGGCGATCAATGACCGAGGCACCCGCGGAATTCTGTGCGGCGATGATCGTCAGCGTGATCGACGTGGCAATAAAAGCAGCAGCCAGAAGCCACGTGAACTTTGCCATAACGGTTGTCGCTGGCCGGCTGCCAGCAGCACCAGAGCCGCCACCACCAAGGCCCCCCATCCCACCTTCAGAGCGCTGCATCAGCACAACGCCGATCAGCGACAGCGCGAGAATGAGATGCACGACGAGGATGACGTTTTCCATGCTTGGCGGGGCCTGTGTTGTATGTTTGCTTGGGCGTATCTAGGCGTTTGCAGCACCTCTCGCAAGAGAGGATTGACCGTATGCATTAATGCATGCTTTGTCGTGTCAACGACCCGAGAAGAGGTACACACATGTTTGCGCTGCAGTCATTGCCACCGCTTACCCGCGGATTCATTGCAGCGCTCGTCTACGCCGCCGTTGTTGTTTTCGCGGGTTGGAACAACCCTCAGGACACGCTCAATGATTTGTGGGTTCGGACCGTGTTTGCCTTTGCAGCAGGACTGGTGTTTCAGCCGGGTGTGGACGGCGCAGCGCTGATGCGCGGGCTGTACCCATCGCTGTCGCGGCACAGATGGATGTATGGCTACGTGCTTGGGGCAGGGTGGGCTGTGATCATGATGTTGGCTTTTTGGCCGAACCGCCAAGAGTTCGCACCTTTTCTCTTCGTCTGGTGCGCCATTGGTGGCATCTTAGGAGCGATCATGGCACTGGGCAAACCGCCCAAATCCACGAATGTCATCGCGATTGCCGAACATTACGCGACGGAAGAGGCACAGTTTGAACGGTCTTCTGTCTTTGCGACGCTTTATCTTCTGTGGCCATTTCTGACTTGGACGTTCATTTTTGTTGTGGTTGAGGCCTACGGCGGCCTGCGCGAGGACCCTAAGTACATCTGGTTCTTGATGATCTTCTTTGTTGGGATCAATCACGCCTTTGCCCCGCGCGAAGAAGGCTGGTCGATTGGTGTTAAACCAATGAACCTCGGCTTTCTTCTAATGATTTGGATGCTCTTTGTTGGCTAGCTATTCGTCGACATCGTCGACATCTGCTTGCCCAGAAATGCGCCGCCGCACGATAGACCAAGACAAACCAACCGCCAAAACAATCGACAGCACCAAAAGGCCGAGCCACGTGTTGAAGGACGGATCACTGAGGTCGAGCCAACCGAAATCAAAGGCGACCCAAATCAACGTTCCGGCGACTGCCAGGATCAAGATCATCCCAAAAAGTCCGATCGATCGGATCGTCGCCCGCAGATAGATGATATAGCCAATGAACAGAAGCAGGCCGCCCAAGACTATCAGCGGCAACTGCGCCTCCAAACCTGTCATGGCCCAGCGTACGTAGTTCCATTCTGTTGGATTGTAGGTGGCCGCCAACAGCGCCAGTGCCAAAATCCAGCGGATCAGAAAGCCCATGATGCCCCTCATTCTTTTGGCGCCATCATGGCGTGGGATGCAGAGATGTCTAGTAGTGGCTGACTTTGCTATTTCCCCCACCGAGGCGCATCTATATAGCGGTCCGGGGATTCCAAAAAGGACGGATCAACATGGCAAACGTTGTGGTCGTGGGCGCGCAGTGGGGCGACGAAGGCAAAGGTAAGATCGTCGATTGGCTGTCGGAGCGGGCAGATGTTGTTGCGCGCTTTCAAGGCGGGCACAACGCGGGCCATACCTTAGTTGTTGGTGAGGAAGTCTATAAGCTACATGCTTTGCCGTCCGGTGTGGTGCGTGGCGGCAAGCTGTCTGTGATCGGCAACGGCGTTGTGCTTGATCCATGGCACCTGGTGAAAGAGATTGAAACGATCCGCGGGCAGGGCGTCGAAATCACGCCCAACACCTTGATGATCGCCGAGAATACGCCACTGATCATGCCGTTCCATGGGGAATTGGACCGGGCGCGGGAGAGCCAGAACTCGGTCGCGAAGATTGGCACAACCGGTCGCGGGATCGGGCCGTGCTATGAAGACAAAGTGGGGCGTCGGGTGATCCGCGTCGCGGATCTGGCGGATGATGCAACCCTCGAACTCCGCGTCGATCGCGCATTGGTCCATCACAACGCGCTGCGCAACGGCTTGGGGTTGGATCCGATTGATCGGAATGCGCTTTTGGCGAAGCTACGAGAGATCGCGCCGGCTGTGTTGGCGTACGCAGCACCCGTCTGGAAAGTGCTGAACGAAAAGCGCAAAGCCGGAAAGCGGATCCTATTTGAAGGCGCGCAGGGCGCGTTGCTCGATATCGACTTCGGCACTTATCCCTTTGTCACATCTTCAAATGTGATCGCTGGCCAAGCGGCCGCCGGCACGGGGATGGGCCCAGGCGCAATCGAATTTGTTCTTGGGATCGTGAAAGCTTACACAACGCGCGTGGGAGAGGGACCATTTCCAACAGAGTTGGAAGATGAGGATGGTCAACGGCTCGGTGAGCGTGGCCATGAATTCGGCACGACGACCGGTCGAAAGCGGCGCTGCGGATGGTTTGACGCCGCTTTGGTGCGACAAACTTGTGTGACATCAGGTGTGACAGGTATCGCGCTGACAAAGCTCGATGTTTTGGATGGGTTTGAGACGCTGAAGATCTGTACCGGTTACGCGCTGGACGGTGAAACGCTGGACTATTTGCCCACGGCTGCCGACCAACAGGCCCGCTGTACACCGATCTACGAAGAGATGCCCGGGTGGACTGCTTCAACCGAAGGGGCCCGGTCTTGGGCGGAGTTGCCCGCCGAGGCGATCAAGTATGTCCGTCGCGTAGAAGAGTTGATCGGCTGCCCCGTCGCGTTACTTTCCACCTCACCAGAGCGAGAAGACACGATCCTCGTGACCGATCCATTCGCGGACTAAAGAGGGGCCTATGGCGCTTAGTTACAAAGCTCGAAAGCGCTTGGCGCTCGCGATCCTCGTTCTTGGGGTTCCCATCTATATTGTCAGCAGCGTGACGGTGATGAATTGGCTTTATCCGGACCCGCTCAATCGGCCGTCAGTGTTTGCAGAGCTCGCCATCTATGTCGGGCTTGGTGTGGTTTGGGCATTCCCGTTGAAGTCCATCTTCAAAGGCATTGGACAGGCTGACCCCGACGCTTAAGTTCGGTCGGTCAATCTCGGGCTAAGACCAAGCCGCAACGCTTTCGTTCTAATCGGAAACGCGAAAGAGCGCGGCGGGTCCCCGCGCTCTCTGCAAAAGACTAGCTGTAGCCAAACTCGCCAGTGAAGGCCGCGCGAACGTCCGGGCGTGCCAGAACCCGGTCCCGGTGTCCGAGTGCGCTTGGATATTTCGCACCCACGTGACCGCCAATCACGCCGTCCCAGTGAATTGATGCAGCAAGATAGAGGTCGGCGATTGTGAGTGTTTCGCCCGCGATAAACGCGTGCTTCTGTAGCTGTGCGTCGATCATGTCATAAAGCTCAAACATTGATTCAAGCGCACGTTTGAAGACTTCTTCTTTCGCTGTGTCGCCTGCCGGCTGGTCTGGAAACAGAAGGCGAAGCCAAACCGGATGGACGCTTGAGTATGCAAAGAAGAGCCATTTCAGCGCTTCGCCCCCTTCCAGCGTATGGAGCGCCGGCATCAGCCCAGCGTCAGGGTGCTGTAGCGCCAGCCAAAGATTGATGGCGCCTCCTTCAAAGAGCGGTGTGCCATCGACCGAGACAGTTGGGACCTTGCCGCGTGGATTGGCCTTGAGGAATGCGTCCGGTTTATTCGCGAGATCAATTGGGATCAGAGAGTGCGGGGCATTCGTGAGTGCCAACGTGGCCTTCACCGCGGTCGAGCAGCTGGAGGGGAGGTGGTAGAAGTCGAGCATCAAACAATCCTTCGTTACAACTCCGCTCTTTTAGGACGCGAGCGGTGTAGGATTGATTGAGACGACGTAAAAAAACTGGCCTCAAAATGCAATCGGACGCGGGCAGTGCCGCGTCCGATTGTTCCGATTTGTCGGTCCGATTAAGCGGAGCGCGCGTCGGGACGGAACCGGGTCTGTTCTGACACCTGGAAGCGCCCGTTGCGAACCTTGCTGATCCGCCCTTGGCGCAGAAGCGTTCCGAAGGAGCGCAGACCATCTTCACGGCTAAACTCTTCGGTGGTGGTCATCTGGACCTTTTTCATGATCTGTGGGCGCGAGAAGTCTTCAACACCTTCGACGAAAGAGGTGTAGGCCGCAGCGGCTTCCAGCAAATCGGGGAGCTCGGTGGCACCCATCGACGCCGCGAATTGCGCAAAACCGCCATACTCATTGTCGCTGGCGGCAGGTTGCGGCTGGGCGCTTGGTGCTTCGGCAACGGGTTCTTCGGTTTCTTCGCCATCAACACGTTGCGATGCGACAAGTTTCAATGGCGCGGCACGGGGGCGTTCTGCCTGGGTGTCGACCTCGATTGGTTTACTCGGGCGCACAACCTCGTTCAGATCGTTGCGAAATGCGTTTTCGGCTTCGCCTTTCGCATTTTCATCATCGCCCAACTGGCGCGCAGCCTCGGTTGCAGCAACCGCCGCTTTCAGCTGCGCAATCGCATTGCGACGCCGGCTTCCGGCTGGTTCATTGAGGGCTTCGTCTGTCTGGGCGATCATGCGTGTGACGGCATAATCGGCATCTGGCAGGCGACGGCGCGACCGTGGGCGCGATTCAACTACATCCGGCGCGTCTGACGTTTCGATTTCTTCGGACGAGACAGGGGGTGTCTCTTCGGCGACCGTTTCTTCAACGGCCTCGGCCACTTCATCAAAGATGTTGTCTTCTTCGGTTGCTTCGATGACAGCGTCGTCGCTTGCAACGTCCTCGATTGTTTCGACCGTATCGGAAACGACAACCTCTTCGTCAGCTACAGGCGCCTCATCTTCCAAGACAACAACTTCTTCGGCGACCGCAGCAAGTTCGCGCTGCAGGTCATCTTCGTCTTCGTCAGACAAGCTGCCAGCAGGCATCGCTGCTGCGATGGCAGCACGGATATCGTCATGGGCGGCATCGGCGGCTGGAACACTTGGGACAAGAGCGTCTTCGGCGGGGGCGTCCACGGTCTCTTCGACGTTTACGTCGTCCTGATCGTCCACCAGCATCTCTGCATCAAGCGACAAAGGTGCTTCGGTGGTGATGTCTTCAGCCACTTCAGCCGGAGTATCCTCGGCCACTTCAGGCGCGGCATCCTCGGCCAGGTCAGACGCACCGGCTTCTGTTTTGAGTGCAACGGAAACAGAGCTTTCGTCGCTGCTATCGTCGTCCCCATTCAGGGTGACAATTTCAGCCGGCCCGCTTTTACGAATGCGGACAATGCGTGCCGGGCTAGCCGCCGCCGCAATCGTTGGGACGATTGGGTCGATGTCGTTTAGGTCAGATGACAGTTCGGAAGCATCTTCATCCGCGTCAGCATCGGCTTCGGTATCTACGTCAGTTTGCGCAATTTCGGCTTCGTCGTCGGCGTCGGCTGTGTCATTCGACAGGATATCTTCGTTGGACGCATCGCCCAGCGATGATGCCAATGCAGCGGTCGCCCAAGCGACGTCTTCGTCTGCTTGCTGAACCGGGAGGTCTTCCTCTTCCGCAGTGTCGTCAAGGTCAGATGCGATTTCGTCGTCGGTGTCAGATTGGTCCTCTACTTGATCCTCAGCAACAGCTTCATCCGCTGCAGCATCTGCAAGCTCGTCCGCGGCAACCACATCCTCGTCGGCAGCGACTACATCTGTGTCAGGAGTGTCCACATCTGCATCAGCAGTGACGACATCCTCATCTGCAGCGACCACATCCTCGTCAGTCGTGTCCACAGCCTCATCCACAGTCTCGTCCGTGGCGACCTCGGCTTCCTCTTCGCCAACCGCGTCAATTTCATCTGCGTCGGCGGTCAGCTCTTCCGGTTCAGCCTCAGCAGCGGCATCTTCCGACACCTCTTCCTCTTCGGCGACCTCGTTTGAAGCGCTTGTCTCTTCGGTTTCTGCGACGTCAGCGTCGTTTACAGTATCGTCAATTGCGATGTCCGCTTCGGCGGTGTCGGCTTCTTCATCACTGTCATCTGCGGATGCAGTCTCTTCGGTTTGTTCAACCACGACTTCGGTGGCGTCTTCGTCCATTGCGTCGACATCTGTCGAAGTTTCGTCGTCGTTGGCGACCTCGGCCGCTGGCGCAACATCCTCTTCGAAGGCCAACACATCGGCTTCGTCTTCGAAGACGGTTTCATCGGCGATGGCTTCGGCTTGGGGGGCTTCGTCTTCTTCGGCGTCGTCTGCGACATTTGGAAAAGTCGCACTTGGGCTTTCAAAATCTTCCACGTCTGCGGCAGCCGCATCCGGGTCGCCGACAACGGCGCGAATACGCTTTAGCTTTGCGGCAATACCACTTGCATCGCCAGTCAGGCCTGCGGGTGCGGCAGGTGCGGTCGTTGTGTCCTCGGTCGGTGCCGCCATGAAAGCGGTCGCATCAAGCGGGGCCACTTCAGGTTCGTCAACGACCGGTGGCATGACCACTTCTGCAGTTGCCGCTTCGTCATCGGCAATTTCGGGTTCGCCAGCAGGCTCAGGTTCGGCGCCGGCCTCCTCCGGCGCAGCCTCAGCGGCAGCACTCAACGCGGCGACAGCTGCGGACGGAGCGGAGGCGCGCAAGTGAATGCCACCTTCATCCATTTGAGCTTCAACGCGGCGAGAAATTTCACGCTCAGCGATCTTCGCAAGCATCTCGGCATCAGGGGTGGGCGGTTCAGCGCCAAAGTAGCGGTCTTCTTGGGCGAGATCGCGGAAATACTCGGCAATCGCCTTCATCGAGCCGAAGGAGTCGTCAAACCCCTCAAGGGTACAGGAAAAAGTTCCGTAGGAGACCGTTAAAATCTTGCTTGACCCGACCATGAATTTGCTCGCTTTCTGCCGTTCGGTTTGACAGTCTGTTTACCACCAATTGGTTCTCAATCCGGCACAACTCCGCGGTATTTGCGGTATTATTTCATGGCTGAAATATGGCAAGTTTCTTGAATATGGCAAAACACCCATGATGACGCCGATTGTTGATGTGACCCAACCCGTTGCACTGGTCGGCGGGGCCGAGGTTGCCCCCAAAGTTCTTAACATCTTGCAAACGCTTACAGATGTTGTCATCGCCGCCGACGGCGGAGCGGATCATCTGGTCGCGTTTGGCCCCAATCCTAGCAAAGTTATCGGTGATTTGGACTCGATTTCTGAGGCCGCTCGGCAGAAATTCGCGTCACAATTGGTACATGTCCGCGATCAAGACAGCACGGACCTCGAAAAGGTCCTGCAGCGGGTCAAGGCGCCGGTCTTAATCGGTGCTGGATTCTTGGGCGGACGGCTCGACCACACTTTCGCTGCTTTGAGCGCGGTCGTACGTTACCCAGCACAACCTTTGGTTTTGATTGATGAGGTGGATTGTTGCTTTCGTTGCCCAGATGCGGGGGTCGTCTTTGCGTTGCCAATTGGCACGGCACTTTCCGTTTTGCCCATGGATTCTATTCAAGCAACGACCGAAGGATTGCAGTGGGATATGAAAGGTTTAGCGCTGAAGCCAGCAGGAGCAGTCAGTTCCTCGAACCGGACCGCAGCAGCAGAGGTGCACATCGCCGTAACCGGCCCAGCGATTATCACTCTGCCGCTGGCACAGCTTCCGCACGCGATAGACGCTGTTCGCGCAAGATAATGTAAAGTCCCGCACCGATTGTGATGCAAATGCCGACGGCCGCAAGGCCGTTGGGCAGGTCTGCAAAGATCATCCACCCGAATAATGTGCCGACGGGAATTTCAATGTACTGCATCGGCGCGAGCGTCGCAGCAGGTGCGAAACGCAAGCTCCAGGTCATCAAAAGATGTGAAACGGTACCTAAGATCCCGAAGATACCAAGCAGAACAAGTGCTGACGTCTCAGGCCAATCCATCGCGATACCGGGCGTGTTTGGGAAGAGGAGGATAATCGGCACCAAGATCAGGCTGCCCTGCCAACCTGTGACGGCTTGCAGGTGAATGGGGTCGATGTGTTTTGCAATTTGGCGCGTCACCATCATGAAAAAAGCGTAGATCACGGCGACGGCGATTGGCAAAAGAGCAGGCCAGCCCACATCGGCGAAGTTTGGTTGGATCACCAAAAGGGTCCCGCCAAATCCGATGACACAAGCGATGATCCGATGCGCGCCGACAGTTTCGCCTAGAAAGAAATAGCTGAGCGCGAGCATGATGAATGGCATCACGTAAGCGATCGCCAATGCATCAGCGAGCGGCAGATAGGCGAGACCTGCAAACATAAAACCGACGCCAAAGATCTGAAGGATGGTCCGGAGCAGAATTTTCCCAAACAGGCCATGCGGCAGCGTCCAGGTTTTGCCTTGGTGCATCAAAAATGGCGTCAGAAGAAGCGCTTGGATGAGGAAACGTGCGGCGATGAGAACAAGAAGCGCGATGGCCGGACCGATATACTTTCCAATGGCATCGCTCAGCGGCGCGAGGATACAAAATCCAAGCATCAAAAGGATACCGATGAAGGGCCGATCTTGGATCATAGCGCACCTTAGGCTGCGCGTCGGGGAAGTGCGAGACCTAGCAGTTCGGCACGTTAACCGCGAGACCACCTAGCGCGGTCTCTTTGTACTTTTCATTCATATCCGCGCCGGTTTGGCGCATCGTTTCAATGGCCGCGTCGAGCGCAACCAAGTGCACCCCATCGCCGCGTTTGGCCAGGGACGCCGCCGAGACCGCCTTAATAGCCCCAACACCATTGCGTTCAATACAGGGAACCTGCACCAGTCCCTTGATCGGATCGCACGTCATGCCAAGGTGATGTTCAAGAGCAATTTCGGCTGCGTTTTCAATCTGTTCAGGCGTTCCGTCCATAACAGCGCATAGGCCCGCGGCGGCCATCGCCGCAGCAGACCCCACTTCGGCCTGGCAGCCGCATTCCGCGCCAGAGATGGAAGCATTGGTCTTAATCAGCCCGCCGATGGCAGCTGCAGTCAGCAAGAATTCAGGAACGCGGGACCGGGTGGCACTAGGCACATGATCAAGCCAGTAGCGGATCGTCGCAGGGATGACGCCCGCCGCGCCATTTGTTGGGGCGGTGACTACTTGGCCTCCGGCGGCGTTCTCTTCATTCACAGCCATAGCATAAACGGAGATCCAGTCATTCACGACATGCGGCGCTGGCAGATTGAGGCCGTGTTCGAGCTGCAGTGAATCGTGGATTTGGCGCGCGCGGCGTCGGACGTTCAATCCGCCCGGCAAAATACCTGTTTCAGCCAGGCCCCGATCCATACAGGTTTTCATCACGGACCAGATTCTCAGAAGCCCTTGATCAAGGTCAGTCCCCGGCGCCACGGCCCATTCGTTCGCGCGCTTCATCGCAGCAATGGTTTTGCCTGACGACGCGGCCATTTCCAACATGTCTTGCGCGGTTTTGAACGGAAAGGGCACGGCGGGACCTTCCGCGTCTTTGGGCGGTGTCTCCAATTCCGCAGCCGTCACGACAAAGCCGCCGCCGATGGAATAGTAGGTCTCGGAAATTATGATGTCGCCCTGCGCATCGGTGCCGTGCAACTGCATGCCATTGGGATGGCCGGGCAGGGGCGTGTCGTAATCGAAGTGCAGGTCATTGGCGGGGTCAAAGCGCAGACGGGTCAATCCAGCAGGCGAGACATGGCCCGCTGCCTCGATATCCCGCAATAGCGCGTCGGCCTTATCTGCGTCGTAGTCATCCGCCTGCATCCCGCCGAGTCCCAGGATTACGGCGCGGTCGGTGGCATGGCCAACACCGGTGAAAGCGAGTGAGCCATGCAAAGAAGCCTTCAGCCCCGCGATGCGAAAGGGCTGCGCCCGGAGATGCTCTAGGAACCGCGCGGCCGCGACCATCGGGCCAACGGTATGGGACGAAGACGGGCCAACGCCGACTTTAAAGAGGTCAAAGACCGATAAAAACATACACCATGCTCCTGAGGCTTAGCGTCCAGTTGTGCCACGTCCCATATTATCAGCAGCCCAAAAAACGCCGGTGTGGCGTACATTTCCGGCAAACCTTCGTAACTTGCCTGGATCACAGGGATTGGGCGTTTCCTAAACGTAGGAAACCGCCTATACAGCGGCAATCATCGCTGCTGTGGAGGGCACCATGACATCCGATCTTTCCCCAATTGACCGCGCAAAGTTCGTCGCAGCCAAGCGCGCGGCGCAGGAGGTTCAGAGTGGGATGAAGGTTGGGTTGGGCACCGGCTCAACGGCCGCATGGCTAGTCCAATGTTTGGGTGACATGGTGGCGCAAGACGGGCTTGAGATTCAGGGCGTCCCGACCTCTAGCCGCACCGCAGCGTTGGCGAAGGACGTTGGGATTGAGGTGATCTCGCTCGACGAAGCGAAGACATTGGATCTGACTATAGACGGGGCCGACGAATTCGATGCCCAAATGAACCTCATCAAAGGCGGCGGTGGTGCGCTCTTGCAAGAGAAGATCGTGGCCACAGCCTCTGAGCGCATGATTGTGATCGCAGATGCCGCCAAACGGGTTGATACGCTTGGCGCATATCCTTTGCCGATAGAGGTCATTCCATTCGGTTGGCAGACGACCAAAGCGCTGGTTGAAGAGACGTTGATTGGTATGGATGTGCTGGGACGGACAACCAGTCTGCGAATGAACGGCGAAGCCGCGTTTATAACTGACGAGGGCAACTATATCCTTGATCTTCACCTCAACCGAATTGGCGATGGCCGCCAATTGAGCCTTGTGTTGAACCAAATCCCTGGTGTTGTCGAAAACGGCTTGTTCATCGACATCTGTGATGTGGTGATCGTGGGCCACGGGGACGGGCGCGTTTTGGTCACTGACCTCCACAAAGATGAAATCGAAGAATCGCGCTTCGACTTCGTGGAGCGCGACAACATCTTTGTTGATATGGACGGCTAACCAGCGATTTTAGCCGACTTGCCTCAATCTTCAGAACCATAAGCGCTGGCTGTCCGTTATTTTTCAAGCCGCTTGCGCCCTGGACCGCACACCAAACCGTGACTGGGCGTTGTCGTTCGGCGTTGACCTGCTTATGTCTGGCCTCCGAAAGCACAGCGACATGAATAAGGATCCACGTGATGGCGTTTGACTACGACCTTTTTGTCATTGGTGGCGGCTCTGGCGGTGTGCGGGCTGGCCGTGTTGCTGCCCAAACAGGTGCCAAGGTGGGTTTGGCGGAAGAGTTCCGCATGGGCGGCACATGCGTCATTCGCGGCTGTGTGCCGAAAAAATTGATGGTCTTTGCCTCTCACTTCGCGCATGCGACTGATGATGCTGCAGCCTATGGCTGGGACATCACCGTAGGTAACTTTACCTGGCCAACCTTCCAGACCCGTTTGGATGCGGAGCTTAACCGGCTGGAAGGGATTTACCGGAATATCCTTGGTTCAAACAACGTTGAGACCTTTGATCAGCGCGCAACCGTAAAAGACGCCCACACCGTTCAGCTTGCAGATGGTCGAGAGGTCACGGCGAAGCATATCTTGGTCGCGACGGGCGGTCACCCAGTGGTACCCGACATCCCCGGCAAGGAACTGGCGATCACGTCAAACGACATTTTCTGGTTGCCGGAACTGCCCAAGTCGATCTTGATCGTGGGTGGCGGTTACATCGCCTCGGAATTTGCAG
Organism: Pseudomonadota bacterium; assembly: GCA_038526085.1. Lineage (GTDB taxonomy): Bacteria > Pseudomonadota > Alphaproteobacteria > Rhodobacterales > Rhodobacteraceae > Yoonia. The sequence goes on along the minus strand of JBCBHE010000004.1, from coordinate 61,556 downwards.
GCATTTTGAATGGCTTGGGTGTCGACGTGACCCAAGTGTATCGCGGCAACCAAATCCTACGTGGATTTGATGATGAGGCCCGCGAGCTCATCGCAGCTGGTATGCGCGAGCGGGGCGTGGATTTACACGTCTGCAAGAACGTCAAGGAACTGCGGACAGTAGACGGTGGGATTGAGGCGGTGCTGGAAGACGGCACCACGACAACCTATGGCCAAGTGATGTACGCGACAGGGCGGCGCCCGAACACGGATGGGATGGGGCTCGAAGAGATTGGTGTCAGACTTGATAAGGGCGGTGCTGTCGTCGTTGACCAGTTTAGCCAAACCGCTGTTCCGTCGATCTATGCGATTGGTGACGTGACGAACCGCGTGAATCTGACGCCAGTGGCCATCCGGGAAGGGATGGCCTTTGTCGAAACGGTCTTCAAAGGGAACCCGACGCCAGTGGATCATGACCTGATCCCGTCGGCTGTCTTCACGCAACCGGAGTTCGGCACGATAGGTTTGACAGAGGCCGAGGCGGCCGCACAAGAACCCATTGAGGTGTACAGCACGTCGTTCCGACCGATGAACCACGCCTTTGCCGGACGCGAGGACCGGGTGTTGATGAAACTGATCGTATCAAAGGCGAACCGGAAAGTGTTAGGCGCGCATATCGTCGCGGACGGTGCCGGCGAGATGATCCAATTAGCAGGGATCGCGGTGAAAATGGGGGCAACCAAGGAAGATTTCGACCGAACGGTTGCAGTTCACCCCACAATGGCCGAAGAACTCGTGACGATGAAGGCGCCCGTACGGTCGACGTAACGCGAGATCCGCTTGATTTTGCGGGCGATGACCACACATAAGGCGGAAGCGTGCGCTGGGGCGCACAGTTGGAATAGGATGCACGATGGCAGGCAATAACGGTGGCCCTTGGGGCGGCGGTGGAAACAGCGGCTCTGGTGGAAACAATGGCGGCAATCGGGGAAACGGCGGTGGACGTCGCCCTGGAAATGATGGACCGCAAATCCCTGAAATCGATGACTTGGTGAACAAGGGCCGCGAACAGCTGCGCGTGCTGATGGGCGGCAATGGCGGCGGCAATCGGACGAACGGGTCCGGCGGTGGTGGCGGTGGCCCACAAATCACCCGAGGGATGATTGGTCTGGGCGCTGTCGGTGCGTTGCTGCTGTGGGCATTTCAGTCTTTTTATACGGTTAAGCCGGAAGAACAATCGGTTGAGCTGTTGCTAGGCCGCTATTCCCAAACCGGTGGGCCAGGCTTGAACTTCGCCCCGTGGCCCATTGTTTCAAAAGAGATACTTGCGGTCACAACCGAACGCAACATTGACATCGGCACGAGCCGGTCCGGTCTTGATGCGGGCCTTATGCTGACTGGGGATGAGAACATCGTCGACATTGATTTCCAGGTTGTTTGGAACATTACCGACCCGCAGATGTACCTGTTTAACCTCGCCAATCCGCCTCTCACGATCGAAGCGGTTGCGGAATCAGCGATGCGCGAGATCATCGCGCAGTCCGAGCTTGCGCCAATCCTGAACCGAGATCGCGGTGCAATCGCCGATCGCTTGCGCGACCTTATTCAGACGACACTGGACAGCTATGATTCAGGCGTGAACATCGTCCGTGTGAACTTTGACAAGGCTGACCCGCCAGAGCCCGTTATCGCGGCCTTCCGCGCGGTGCAGGACGCCGAACAGGAACGTGACCGTTTGCAAAACGTTGCGGATGCTTATGCAAACCAGGTTGTGGCCGGTGCGCGCGGTGAAGCGGCGCAGTTGCTTGAACAGGCCGAAGCCTATCGCTCTCAGGTTGTGAACGAAGCTCAGGGTGAGGCCTCACGTTTCTCCGCTGTTTTGGCCGAGTATGAAAAGGCGCCTGAAGTGACCCGGAAACGTTTGTACCTTGAGACGATGGAAGAGGTGCTGGGTGGTGTTGAGATCATTCTGCTGGATGATAATGCCGGGGGCGGGCAGGGCGTTGTGCCATATCTGCCGCTGAACGAACTCCGCCGAACCACCGAAGAAGGAGGGTCCAACTAATGAACCGTTCTGCTATTCTCCTCCCCGCCGTGGTCGTCGTCCTGGTTGGGATCCTGTCGTCAGTGTTCATTGTCGACGAACGTCAAAAAGCGCTTGTGCTGCAGTTTGGGCAAATTGTGCGCGTGAAAGAAGAACCCGGTTTGAGCTTTAAGTTGCCGCTGATCCAGGAAGTGGTGCGTTATGACGACCGCATTCTGAGCCGCGATCTTGACCCGCTTGAGGTTACTCCATCTGATGATCGTCGTTTGGTTGTTGACGCCTTCGCGCGATATCGCATCGTTGATGTTGAGCGTTTCCGCGAGGCCGTTGGCGGCGGCGGCGAAGAGGCCGCTGCACGGCGTCTTGACTCCATCCTGCGTGCTGAAACGCGGGAAGTGTTGGGTTCGGTTTCTTCAAACGATATTCTTTCGATTGACCGAGCGGCATTGATGCTTCGGATCCGAAACTCAGCAATTGCTGAGGCCAACGCTTTGGGTCTGCAAGTTGTTGACGTGCGTCTGAAGCGTACCGACCTTCCACCAGAAAACCTCAACGCCACCTATGAGCGCATGAAAGCAGAACGCGAACGCGAAGCGGCTGACGAAATTGCGCGCGGTAACGAGGCCGCGCAACGGGTTCGTGCGGGCGCTGACCGGACCGTGGTCGAGCTTGTCTCGGACGCGACCCGTCAATCGGAGATCACACGCGGTGAAGCCGACGCCGAGCGCAACGCGATCTTCGCGGAGGCCTTTGGTTCGGATCCGGAATTCTTTGAGTTCTACCGCTCCATGACCGCCTACGCGCGTTCGTTGAAGCCCGGCAATTCCACCATGGTGTTGTCACCGGACAACGAGTTCTTCAACTACCTGAAGTCTGACCAAGGTGCGGCTGCGAATTAGTTCCGTTAGGCTGTTTCTTGGATAGACGTCGCAACCAACGCCGGCTTCGCTCGCACAGAAATTGCTCCGAGATCCTTCGGCGCAACGCTGAGCGAAACTTTGTTGGCCAGATCACGAGAGATGACCGCATCAAGCGCGAGTTTGATGCGGGGCTTTCGTTTCATCGCTTTGCGTAAGGTTGGGACATGCCACTCGATGATCTCCGATCCCGCGGGCAAAATCATCGTTGCCGAGCTCCGGGTCTCTAGCAGGTAAGCGACTTCCCCTGCAAAGACCGGACCTGGCACGGGAAACGCACTTTGCCGTTTGACCACCTGTGCCGTGCCGCGAATGATGAAGTAAAGTGTGTCGAGCGGCTGATCTTCTTGGGTAATGATCCGTTCTTCCAGAAGAACAGATCGTCTGCCCAACCGCATCAATGCGCGGAAGTCACCGGGTTGAACCGGAGAGAATAAGTGAAAAATGTCTTCGGAGGCTTTCGGCACCGCGATATTCGCGTTCCTTAGGTAAAGCGCGGATAGACCAATGATGTTCGCGCAGATCATCAAGATGCTGCCATAGATCGCACCCCAAAGTGGCGTATCACCTGCAAGGAAATAGTAAACTATGTAGAAGGCTGAGCCCGCCATCATCATCAGCCGGAGCGCGGCTTGATTGATGATAAGATAGCCCAAGATAAATGAGCCACTTGCCAAAAACACCCAGACTTCGGGCATCGCTATCGTTTCCAGCATATAAGTCTTCCGAAAGAGACGGCCCGCGAGCCGGTGACAAAAATTTGAGCGATATTGAAGGGTTAGTTGCCGTTTGGTCAAGTCATGGAATCGCGACCATATCCAAAAGGAAATACCGACAGATTCCATAGACGTAGAGGATGAGGAAAATGATGTTGATCCACTTCAACTGTGGCTCGGTTCGAAGCCAAGCGCAGTAGATCCAGATAAGACAAAAAGGTAACGAAAACAACATGGCAGCCAGTTGCCAGCCCTGTACAACACTGATTGTGCTGCACAGGCCCAAGCCAAAAGCGATCCATTTTAACGGCTGCTCAAAAGCCGCAAAACCAACCGAACGCATTGAGTTCAGATCTTTCCGAGAGATCAGCGCCGTGGACCCGGCGATCTGATTGACGGAAAATTAGCCAAAATATCGCTACATTTCCAGGATATTTCAGGCAACCAAACGGTCAAATGCGCGTTGATGATGCACCAACCAGACATCACAGGGCTGTGACGCAAAGGATTGGTAGAATTGTGTTGTGTCTTGGTTGACCTACATAGAACATCAGGAAAAGCGTGCGTCACCCTGCGCGTTACACTCATGAGAGGGAGAAACTCGTGAACTCACAAACAATCGCGATCTCACAGGATTGGTCGCATCGTTCTAGCCAGATGATCAAAGGGCTGATGACCGCGCTCGCACTTGGCGGCGCCTTGGCGCTGGCGCAAGCCAGCCCGGTCTTCGCGCAGGAGCGTCCAGCGACGTTTGCTGATCTGGCCGAACAAATCAGCCCATCGGTGGTCAACATCACCACGTCCACCGTTGTTGCGGGCCGAACCGGGCCACAGGGCGTTGTGCCGGAGGGCTCACCCTTTGAAGATTTCTTTAACGACCTCGAAGACGACCCACGCGGCGAAAGCCGGCGGTCATCTGCGCTTGGCTCCGGCTTTGTGATCTCAGCAGACGGATTCATCGTCACGAACAATCACGTGATCGAAGGCGCCGATGAAATTCAGATTGAGTTCTTCCCAGGCGACGGCCAACCGGCAGAACTGCTGGTCGCAGAACTTGTTGGTACTGACCCGAACACCGATATCGCGGTCTTGAAGGTTGAGTATGACCAACCGCTTGAGTTCGTCGAGTTTGGCGATAGCAACGGTGTCGGCTCCCGTGTGGGCGACTGGGTCATGGCGATGGGCAACCCGCTCGGCCAGGGCTTCTCGGTCTCCGCCGGGATTGTGTCAGCACGCAACCGGGCGCTTCAGGGCACATACGACGACTACATCCAGACGGATGCCGCGATTAACCGCGGGAACTCGGGCGGGCCGCTCTTCAATATGGACGGTGACGTGATCGGCGTGAATACGGCGATCCTATCGCCGAACGGCGGCTCCATCGGGATCGGTTTTGCAATGTCGTCCGAGGTTGTCACAAACGTGGTCGACCAGTTGATCGAGTTCGGTGAAACACGCCGCGGTTGGCTTGGTGTGCGTATTCAGGACGTTACGCCGGATATGGTTGACGCGATTGATGGTCTGTCAGATGCGCGTGGCGCCTTGGTCACCGACGTACCGGCTGGCCCTGCTGAAGATGCCGGCATGTTGTCAGGCGATGTCATCACCGTGTTTGATGGGATCGAGATTGAGAACACACGTGAGCTCGTGAAGATCGTTGGTAACTCCCCGGTTGGGAAAGAGGTACCGGTGACCGTTCTGCGCAATGGTGATGCCGAAGATTTAATTGTTGTGCTGGGGCGCCGCGAAACTTCTGAAGCTGTGGCCTTCCCTGAGGAAACACCTGAGGAAGAAGAAACGCCGGCTGAAACGAGTATTCTGGGCCTGACGTTGTCACCAATTACGGAAGACCTGATCGAGCAGTTCTCGATCACGGCGGACGAAGGTCTGGTGATCACGGCGATTGATCCTGAAAGTGAAGCTGCTTCTAAGGGGTTGGTCGAAGGTGATCTGATCACGGAAGCCGGTCAGCAGAAGGTCACGAGCGTCGAAGATTTTCAAGCACGGATCACAGAAGCCTCGGAAGCGGGTCGCAAGTCGTTGTTGCTGCTCGTACGGCGCGGTGGTGACCCGCGGTTCGTGGCACTGGCCATCGACGAGTAAGGGCTTACTCAAACAATCAGGAAGGCGGTCTCGCGGGGCCGCCTTTTTCTATTCCGAAGGTCGCCGGGCGGGCACAACGCCAAGCTGTTCGGCCACCACGCGCGCGATCTCAGGGCTGTCATAGCCGCTGGGTCTTTGAAACGCCTGCACTGCTTGTTGGGTCGGCGTATCGTAGGAGCCCGTGATTGGGCCATCATAGGCGACGCGTGCTTTCAGCGCCCTTTGGAGCGTGGCAATGGTCTCCTCCGACCGTTCTGCGGGACAGAGCGTTTCGAAGTCGATGCTATTGTCGACCGTTTCGACGACCGGGCGAGACTGTTCCCGAAACACAGGCGGGGACGTGATGCTGCCATCTGGGCTCGTACGTTCTGGTAGGACCAAGACCTGTTCGGTCACAATCCGCGTGACCTCTTGCGGCTCTGTTTTGGCAAAACAGCGGTCGTCAAATTCGGTTTCGAAACGCGTCAGTGTGGCTGGCGCGGTCGGCGGATCGACCGGTGCTGACGCACAGCCAATCAATGCGGATAGACAAGCGAGGAGGAAAAACGATCGGGCAATCATAGGTCTTTGGGGGCGTTCGCCATTTTCCTGCACATTACCTAGATTTTGTAGATTTCCAATGTGCGTCTTTGCACTGGTCTCCCTTGGCATCCTCCCCTACGTATGTCTCTGAACTTTCTGCCAGACGAGGATAACATGGCAAAAATTACTTATGTGGAGCACGGCGGTAAAGAGCATGTCGTGGAGGTCGCCAATGGGCTGACCGTTATGGAAGGCGCGCGGGACAACGGAATCCCTGGAATCGAAGCGGATTGCGGCGGCGCCTGCGCTTGTTCGACGTGCCATGTCTATGTGGATGCTGCTTGGGTCGAAAAGCTGCCAACGAAAGACCCGATGGAAGAAGATATGCTGGATTTCGCGTATGAGCCGAACCCAACCACATCGCGCCTTACGTGTCAGTTAAAAGTGACGGACGCTTTTGATGGGCTGCGTGTCCAGATGCCAGAAAAGCAAATCTGAATGCGTTTCGTTGTCGCTGGTGCGTTTATGTTCTGTGCCGCAATGGCACAGGCCGAAAATGTTTTGGCGGCCCGTTATGCTGAAGAGACGACGCGCTACGCCCATGCCATCTTGGGCGACGCGATTGAGTATGGCACGTTGGTCATGGAAACCGCTTCTGGTGACGTGACCGTGAAGTTGCCACAGACCCATGTGTTTGAAGACGTTGCCCCACGCTTGGTCGATATCGACAGCGATGGTGTGTCTGAGGTGCTGGTGGTCGAAAGCAGCATCACCGAGGGCGCGCGGGTTGCGATCTATGACGGGACAGGTGCGCTGAAAGCCGCAACGCCGCATATCGGACGGTCCAATCGTTGGTATGCCCCCATAGGTGCCGCTGATTTGGATGGCGATGGGGCGATTGAGGTCGCTTATATCGACCGACCCCATTTGGCAAAGACCTTACGGATCTGGCGCTACCGGGATGGTAACTTTGCGGAAGTTGCAGCCGCGGGCGGTGTGACGAACCACCGTATTGGTGAGCCAGACATTGCTGGAGGCATCCGCGATTGTGGCACAGGGCCTGAGATGGTCTTGGCCAGTGCCGATTGGACCCAGCTTTTGGCGGTACAGTTTGACGGTGAGTTCGGCGTAACCGTTTTGGGCGCGGATACCGGGCGCCCCGCTTTTGCGGATGCCATGGCCTGCCAGGCGTCCTAAGCTGCCAGACTGGCAAGGGTGACTAGGACGGCGATCTCTGTCACCTGCTGCGTCGCTCCAAGGATGTCCCCCGTTTGACCGCCGATTTTGCGATTTGCAATCGCGGCGCAGGCCAGTGCGGCGATTGCGCCGATCAGCATGACCCATACGCCCGCGAGACCAAGAAGTAAGACTGCCATAATGACGCCAATGCCAATGGCGATGACACACGCTTTGCGAGATGGCCGCCCGACAGATCCGCTCAAACCGCCGACCCGCGCATTTGGCAAGGCCAACATCACCGCCACCATCGCGGCACGGCTAAGCGTTCCTGGTATGAGCAAGGCAGCGACCCACAGCGGATCGGCCAGCAAGACCGATAGACATGTCCACCGCAGACCAATCGCGAGGACGAGTGCCAAGACACCATAGGCCCCAATCCGGCTGTCCTTCATGATCTCTAACCGGCGGGCTTTGTCCCAACCGCCCCAAAGCCCATCGGCACTATCCGCCAAGCCGTCTTCGTGCATGGCCCCCGTGATGATGATGCTGCTCGCAATGACAAGCATGGCGATGACAGCCGCGGGTACGCCCGCCCATCCAAGCGCACCTGCAAGAACGATCATCAAGGCCCCAAGTAAGATCCCAACAATCGGGTAGGCCCAGGCCGCTGCGGCCCCCCGCGCTTGTGCCCGTTCAACGTCGATGCGCACCGGAATGCGGCTCAGCAAACCCAGGGCCGCAGGCAGGTCCTGCCAGGCAATCAAAGCGGTGTCGGGTTTTGTCACGCAAAGGTCCTTTGTGATCTTTCCTTCCGGTGTCTGATCGTTAGACAGATGCAAATCGCTTTGCAATGAGGGCCTTATGACCGCACCGTTTTCCGACCTCGCGAGCTTTCGCGCCATTCTGACGAAGGCGCCCACAGCAGACGCAACAGCCATTCAAGCCGCGCAAGAGCGCAATGGCCAGTTGACGAAGCCGCCGGGCGCTTTGGGACGATTGGAAGATTTGGCGGTCTGGTACGCAGGTTGGCGCGGCACGGCTCGGCCTGCGATCACGAAGCCTCAAGTCTTGGTTTTTGCGGGCAACCATGGTGTCTGCGCGCAGGGTGTTTCGGCGTTTCCACCGGAGGTCACGGTTCAGATGGTTGCGAACTTTGAACGCGGCGGTGCCGCGATCAACCAATTGTCTCAGGCCTTTGGGGCGGAAATGTCGGTACATGCATTGGAACTGGAGACGCCAACAGCTGACTTTACGCAGGCTCCCGCGATGACCGAGGCGGAGGTTGTCGCGGCTTTGCAGATCGGTTGGGAGGCTGTCAGCCTTGAGGCTGATCTGGTCGTGACGGGTGAGATGGGGATTGGCAATACGACCGCCGCAGCGGCCGTCACGGCGGCCTGTCTGGGCGGCGGCGCAGAGGATTGGACGGGGCGTGGGACGGGCGTCGATGACGCAGGGTTGGGGCGAAAGATTGAGGCGGTCGCGAAAGGGTTGGCCTTGCATGACGTCACCGACCCGTTGGAAGCCTTGCGCTGTCTTGGAGGCCGCGAACTCGCGGCGATGGCGGGGGCAATTGCTGCTGCGCGCTCCTACCGTATTCCGGTCATCTTGGACGGGTTCATTTGCTCTGCCGCTGCCGCCGTGCTGGCCACAGCCCAAGACGGCGCGCTTGATCACGCTGTTGCCGGTCACCTCAGCGCAGAAGGGGCGCATGAGCGAATGTTGAAGGCGTTGGGCAAGGAGCCGCTATTGCAACTTGGTTTACGTCTTGGTGAAGGCTCAGGCGCGGCGCTCGCGATTGGTGTCTTGAAAGGGGCCATTGCCTGCCATTCTGGCATGGCGACCTTTGCAGAAGCGGGCGTTTCCGACGGCTAGTCGCCTTTGATCGGGGGCTGACCTGCGCGGCGTGTCCGCGCATCGGCCTTCGCCTCACCGGATTGTTGTTTGTCCGCGAGAGCGGTTTCGAGATCGTTGTTCAGCTCTTTCGCGCGCGCCAAGTAGGCCGGGTTATCCATTACGGATACGCCGGGCTTCCACAGCTCTGCCAGTTCACGCATGGATGCGCGGTCGTGGTTGTAGAACATATGCTCGGCCTCCGCGGCCTCATATTCCGACAAGCCCAAGTTTTCGAGCGCATAGCGCCCGGCACGGAGTGACCCGTCAAACATCTCTCGCACGATGTCATTGGCGCCAGCTGCGTAAAGTTCATACACATGCACTCTGTCGCGCGCGCGCGCGACAATATGCAGGTCGGGTCGCGTCTTACGGGCATAGGCGACCAAAGCGTTTGCCATTTTCTTGTTATCGATCGCCACGACCAATACCCGAGCGTCGTCAAGACCGGCGGCTTTCAACACGTCTGGGCGCGTTGGGTCGCCAAAGAACCCCTTAAAGCCAAATTTGCGCATCATCTGCACCGTCGCAAGATCACTGTCGATCACGACCGTGGAAAAGCCTGCCGACTGGACCAGCCGGTTCACGATCTGTCCAAAGCGCCCAATGCCCGCGATGATCACGGCCCCTTGTTCATCAACATCGTCATGCACATGATCATCTGCACTGTGATGACGGCTCAGAAAGTGCGCGAGGATGAAAAGCAGGGGCGTGATCAGCATCGACAACGCGGTGACGAGCAGTAGCGTGCTCGACTGCGCGGGAGATAAGACACCTTGCTGTTGCGAAAAGGAAATCAGGATGAACCCGAACTCCCCCGCTTGCGCGAGGCCAAGCGTAAAGAGCCACCTGTCGCGCCCTTTGATCCGGAAGGTGTAAGCAAGAACAAAAAGAACGGCCCCTTTGATCAGCATGACGCCGAGGGTGAGGGCAAGGATGTAACCGGGCTCCCGAAAGAACAGGCCAAAGTCGATGCCGGCTCCGACGGTGATAAAGAACAGTCCGAGCAGCAACCCTTTGAACGGCTCAAGGTCGCTTTCCAGCTCATGCCGGAACTCGGAGTTGGCGAGGACAACACCAGCGAGGAAGGAACCGAGGGCAGGGGACAAGCCCACCATTGTCATCAGGACGGCAATAGAGACCACGATCATGAGTGCGAGCGCGGTATACATTTCGCGCAGTTTGGCTTGGTGGATGTAGCGGAAGACCGGGCGGGTTGCGTAAATGCCGGTAAGGATCACAGCAGCGACGGCGCCCAGGGTGACTAAGGTCACGCCCCAGCCCGGAAGACCTTCGACAAGGCTCAGCGTCGCATGTGCATCATGATCATCGATCGTCCGCTGCAACGATCCATCTTCAGCAACGCGAATCGTCGGTGCTACGGCCAGGAGCGGGAGGATCGCGAGCATAGGGATCACCGCAATGTCTTGGGTCAGCAGAACCGAAAATATGGATCGCCCACCATTGGTTTGCATCAAGCCCTGTTCCGACAGCGTTTGCAGCACGATGGCTGTCGAGCTAAGCGCGAAGATCATGCCAACGGCAAATGACACTGAGATGGAATAGCCGAGCGCGACTGCTGCACCTGTAATCAGCGCAGTCGTCACCGCAATTTGCAGACCGCCCAGCCCGATGAGGCGGTCGCGCATATTCCACAAGGCACGCGGTTCCAGCTCCAACCCAATCAGGAAGAGCATCATGACCACCCCGAATTCGGCAAAGTGCTGAAGGTCTTTGGTTTCTGTGCCCACAAGACCAAAAATTGGCCCGATTAGGATCCCGGCTGCCAGATACCCGAGGACCGATCCGAGGCCCAAACGGGCCGCAAGCGGTACCGCGATAACTGCCGCACCGAGGTAGATCGAGGCTTGAACGAGGAAGGACTCCATAGATCCTTTGTCGCAAGCACCCTTGCGAATAGCAACGCGTCAATGGTGAAGAAAGTCTTAACCGGCGGGCAGTTGCAGCGCGTATGTGCGTCCACGTTTCACGAAGTTCAACGCACTGTCGTTGATGGCTGTAACGCGGCCACCGTCGAGCGAACTGCCCACTTCAACCTTCACAAATCGCCCGTTTGGCATGCGGACCAAGGCGCGGCGCGAACCGGGTTTGCCGTAGACGCCGATCAAATTCATGTCTTGAAGCCGAATGGCGTTATCAACCGTCGCAGCGCGCGCCACGGTGGCGCCGGTGCGACCGCCAGTCGCCGGCGCAGTTTGTGGCTGCGGAGTTTGAACGATCGCAGCCGTTTGGGTTGGCGTACTTGGCGCGGGCTGTTGGCGGGCGGTAATTGCCTGCGCCGCTGCAACCACACGGGCAAAATTCTGAGGGCGCGGACCGGGGCGAGGCGACAAGACGATGGCTCGCTGCGTCGGCGCGACGATCAAGCTTGGCGGTGCGGCACTCGCGATTGATGCAACAATTGATGCTATGTCTTCAGCGGTTGCGCTCTCGGTCTCAGCAACAACGGGCTCATCAGGCTCCGGGGTCGGCTCTGGCGCAAGGCCCGCCGGGCGCAGGGTTGGGCGCGCCCCAGCGAGTTCTGGGATCGCTTCAAACGTACGCGCAGAGGCAGGCAGCAGTGTGGCGGGACGCACAAGCGGTCTTGCACCTGCCAGTGCGGGATCTTGATAAACCGCCGGCTCTGCGGTTGCGACGGCCAAAGCCGCTTGAACCGCATCCGCTAAGACCGGAGCCTCTTCCTGAAGCGCGTCTTGGGATGTCTCCGCAGCAGATTGTTCAATACTGTTCGGCCGCAGTGGCGGGACGATGTTAGGCGGTCCGGCGGCGACGATGACGGCTGTCTCGGCCGCCGTGGAGGCATCTGGTGATATAAAGGGATCGTCGGCCGCAAATGCAACGGCAGTCGCTGGCGCCTTCAAATTGATTGTACGATCCGTGACTGGCGACGGCGCGAGGCTGACTTCCGTCACCTCTTGCGGTTCAGGCGGTAGCGCAACACGAGTGCCAATGACCGCGCTTGCTTCGGCGAGCGGGATCTGACCAAATTCCTGATCCGTCGGGCGAAGCGGCGGGACGATGTCAGGTCGACCAAAGCGTACGTCCACAAAACCTTCTGGAGCATTGACGTTATCGAGTGGTGGCGGGCTCAGGGGCGAATCCGGCGCAGCGGCGATGGCCTGAACCGGCGACCTTTGCGGCAAAGGGGTATCTGGCTTGCTCGGGTCGTCAAATGTGGTGCCGACCAGCTCTTGCGGCGTCGGTCCTGCAAGTATTGCAACTGCGCTGACGATCTGGTCCATGATCGCCGGGGCCGGTTCTGGCGGCGGTGGGTCAGCTGGCGTTGTCACAACAGCAATGTCTTCCGCAAGAACTTCAGGTACCGTGCTGTCGGGGCTCAAGACCGCTTGCGGTTGGCTCAGGCTTGGAAGCCTAAATGCGTTCACAGTTGGCGCTGCGGACTCGACCGTGTACGACACAAGCTCAATCCCCGTCACCACCTCAAGTTGGACGGTCGGAATGGAATCGTCACGCAGATAAATCGGCTCGTCCGTCGGCCGCAGTGGGGGACGTGACGATGGTGCACGCCCAAAGATCGGGACACCTGTTGGCAAAACTGTACCCACCGCAGGCGCCAAGACGAACCCGTCCGCATCGCGGCGCAGCGGCCGATTGAGCGGTGCGGGGTTGAGCGGAGCGATGATCGGCAGTTCGTGAGACGTAATTGGGGTCACCTGATCTGCCGGGCGCGGCGCGTCTGCACTGGCGGGTAGAACAGCAAATTCGTGGATGCCGTCAAGGGTTCCTTGTTCATCTACGTTGCGGTCGGGCAAGCGCGGTGCGCGTTGCCACACGCCTGTTGCCGCGTAAATGCGTGCGGCATCAGCAGGGCTGAGAACACGCCCCGGTATCGCAGTGACAATTGGAGTCGGTGGCGTTTCTTCCAGCGACGGTTCAAGGGCGTCCTGATCCGCGATGGCGAAGTCGGCTGACTGTTCTCGGACTGGTGCGGGGCTAGGTTGCGGGACCGGCGTTGATGAAGGTTCTGCAGTGATGACAGCAGCCGGGGCCGGCGATTCTTCCTGTAGACCTGGGTCGAGCGTAAAGAGGCCCGCAATGTTCGTATTGAACGATTGTGACGCCCAAAGGCCAACGCCGCCGATTGCGGCAAGTCCGCTAACAGCCGCGACTGCCAGCAAGGAGATCCGCCGCGGTTGGGCTGGCGCCGTCAATCCAGCGACAAGACCCAATTCGGACTGCCCGCGCTGCGCGGCCGTTTCCTTTTTGGGGGCCGTGGAACTTGGTTCAGGCTTTCGCGCAGGCGCGGCAACAGTCGGGCGCGGCTTACGGTCCGGCCGGGACGCACTGCTGCGTTTGAACTGCGGTACTGGCACTTCAGCTTCGGGAGCAGATGGTATTGATGCGACGGCGGTGGGGGCTTGTCGGTTCCGACTAACAAACACTGGCAGTTCTTCAGGCGCTTCGGTCGGACCGGCACCTTGGCTTTCAATCTCAGGACTCGCGGCAATTGGCAGCGTCGCGGACGAGCCGCGTAAGGCTGTGCGCAGCACGTCAGGATCTTCAGGGTCTATATAAGGTAGGTCCGAAAGCGTTTCTTCTGCGAATGCAGTCAAACCAAAACACGCCGCGTGGCGGAAGGTATATGGCTCTGCCAAGGCAAGGAAACCGACCGGGGCAAAGTGGTGTTCTTGCGCAAATGTTTCGGCCTCAAGCAAAGTCTGCTTCGCCACGGCCGCGATGTAAGTGCGCCCGCCAGACCGGTCAAAGTCAATGCGCATTTCGTCAAGTGCCAGCGGCGTCGCCTCAATCACGGCGGCTTCGATATCGTCTTGGCTCGTCCGGGCTGTGTCGATGGACAGATACTTTATCTGATCGTCGGGAAGCAGAAGAAGCGTGCGAATATCGCCGCTTTCGAGTTCTCCCGCTGTCGCGCGAAGGGCGGCCATCTCAGCGTTGAGGTCGTTAGCGTCTAAAGCAGCCTTACCGGCGTGCTGCCAGCCGCCGGCAACACGTTGCAAAAGGACAATCCCGTCCGACGACAAGAGAAGCGCAAAATTCGGCGTCATCCGATCAACTTAGCAAAACCCACCCGATGCCAGGACGCTCACCACCCTGGTGGGGCGTGTGTAACGCGAATTTGCACCGCATCCAAGTGATTCACATGATGGGCGGCGGACTATTTCCTGAAAATGCGGATCGCAGCGGCCCGGAGCGGGCCGCTGCGACAACTGCGGTCATGTTCGAAATGCACAACTCATGCTGTGGCTTTGGCCAAAGCTTGATCCAAATCAGCGATGAGATCTTCCGCGTCCTCGATGCCGATCGAAATCCGCACAATATTGGGTCCGGCCCCAGCAGCGACCTGTTGTTCTTGCGTCAGCTGGCGGTGTGTGGTGGAGGCGGAGTGGATGATCAACGACCGCGTATCGCCCAAGTTCGCTACGTGGCTGAAAATTTCGAGGCTGTCGACCAGCTTGATACAAGCGTCGTAGCCGCCCTTCACAGCGATCGTAAACAAGGCTCCGGCACCGCGCGGGCAAATCGACTTCACGAGCTTATTGTAAGGTGACGATTTCAATCCGGCATACGTGACGGCGTCGATCCGGTCGTCTTTCTCAAGCCATTGCGCGATCTTTTCGGCGTTGGCCACATGCCGGTCCATCCGGAGCGACAACGTTTCAATCCCCATGAGCGTGTAGTGGGCGGCTTGCGGGTTCATGGTCATGCCAAGGTCCCGCAGACCGATCGCAATGCCGTGGAAGGTGAAGGCGAGCGGACCGAAAGTCTCGGCAAACTTCAGACCGTGGTAGGCAGGCTCAGGTTCGCTCAACGACGGGAACTTGTCGTTCGCGGCCCAATCAAACTTTCCTGAATCGACGACGCAACCGCCGGTGACCGTCCCGTTGCCGGTCAGATACTTGGTGGTTGAATGCACTACCAGCGTGGCGCCATGTTCAATCGGACGGCAAAGGTATGGCGTGGCTGACGTATTGTCGACGACCAATGGAATGCCTGCGTCGTCAGCTACTTTCGCAATCACGTCGAGGTCCGTTATGTGCCCGCCTGGGTTTGCGATGGCCTCGCAAAAGATCGCACGCGTGTTGTCGTCAATGGCAGCGGCGACCGCCTTTGGGTCGTCCATATCAACAAAGGTGGCCGACCACCCAAAGCGTTTGATCGTCTGGCTGAACTGCGTAATTGTTCCACCGTAAAGACGCGACGAGGCCACGATGTTGAGGCCGGGCCCCATCAGCGGAAATAGCGCCATGATCTGTGCAGCGTGACCGGAGGAGCAGCAAACAGCCCCGACGCCACCTTCCAAAGTCGCGATCCGCTCTTGCAATGCAGCGACCGTCGGGTTGGTCAGGCGGGAGTAAATGTAGCCCACCTCTTGCAGGTTAAAAAGCGCTGCCGCGTGGTCCGCATCCCGAAACACGTAAGCGGTGCTTTGGTAAATAGGGACCTGGCGCGCGCCAGTGGCGGGGTCAGGTCGTGCCCCTGCATGGATCTGCAAAGTATCAAAGCCGTATGTTGGGCCGTCTGTCATGGTGAATTTCCCTCCGGTAGCGTTTCGGCAGACTAAACACCATCTGTGTGGGACGTGCCACCAGACAAACCGGGACCGGCGCCTTCAATGCCCGATGCAATCAACATCCTTGTTCGGAAATTGGAGGTCGCGCAGGAACACTGTTCTTTTGCGCGACCTTGTTTAGATCAAAGCGGCTCAATTGCGTCGCGTAGGCTGGCAAGACGCAGGGCATAACGCCGCACGTCCATCGGCCAATCGACCATTGCTGCGGCGAACCCGTCCCAATCACTTGCAAAAAGGACACGAGTCATGGCTTCAAATCCGGGCAAATCACCAGCGATGGACCCCAAAAACGCATAGGCGGTTTTCTGGCGCGCTGCGTCGCTGCGGCGCCCGCCTTGGGCCCACATCGCGTCATCCACAAGGTTGCGCAACGTAGCAGACGCACCGCCTTTTTGGTCCGCCAACCAGGCCCAATGGCGGGGAAGCAACGTGACTTCACGCGCTTTAACGCCCATTTTGGGTCGGCCCCGCGGCGGTGGCGGGGCAGTGCGTAAATCCACGTCCCGGACCTGACCGGTTGCATCATCGTAAATCAATAGATTGACCCCGCGCGACAATGCGGCGCGTTGGGCGGCAATCATCGCTGTCATGTCGCCGGTTGCGACGATGCTGAATTTTTCAAAAGCTGTGTATTGGGTCATGGCAATCTCTCCTGAGCGTCAATTATTACCCAGGTGAAAAGGAGTCAATAAAAACCGGGTAAAAATGTTCCGCCATGCAGATGACTGTACTGGAAGCCGCGGACCCAGGGGGCGGCGGTCCTAAGCAATGTTGCTGCCTGCGCGACCTGGCTTGCCAGCTGCAGGGGAAGAAAAAATTGCAAAAGGGAAGGCCTTCGTTTTCGCCGTACCAGGCGGTGAAGCGTTAGCGGACCCAGAATCCGGCAGATTTAATCCGATTTCGGATCTGCTGCTCTTTCCGCGGCAGGTTGTCCCGGTCAAACATAGCGCGGACCTTTTGGCCACGCCCTTGGAAAACCATGCGCTTATAGGGCTCATAAAGCTTCAAAAGCTTCTTGATCTTGTTTGGCGCGGCGACAGCTTCCATCACCTCAATCGCATGGTCACTTTCACGCGCATAAAAGAGCGGCAGGAGGCGGTAGTGACAGGTGATGTCGCCGTCTAACCCGCTGAGCTCGGGCCCCGGCCGACCGCCGCCAAAACTGTGCACAACCAATGGCAGGACGATTTGATCGAGCCACGGGTCAAGCGATTGCACCACAAGCTCCTCAGGTCGATCATCTCGAACGGCGATAGCCCACTCAGTAAAACGTTTACCAAAAGTGACCGGACAAGCGCCGAAGAACCACCCAGCGTTAAAATAAAGATAACGTTGCCAATATTCATCCGGCTGTGACAGGTCGAGACTGCTTTCAAAATCCAGGTCAAACCTGTCGTAAAGCGACTTCCAAACTGCTGTATAACCCGGCCAATACAGCTCTTCCTGTGGCCAGGTGTTCTCGCGTTTCATCGATGCGGCAGGCCGCGTAAAATCGAAGGGCACCTCGGATATTTCGCCCGTCACCAATGTGTCAGTATCAAAGAAGACGAACGGTTCATCAGCGGGCATCGCGGCGAGGCCCTCAATCTTGTTGCCGTACGGATAATCTTGACCGAAGTGGTTGTTATGAAACGGCCGGACTTCAGCGTGCAATTCCGACAGCCGTTCTTTGACCGCGAGACTCATCCGGGGGTCATGCGACCAACGATCGCCTGGCTGTGGCTCCACCACGATCATCTTGCCGTGAAAGCCAGGCGACATGGCGCGCAACGAGGCCACAAACAACAATGCCTCATATTCCAGCCGCCCCGACTGGCCCACAATGACGATGTTAAATGGCTCAGTTGTCCCGCGTTGCGCCATTACAGTCCTGCTCAGTTTTGTTTTGCGGCAAACTAGCCCAGACCTGACGAAAGTGCGATAGATAAGGCCAAAAGGGGACAATGATGTTTGACCTGATACTACCTTACCTCATCGGTCTCGCGATCGGCATTGAGCCGCAGTCCGGCGCCGAGCCGATGACGACTGCAAAAATCACTGAAGAGGTGGGGTCCGGTGACACAACCGCTGGACGGGTCCCCGAAGACCAAACGCCGACGGGGCAATTCACTACTGCGGCTGAGGTGAAACCCATCTTGGGTATGACCCAAGCGAATTGGGTGGCTGTGCGGGACTTCAACGGCCAGGATTATCTGTATTTTACACACCTTCTTGCCTGGCGATGCGGGCTTTGGGATATTCGGTTCGGGCTCAACGGCGCCCCAGCGGATCAGATCCTCGCGACGGAGCCTTGCAACGTTGACACGGCCCAGCCAAATGCCTTGGCTGACGTGGAAAATTACTTGCCCTATCTGGTATTTCCACCTGGTAGCATTGAGAGCGTGACCGTCACTGTCACTTACGATGATAGCACTTCAGAAACAGCGACATTCGCGCGAACCGAAATCTTTATGCCATAGCCTGCTTTGACGGCCCCTGCGCTTACCGCACGCTTTACGGGGTTGACGAGCAGCTGTTCAACAGGAGGGCATCTGCCCAATAAACAGGCAGGTTGTTGTAGCATTCTCAATCGTGACAGGATTTTGCGTGCATCTTTTGTGCGTTTGCGAAATGGTTCGCTTTAGGGAAGGGCTGGGAGCCAAAAATTAACCAAGCTGCCAAAATAGAAGTGTCGCAAGCACAATCGCTGCCGCGTGCACGCGGGACATTGATGGTTCGTGCAAAGCGACGAGGGGATCAGACCGTTTTGGCCGATCTTCGCGCGGCTGGATCTTTGAAAGCCCTTTTCCCGCACGGAAGCCGAACGGCCCTGGACGTCGTGTTTTTGAACACAGCCGGAGGGATGACAGGCGGTGACGCGTTCGTTGTCGACGCTGCGGCGGAGACCGGTGCACGTTTGGCGTTGACCACGCAAGCGGCGGAGCGCATTTACGGTGCCGTTGACCCATCGCCCGCCCGTATGACGACGCGTTTGCATGTCGCACATGACGCTCGAATCGATTGGCTTCCGCAAGAGACAATATTCTTTGACCGCGGGGCGTTACGCCGCAAGCTTGATGTGGATATTGAAGGCGACGCTGCCTTCTTGATGGTTGAGCCGCTGGTTTTTGGTCGGAAAACTATGGGCGAGACGGTGAATCTTGGTACCTTTGCTGATGACGTGCGGGTTCGGCGAGAGGGCAACCTCATTTTTGCAGACGCTGTTCGGCTCGACGGCCACATTCACAACACGCTGCAAGGCGCCGCCACGGCGCAAGGCAGTATCGCGATGGCGAGCGTTCTTTTCGCGGCCCCTGATGCTGAAGCGCACTTGAAACCTTTGCGGGCCCTTATGCCTACCGAAGGCGGCGTGGGCCTTATCCGCGACGGCGTGCTTTTTGCACGGTTGCTCGCGCCCGATAGTTTCCTCCTCCGTCAAGCCTTGGTGCCCGTTATGGCCCAACTGCGTGGCGGCCCGCTTCCCAAGACATGGATGCTCTAAGATGCAATTGACACCCCGTGAAAAAGACAAACTGCTCGTGGCTATGGCCGCTGAAGTGGCCCGCAAACGGCTCGCCCGTGGCGTGAAACTCAACCATCCAGAGGCGATTGCCCTGATCACGGATGCTGTTGTCGAAGGCGCCCGCGATGGCCGCTCCGTCGCTGATATGATGCAGGCCGGAGCGCAAGTGATTACCCGCGACCAATGTATGGAGGGGGTCGCCGAGATGATCCACGAAGTGCAAGTGGAAGCAACCTTTTCGGATGGTACCAAATTGGTGACTGTCCACAATCCAATTCGTTGATTTGACTAAGTTCAGCAAAGCGAGAGGGAGATCGCGATGATTCCAGGCGAAGTGATGACGGCAGACGGGGATATTGCGCTAAATTCAGATCGGGAGGCCGTGACATTGATGGTCTCCAATACCGGCGACCGACCTGTTCAGGTAGGCAGCCATTATCATTTTGCAGAGGCGAATAGTGCCTTGGAGTTTGATCGCGATGCGGCACGCGGGTGTCGCCTTGATATCGCAGCTGGAACGGCGGTCCGTTTTGAGCCGGGTCAACGGCGTGAGGTCAATGTCATTCCGTTATCTGGCGCGCGGAAGGTGTATGGGTTTAATCAAGCTGTGATGGGGGAGTTGTAAGATGCATCCTCTGTTTCTGCAGCGGAATACACCGCTCCACTATTGGGCGAACGCGATGCAAGTTGGGTACCTCGTCGCAGAGGCTCAGGCCGTCATTGCTATGCGC
Organism: Pseudomonadota bacterium; assembly: GCA_038526085.1. Lineage (GTDB taxonomy): Bacteria > Pseudomonadota > Alphaproteobacteria > Rhodobacterales > Rhodobacteraceae > Yoonia. Next base: position 41,400 of record JBCBHE010000004.1, on the reverse strand, counting down.
CTCATGGGCATGGCCGGCGTGTGGTCCGTCACACCCGCAGAAGACGGGCGGATGATCTCCGAAAAGGTCTATGCCATCACCAAGGCCACAACGGACGCGGCCAAAGTGGCCGCGACGGGTGGCACTGCGGACCAGATTACGGCCGCCGCGATCAAACCAATCCGCCGCAAAACCCGCGCAAACGCCCGGCGCTTGGGTAAGCGCGGCGTGAGGATCTGACGTGTCTGCGAAGGTTCATCTCCGTCATGAGTACACCCACTCCGCTCAGGCGGTGTGGGAGGTTGCGACGGATATGAATGCCTATGCCAAGGTGATGGCGCGTTTTATGACGTTTAACGGGTTGCCGGAGGAACCGTTGGCGGAAGGTCAGCAAATTAACGTGACTTTTCGCCTTTTCGGCCGGCTCCCCCCACAACCGTATCACATGCGCCTTGATCGCTTCTCGCCAATTGACCGGCACTTTAAGAGTTTTGAATGGGGTGGTCCGGTCAAGTCCTGGGAGCATGAACTGCGCGTGACCGAGACGGCGACTGGGTCCGTGTTAACAGACGATATCGAAATTGATGCAGGGTGGCTGACCCCGATCTACGCTGCCTTCGCCCGCTACATGTACCGCAGCCGCCACCCGGTGCGCCTGCAAATTTTGAATGAAAAGACGATGGAGACCGCCTAATGGCCACTTCAATTTCCCGCGCCGACTATGCGGCAATGTATGGCCCGACGACCGGCGATAAAGTGCGGCTCGCGGATACGGATTTGATTATAGAGGTCGAGCGCGATTTGACGGCAGAAGCCGTGGGCAAAGCGAGCTCCGGTGGCGGCGGGTCCAATGCCGCGATCTATGGGGAAGAGGTCAAGTTCGGTGGCGGCAAGGTGATCCGCGACGGGATGGGCCAAGGCCAGATGACACGTGCTGAAGGTGCGGTTGATACGGTCATCACCAACGCGCTGATCGTGGACCATTCAGGCATATACAAAGCGGATGTGGGTCTGAGAGACGGACGTATTCATGCCATCGGCAAAGCGGGTAATCCGGATACGCAACCCGGGGTCGACATTCCTGTCGGTCCAGGGACCGAGGCCATTGCGGGCGAAGGTCAAATCCTAACCGCTGGTGGTTTTGACAGCCACATTCACTTCATCTGCCCGCAACAGATTGAAGACGCTTTGCATTCGGGTGTGACGACAATGCTCGGCGGAGGCACGGGCCCCGCTCATGGTACGCTGGCCACGACATGTACGCCGGGGCCTTGGCATATTGGGCGGATGATCCAGGCCGTGGATGGCGTGCCGATGAACATTGGGTTTGCTGGGAAGGGCAATGCCTCTTTGCCTGCGGCTTTGGTCGAACAGATCGAGGCTGGCGCCTGCGCGTTGAAACTGCACGAGGATTGGGGCACGACCCCCGGTGCCATTGATACCTGTCTGGACGTGGCCGACAAGATGGACGTCCAGGTGATGATCCACACCGACACGCTCAATGAAAGCGGCTTTGTCGAGAATACGATCAAGGCGATGAAGGGCCGCACGATCCACGCGTTCCATACGGAAGGGGCTGGTGGCGGGCATGCGCCGGATATCATCAAGATCTGTGGTGAGGATTATGTGCTGCCATCTTCCACCAACCCGACGCGCCCGTTCACCGTAAATACGGTGGAGGAGCATTTGGATATGCTGATGGTCTGCCACCACCTCGACAAGTCGATCCCCGAGGATGTGGCCTTCGCCGAAAGTCGGATCCGGCGCGAAACCATCGCGGCGGAAGACATCCTGCACGACATGGGTGCGTTTTCGATCATCGCCTCCGACTCCCAGGCCATGGGCCGTGTCGGGGAGGTGCTTATTCGCACCTGGCAGACCGCCGACAAGATGAAAAAGCAACGTGGGCGGTTGTCGGGCGAGACCGGTGACAACGATAACCTGCGCGTCCGCCGCTATATCGCTAAGTACACGATTAACCCCGCAATCGCCCATGGCATCAGCCATGAGATTGGGTCAATCGAGGTTGGCAAACGGGCTGACCTGTGCCTTTGGGACACGGCGTTTTTTGGGGTAAAACCAGCCATGGTGCTCATGGGTGGTTCGATTGTTTGTAGTCAGATGGGCGATCCAAATGCCTCCATCCCGACGCCACAGCCAGTGTATTCGCGGCCGATGTTCGGAGCGATGGGCAAGGCAGTTGAGCACTCCGCTGTGACTTTCGTTAGCGCTGCCGCAGCAGCCGGTGACCTTCGGGCACAGCTCGGCGTGGCCAAGGAGCTGGTTGCGGTCGACAACACTCGCAAGATCGGGAAGAAAGACTTGGTGCTGAATAACGCAACCCCCGACGTTGAAGTGAACCCCGAAACCTATGAGGTCCGCGCTGATGGGGAACTTTTGACCTGTGAACCGGCAGAGGTTCTGCCCATGGCACAGCGGTACTTTTTGTTCTGATCCGAAGGTAGACTGAATGCGCGTTGCTGTTTTCTGTATAGCCTGCGTTGCAAGCGTTCCGGTGGCGGCACAAGCGGCCTGCCCAACGGCGGATAACCTGCGCAAAGGGGCCATTGTCTTTACGGTTGATGGTGAGGCCGAGGTCCATACGCGGGCCCCAAACGGCGTTGTCACAGTTTTGTCTGAACCAGATGCAGAAGGTGTCGCCGTTCGCTCGATCCTTGCCCATGGGGTCCATGTGTTGCAACTTGCAGACCTGATTGACGGTGTGGTCGACCATCAAACCGTGTGGCGTTTTGCGTTCACGTTGCCGCAAGATCAACTGCCGACCCCAACCCCAAATGCCACCTGGCAAGTTGGATCAACAGCCTACATCGACGGGACTGCCGAGGACGAGAAAATTCAGCATACTTGGGGGCCGCTCGGCCAATACACGATAGGGGCCTGTACCTATGCCGCTATCCCAGTGCGTGCGGACTACGACGGTGAAGAATACGATCACGTCGAAGAGATGATCTATTTTTCGGACTTGGGGACCGCAATTCTGACGAGCTATTCTGATGTCGAAGGGCGCGAAAGCTATACCTACACGGATATTCGTGCGCGATGACGCATCGCCTTGCAATGACGGTTGATCGGGGTGGGGCAGATGCGGCAGCGCAACTGACTCTGACATATGAAGACCGTTTTTTGCGTCGCAAAGTGCTGACGTGCGACGATGGATCGAAAGTGCTTGTTGATCTCGCGCAGACAACATCGCTGAACGCCGGTGATCACTTGGTGTGCGAGGATGGCACGCGGATCGTGGTTGGGGCTGCAGATGAAGACTTGTTGCAAATCACCGCAGACCGATTGCTGCCCGTCGTTTGGCATATCGGCAATCGCCATTGCCCGTGCCAGATTGAAGAAAACCGCGTGCTGATCCAGCCGGATCATGTGCTTGCGGATCTTATGGAAAAATTAGGCGCCCGTGTCATGCCGGTCAAAGAACCCTTTACGCCTGAGGGTGGCGCTTATGGCCATGGACGTACGCATGGCCACGACCATTCCCATCAGCACGGTCCAGACCATCATCACCATGACTGATCCCGATGTCGTCCTCACTCTCGCGCAATGGTTCTCACCGAGTTTCCCGATAGGGGCATTTAGTTATTCACATGGGCTGGAGACGGCCATTGCGGAAGGGCACGTCACGGACGCTTTGCAGTGTCAGACTTGGCTCACGGACGTTTTGCAGCATGGGGCCGGACGCAACGACGTGATCCTACTGGCGGCGGGTTACCGGGCTGACGAGGAAGAGATGTCCGAACTCGACGCCCTTTCGCGGGCCTTGGCGCCCTCGCGAGAACGCCTTCTTGAAACGGATCAGCAGGGCGCGGCATTTGCAAAAACAGTGCGGGATGTTTGGGGCCATGATGTTCCTGACCTGACACTTCCCCTCGCGGTTGGCGTCGCCGCTGCCAGACAAGGCCTGCCACTTGAATTGACGGCTGAAACTTATCTGCACAGCTTCGTGTCCAACCTCACCTCCGCTGCGATCCGGATGGTGCCGTTGGGACAGACAGAAGGGCAGGCAATCGTGCTGGCCCTGAAGCCCGTTATCAAAGAAGTCGCAACCCTGGCCCGATCAAAGACTATCGATGACCTTGGCGCGGCTACCTTCGCTGCCGACATCAGTGCGATGCGCCACGAAACTCAATATGCAAGGATCTTTCGCTCATGACTTCCCCGCATGGACCGCTTCGCGTTGGTATTGGTGGCCCCGTGGGGGCCGGCAAAACGACCCTGACCGCGCAACTGAGCCAAGACTTGAAAGGCCGCTGCGATATGGCGGTGATAACGAACGACATCTACACGCAGGAGGATGCAGAGGCGCTGATGCGCATGCAGATCTTACCACAAGACCGGATCCTAGGAGTGGAAACTGGCGGTTGCCCGCATACCGCGATCCGGGAGGACGCTTCGATTAACCTTGCAGCAATCGATACGTTGAACAAGCGGCATCCTGGGCTTGAACTTGTGCTGATTGAGTCAGGTGGTGACAACCTCTCTGCGACCTTCAGCCCAGAATTGGCGGATTTGACCATCTATGTGATCGACGTTGCCGCCGGTGAGGAGATCCCGCGTAAAGGCGGTCCGGCCATTACGAAGTCGGATATTCTGGTCATCAACAAGACAGACCTGGCGCCCTACGTCGGAGCGTCGCTCGAGGTGATGAAACGCGATTCAGATCGGATGCGCGGTATACGCCCGTATGTTTTTGCGAGCCTCAAAAGTGGGCAGGGTGTACAAGAAATCATCGATCTAGTCGTCAAGTTGGGTGGCCTGACACTGTCTGAGACATCTAAGGCAGAGAAAGTCTAATCGGTCATAGAAAAGATCGTTTACGCTGGCACTTCTGACACATTAAGCTGAATTATGAGGATGCGATGCAACCGGTGGTTCATTGCATGAACGATTCTTTTCGAACTTTGGCACGGACGGTGACGCTTATCGCGTTGGGTATTTATGATGAATAGGTTTTCAGTATCTGGTTTGCCTCGATTGAGCACGCGGGAGCGCACACAATGAGCTCTCGGATTTTACGTCGGTTGGGATTTCGTCGTTTGCTCAACATCCGGTGCATGTTCGGCCGGCACGACTGGCGCGAGAGCACCAGCATGCCCGAAAAGATGTGCCGACGCTGCGGTCTGCGCGTGCGAAACTAACGCCATCTATCGCAATTTTTCGGGAGGATCACCATGGTACTCCCTAGGGGAATCGAACCCCTCTTTCCAGGTTGAAAACCTGGCGTCCTAACCGATAGACGAAGGGAGCACGCTGGTGTGCGCCGCTTTTAGGGAAAGGCCCCGATGAGGGCAAGTGATTTTTTAGTGGCGTTTGTGAAAATTATCCAGCCGGTGCCGCGTCTTCCAGACGCAACTGTGGGCTTGTCCGGCCCTGCCAAGTATTCAGATCAAGTCGCCCCGCCAGATGGAATCGTGCACCCCCGTGATTGATCAAAAGCGGGCCGAGCGGGGTGTCCATCGCCCCAAAACTAATCGCGTCCATCTTCGCATTAAAGCCATCACCGAAAGTGATCTTGAGGTGGTTTGCACCAACTTGCTTGGCGAAGTGGATTTGGCAGTCAGGAAAGACAAAGCGCGGGGCAGGGGCGCCCGCGCCAAAGGGCCCAGCCTGTTCCAGTTGGTTGATCAGGTCGACTGTTGTTGCGCCAGGCATCAAAAGCCCGTCCAAGCGCAAATCGGCAGGTCCGATCTGATCCGCGCCCTGCTTGGCAAGCAGGTCCCCAATTCTCGCCATTGCTGGTTCAAGCTGATCCCGCGCGACTGTCAGACCAGCCGCCATCTTATGCCCGCCGCCCTTGATCAAGAGCCCTTCCGCAGCCACCCGTTGGATCACGGCACCCAAGTCAATGCCTGAAACGGACCGACCGGACCCCTTGCCTTCTGCCCCGTCGAGGCCGATCACAATTGCCGGCCGGTTTGTCGCGTCCTTGAGACGTGACGCAACGATGCCGACAACGCCAGGGTGCCAGCTTTCACCGGCCGCCCAGACCAGCGGCGCATCAAAGCCGCGATCCTCGGCTTGTGCGAGGGCTAGGTCGCGAACTTTGGTTTCGACCTCACGCCGTTCGGTGTTTAGCTCATCCAACTTGGCGGCCATCGCGCCTGCCTCGGTTGGATCGGCGGACGACAGGAGCCGCGCGCCGAGGTCTGCTTGCCCTATACGTCCGCCCGCGTTGATCCGTGGGCCAAGCAAGAAACCGAGGTGGTAGGACGTCGGCGCTTGGTCGAGGCCGGCAACATCAGAAAGCGCAGTGAGGCCGATCCGCTGGCGACGTGCCATCACGGTAAGTCCCTGGCGGACCAATGCGCGGTTAACGCCAATGAGCGGTGCAACGTCTGCCACCGTCGCCAGGGCGACAAGGTCGAGCAGCGCCATCAAGTCGGGACCAGATTGCCCCTCCACTTTCATTTGCCGGTTCACCTCCACCAGCATCAAAAAAACAACGCCCGCCGCGCAAAGATGGGCAAGATCGCCAGTTTCGTCTTGGCGGTTCGGGTTCACGACCGCATGGCAATCCGGCAGCGTTTCGCCGCCGAGGTGGTGGTCGAGGATCACAACATCAGCCCCATTTGCCGCCGCGATCGGGCCATGAGAAAGTGTACCACAATCGACGCAGACGATTAGGTCGTGATCGCGTGCAAGGGCCGACATCGCTGCATCGTTGGGGCCGTAACCTTCGTCGATCCTGTCCGGCACATAAAGCTTGGCGGAAAGCCCCATGTCGCGCAACCAACTGATCAAAAGGGCGGCGGAAGATCCGCCATCGACATCATAGTCCGCGAAGATCGCAATTTTTTCGCGTGCATTGACAGCGTGTAAGAAGCGTTGTGCAGCAACTTCCATGTCTTTCAAAGACCTGGGATCTGGCAGGAGGTCGCGTAGCGTCGGAGCCAGAAAGGGTCGTGCTTCGGTTGGTTGGACCGCGCGTCGTACTAAGGTGCGACAAATCGGGGCTGGTAGCCCAGTGGCTTGGCCCATTGCTTCTGTGAGCCGGTCGTCCTCGGACGAAGGACCGATCCAGCGCCGCCCCGTGGCTGAGTTGTTTACGTCTAAGAACGCATCATCTTGTGGTTTGTTCATGCACCGACACATAAAGAAGGGGCGCGGCAATGGCCACGCCCCTGAAGGTTCAATTCAAGGAATTGAATTAGGTTATTGGATTGCGATACTGCATCCTACGCACGGACCCCGTTTTGGAGCGCATAAGGATCGTTTCTGCCGTCACAAAGCCAACTTCACGCTTGATCCCAGGCACCAAGGAACCGTCAGTGACACCGGTCGCCGCGAAAATCACGTCGTTGGTGACCATGTCGTCCCGGGTATAGACGCGGTCAAGGTTCGTGATCCCAGCTTTCGCGGCGCGCCCCTTTTCGTCGTCGTTGCGGAAGGTCAGACGCCCAAAGATCTGTCCACCCATACACTTTAGCGCGGCAGCTGCCAGAACCCCCTCTGGCGCACCGCCGGACCCCATGTACATGTCGATTCCGGTCTTGGCCGCTTCGGCGCAGTGCATCACGCCAGCCACGTCGCCGTCCGTAATAAGGCGGATCGAGGCGCCGGTGCTCCGAATGTCTTCGATCACTTGCTCATGGCGTGGGCGCTCCAACACGCAGACTGTGATGTCGTTGGTGGAGCAGCCCTTAGCGGCGGCCAGCGCAGACACTCGCTCTGCCGGCGACATATCAAGCGTCACGACGCCTTCACGATAGCCAGGACCGATCGCGAGCTTATCCATGTAAACGTCGGGCGCATGCAGCATTGAGCCACGCGGCCCCATCGCGATCACAGCTAACGCGTTTGGCATGTCTTTCGCGGTAAGCGTCGTGCCTTCGAGTGGGTCCAGCGCGATATCCACGCCTGGGCCCTTACCCGTGCCAACTTCTTCCCCAATATAGAGCATGGGGGCTTCGTCGCGTTCGCCTTCACCAATCACCACGACGCCTGCGATATCCAAGCTATTGAGCTGCGTCCGCATCGCATCGACAGCGGCTTGGTCAGCGGCTTTTTCGTCGCCACGCCCGATCAAGGACGCACACGCAATCGCGGCAGCTTCGGAGACGCGGGCGAGGCCGAGAGACAACGCGCGGTCGTTAAAATCAACGGTTTTGGGCATTATGACTTCCTTACTGAACTCAACCACGGGCTTAGGCAGGAAGCGGAGGGGGGACAACCTTGTGAGCGCTAACAGTTTCCGAAAAAGACACAATGTTAGGTTGGGCGTGAAACTTTACGTCTGGATGCCGTGAACTGAACTGTGCAATGCCGCGAGAATGTCCAACTTTGGCTAACAGCGCAAAGGAGAGGAGTGGTCAAACGTCTTCGATCCGGATGGCGACAGGGGCGCCTTGCACGACGTCAGTCTTTGCAAATGCGCTGATCGCTTCGGTCAATGCCGTCCGCGTCGTCTTATGCGTCACGATTAAAACAGGTGCTGTGTCGGTCGTATGATCGTACTGGCGCATCCGGTGAATTGAGATACCAGCCTCCCCAAGCACTTTCGTTACTTTTGCCAACGCACCAGGCTTATCCAACAGTTGCATGCGCAGGTAATAGGGTGCGGGCACGGCGGATTGTGCCGCGCGCGCAGCCCGCAGGCTGGCGGCAGGTTGACCAAAAGTCGACAGCCGTAAGCCCCTTGCCAAATCAACAACATCGCCCATCACCGCGCTTGCCGTTGGACCTTCGCCCGCGCCGGCGCCGCGCAAAACGATCTGCCCCACGCTATCGCCTTCCAGGACGACCATATTTGTACCGCCCTGCAGTTGCCCGAGCGGAGACGTTTCGGGAACGAGGCAAGGAGACATGCGCTGTTCCAGCCCGCGCCCGCTCACCTGGGCGACCCCCAAGAGTTTGATCTTATAACCCATATCCGCGGCTTGGCGGATGTCTTCGATAGTAACGGATCCAATCCCTTCGAGGTCGACGCCATCGAAGTTCACTTGCGTTCCAAAAGCGATTGCTGCCAAGATTGCCAACTTATGACCCGCGTCGATGCCGCCCACGTCGAGCTCTGGATCTGCTTCGAGGTAGCCAAGGTTGTTGGCTTCCTCAAATACCTCTTCATAGGTCAAACCGGCGTCTTCCATCCGTGTGAGGATGTAGTTGCAGCTCCCGTTCATGACGCCAACAATCCTGTTGATCTCATTCCCGGCGAGGCCTTCGGTAAGGGCTTTCACGACCGGAATGCCACCGGCAACCGCTGCTTCAAAGCGGATGACCTGACTGGCATCCTCCGCCGCGGTCGCGAGCGTATGGCCATGGATGGCCAAAAGGGCCTTGTTGGCGGTGACAACGTCTTTCCCAGCGGCCAACGCCGCCTCGGTAGCGGCCTTCGCCGGGCCGTCTTCGCCGCCCATAAGTTCAACAAAGACATCCACGTCATCACGAGTGGCCAGCGCAACAGGATCGTCTTCCCAGGCGAAATTGCTGATGTCGACGCCCCGATCCTTTGTCTTTGACCGCGCGCAAACGGCTGTGATCTCAATGGGGCGACCAGAGCGCGAGGCGATCAGATCGCCATGGTGTTGGACAATACGGATGACGCCCACGCCAACAGTTCCCAATCCTGCAATGCCAAGGCGAAGGGGCTGTGTCATTTGGAGCTCCGTATCGTTTTGTATAGGTGTCGCGCGCTGTTACCCAATTCGGGGCACTACCGCAACGCAGCGCGCGAAACAGCGCCTTGCATCCGCGCCCGGGTGGCGGTGTCGACGACCGGGCGATTGAGACCAATTGCTCGTGCGCGCAATCTGGCGAGACGGGCATCAAGTTCAGTAACGCTTGCGGGCGTGATTTTTGGATTGGAAATGTCGCTCTGAATCTGTGACAGCGGAAGCAATCTCGGAAAGGATGTGGAACCGCCGTCGGTGGCATCCGTTGTCGGCAGTATCGGGGCCTGGGCGCAAGCTGACAGCAACGCGACAAAGCTGAAAAGACGGGGGAGGCTAAGTGGCATTGTGCGACCGCGATAAACTTTGCCGCACCCTAAACGTTCGCAAACAATGCGCAAGAGAACGGGATCATATGGCCTATGCGCTGGCTGTCCGCCGCTCGTCCAATTCAGCGATACGTCGATCGAGGCCTGTCGGATCCAAGATCTCCACACGGCCCTTTGAAATCGCGATGACACCTCGGTCTTTGAGGTAACTCAGCTCTTTGTTGACGGTCTGTCGGGTGCACCCGACGGCATTGGCCAGATAGCTTTGACTTTGCTGGAAGGTTCTGTTCTCCCCTGCCAACTTGCACAAATATGTGCAAATTCTCTGCTCTGCTGTGTAAAATTGATCAACTGCCTTTGAGGCGTTGTCATGTTGCAATACGTCCAAAGCGAGGTCCGCGAAGTTACGTAGAAAAACTGGGCAATGGAGCCGCTGTGCGTAATCCTCTGGCGACCATTGCAAAACGTATGTGCCGGGAAAAGCGACGCAGGACGCGGCACATGCACGGTTTGCGACGGCCTCAATCGCACCAATTGTACGACCTGGTCCATCATGGGCAATGATCGTGCGATGGCCTTCAGGGCTTACATAGCTGATCTCAATAGTGCCTTCAGCGATGAGATAGACACCCTCTGGCTTTTTGCCCTGAGTAAGCAACGGTGTCGCATTTTCAGTAAATCGAATGCGGCCTTGTAGCAGAAAAGCTTCGGCTTCTTCGGCGGGAACGTCGCGCAAAAGCGGCGCATGCGAAATGGTCGGGAATTGAGTAGATATTTTCACAAAAGAACCTGTCAGGCGTCGGCATCTCGATATGGGGTACGCGAGCGCTCCAAATTATCAATGAAAATTTCGTCACTTATGTCGTCGAACGCGTTAATGTTTCGTCGTTCTGCGCCACGTGTGTGTTTTTGACGTGCCTAGTTTTACCTTGCGTATCAGCAGATTAACCGTTTGAGATCCATTTGCCGAAATTGCACGCGCGGGCAAGGATGGGCATAATTTAGCAACATGAAACGCCGCCGAAGTGCCTAAACTATTTCTCCAACCTATCCAAATGGATGGTTCAAGCTGTTGTAAAGCAGGAACTATTTTGATTGAGTCGGCTCATCGTGTGTCGGGAATCTTGCAGGATGGATACCAGGGCGAAGGCACATTTCACTATAAAGGGAGCGCCTAAAGATGCGCATTGGTTTCATTGGGTTGGGAAATGTCGGCGGAAAACTCGCCGGAAGTTTATTGCGGAACCAAGTCGATCTCAGAGTGCATGATCTCGATCAAGCATTGGTTGAGAAATTTGTAGCCAGTGGGGCCACTGAGGGTCATTCGCCCGTGGACATGATGGCGTCCTGCGATTTGGTGATTACCTGTTTGCCTTCGCCCGCTATAAGTCGCGCTGTCGTCACGTCGATGCTTCCCGCGGTCGGCCCAGGCAAAAGCTGGATCGAGATGTCGACAACTGACGCAGAGGAAATGGCAACGCTTGCTGACGCAGTTCAGGCGCAAGGGGCGACAGCTGCAGAATGTCCGGTTTCTGGCGGATGCCATCGCGCGGATACCGGTAACATTAGTATTTTTGCTGGCTGCGATCGCGAGACATTTGAAAAAATCCTGCCAATACTGACCATCCTGGGCCGACGCGTTCTGCACACCGGGCCGATCGGCACCGCGAGTCGCCTAAAGGTGATGACAAATTACCTTGCGACTGCCAATCTGCTGACCCTCTGTGAGGCCATGGTGACAATGAAGGCGGCGGGATTGGATCTTGCGACAACCTATGAAGCCATCAAGATCAGCTCCGGGACATCGTTTGTTCATGAAACGGAGTCTCAGATGATCCTGAATGGATGCCGCGACATCAACTTCACAATGGATCTGGTCAAGAAAGATATTGGTCTTTTCCAAGATCTTGCGGCGCAGCATGACGTTCCGTTGGAGATCAGTCCAAAAATGATCGAAATTTTTGAAGATGGCATCACGCGCTATGGTCCGCGGGCGCAATCTGATGAGATCATTCGCCGTTTGGAAGAGGCGACAGGGCTGACCATTACGGCGAACGGTTTCCCATCTGAAATGATCGATGACGAGCCGGAAGAGGCGGGCTACGAAGTCGTCCCGCAACAAGCCTAGCCTTTACCAGAGCGTCTTGCGCGGGTAGGGGAGCGCCGTGACACAGGAAATCAACGACATCATCGCGACACTTGAAGCATCTGCCGCACGGCGGATTGTCGGGTGTGGTGCGCTTTATGGGGTTGGTGGTTTGATGCTCTACGCCATCTTCACAGATCCGCTGGGCCTGCGATGGAACCTGGTGATCGTGGCGATGGCGATCGGCGTTTTTGTGCTGGCAGAAAAGTTACGCCGTGCGACGCAAGGACAGATCATCCTGCGGGCCGATGGATTGTCAGACGCCAATGGGCAAACGCTGGCAAATATGTGCGATATCGAGAGGGTCGAACGCGGCGCCTTCGCGTTTAAGCCATCCAATGGGTTTACACTGAAGTTGAAAAAGAAGCAGCCCCGGGGCTGGGCTCCGGGGCTGTGGTGGCGATATGGCCGAGTTCTTGGCGTCGGTGGCGCTGTGTCAGCAATTCAAACCAAATTCATGGCCGAACAGATTGCATTTGCGCTGGCACAGCGTGCCTCAGACGTCACCGACGATGATTAGCACTTCGGCGTCAAGGACGTGTCGTTCTCGTCTTTGACCCAGCAGAGCTGTGGTACGAAACGAGGTGCAGCCACAAGGAAGTTTTCAAAGGTTGTCCCTTCTTCCATGCTGATCGCGTTGAGCGGCTCGAAGTCAACCCATGTCTCAACTAGGATGGCACGTTGACCATGCCGCAGTGTTGGCAGGCGGTCGGCAACGGCGTTCAGCGACTCGTGGCTATGTGTGCCGTGAGAGCTGTCATGCTTGGACCAACGAACGCGGTATTCCCCGCGGCGGTCGTTCCAAAGAAACGCTGTCATACGATACTCAGGAGTTGCGTCCGTTTCGATCAGAGTGTCCATCAAGCCAGATACACCATCAAGATAGGTCGGCGAAATCGGATTGGTCTCGCGGCTCACCATGTCAGCAAGAACTGTCGTGGCACGTGTCGCTTGCGTCTTCGCCTTGAAGGCCGTGAAGAATGTAATCAGACCAAAGGTGATCACTGCAAGCAGTGGAACCATAAATGCCAGTTCGAGAGAACCAGTACCGGCTTCGTCATCGCGGAACGCTGTGACGCGGCGGCTCAGAGTTTGTGGAAAACGCATCATTTGTACGGCTCCAATACGAAGGATGAAGTTGCGACGAGGGCGTATGCGCCTTCGCTTTGCTTAGGAAGGGTCGCCCCAACCTTTGCCGTTGGCAGCAGCGGATCGAACAGCGAGCAAGCCCGCAGGATCATCAATTCGTTGTTGCCACCGTTGGTCCAGTTGATCAGCGGTTCACCAGTTGCGGTGCGGTCCACACAGTCAGGCTGGCTGTCGACTTCTGTGTAGTCGCGGATGTCATTGCGGATCATCTCCAGCTTTAGCTGGTTTTCACAATCCGGGATGATCATCGCAGCTTCGCAAATCCGTGTCCGCAGCGCATCGTGGGTCGGGTCTGCAAGTGCGCCGATCCGGACTTCGCGGACGGTCACGTCCACACCACGTTCCAGCATCATATCCCGCAGGCCGATAAACCCAGTTTCAAACGTTGCCGCACCGAACAGGAAGGCTGTTGGCAGGGCGATGGCGAAGTCGACTGACATGTTACCGTCTTCTTCGCGACGGAAAGCAGCACAGGCGTTTGCCAGCTTTTTCATATACTTGTTCATTGTGTCAGCCTCAGGTCAGTCACCTGTTCAGCGATAGCTTCGAACACTGCGTTCAAGTCATCACCGTTGGTGTTGAAGAAGTGGTTGATGGTTGTCGCACAATCAGACATGACTTGGGCGCCATTATCAGGGGCCTCGAACGCGATCGCGAAGACCTGAACGTTCTTTTCACGTGCGGCGTCACAGCTATCAGCCAAAAGTTCGTTACCTTTTGCGTTGTTGTAACGGACTTCTTTGAAGTCCCACTGGCTGTGGTAGCTGCTGTGGACGTTGTTGTTGTACCAGTATTTGAACGGGTTGTTGGCCCAGTGGTACGCATCGTCAGAGTTCTGATAGTACTCGTCTTTGATGTACGTCGCATCTGTGTTCTGACCATCGGTCATGACCACGATCACCTTGCGGGTGTTGTGCTCTGCATCTTCTTGGCTGAAGCTTGCAGGACGGTCCGCAAAGGCCGCGTCAGCATCTGGTGAAACCAAAGGACCCGTGGACGGATCCAGCAATGCCATGCCCCACTTCATGCCGAGGTGGATAGATGTCATTGTTGTTGGTTCCATCGCTGCAATCTGGTCAATCAGTGCTTGGCGATCTTGGGTCACAGCAGTGATCTGCTCAAACCAGCGCGGGGCGCACATTGGGTCGTTCAATGTGGTGCCGCTGGACCAGTGGTCCATGAACTGGCCTTGCTGGTAAGTCCGTGACAGATCAATGCCAGGCTCGGCAAAGTCGGCGTCTTCGAATTCAACACAGTAAGAATAGTCGTGCAGCTGGTTTGTGTTCATCCGGCTGAAGATGTCGGGTCCAACGTTCACGTGCTGGGAGTAAGGCACCAAGGAGATCGACACGCGATCTTGGTTGCTTTCCTGCAGCGCGGTTTCCACAAAGGTCGTTGCGGCTTGCTGCAGCGCTTCCATCTTCGTTAGGCCGGTTTCGTTACCGTCCGCGTCATATGTTGCGTGGCGCATGGAGCCGGAGATGTCGAGGACCAAAGAGATCTCAACGTTACCAACACCCTGTGTCGCAACAGACGTCGCTCTCGCATCGAGTTCATCGATCCCTGCGAGCTTCAAGAAGAATGTGTTCATTGGGCGGGTGACGTTCACTTCGACCGTGCGATTGTTGATCGTCTCGGTGACGATCGCGTCGCCATCGAGGTACTGATCCAGGTTCGCCTTCTCGAAGAAGTCGCGAACCTTGGCAGCGCCTTCGCCCGGGTTTGTGAACTCCAAGTTCGCTGCGGCGAGGGCCGCGCGGTCTGCAGTATCTTGGATCAACGCACGTTCGCTTTCGAAACGCATAAAGTCGACGGACATACCGCCGAGAACGAGCATTAATGGAATAAGGAAAATCCCCATCGTGGTGAGATTGCCATCTTCACCCTTCCGGAAATTCTCGATGGGTTCTTGCCTTTCAGCAAGGAACCTGCGGAATTCGCAAGTCAATCTGTGGCGCATGATCGTCTTCCCTGGTTAACGCACGTAACCTGCAGCAACCCCCCGGCCGCACACTTGTGCAAATGCAATCGCCGACCGTTTTAGCCGAGCAGTTTTGTTCCAAATGTGGCAAAGCTTGAAAAATCAGCAGTTTTCCCATGATGGTTAATACTTGCTTTCCGTAAATCTACGCAAAAACAGGGTGTTAACGGTTCGCCGCCGTGTCACATTTTTGCAAATTGATTTAAACCAGGCGGAATTCCTCTTTTCTTATGCGGAAACGGTATTCAAAGCCGAGATGCATTGTTCACGGAACACGATTTTTCGCGCTCCAAAATAGGAGAATCACCGCTTACGGATAGATGCCAGATTGGCTCGACTCTGCCGATTGAAAGCTGGATACTGTCACGATGAGCTTACCACCTGGATTTTTGGACGAATTGCGCACCCGGCTGTCAATCGGCCAAGTGGTCGGACGTAAAGTCATGTGGGACAAGCATAAGACGAACCAAGCCAAGGGTGATCTTTGGGCACCTTGCCCGTTCCATCAAGAAAAGACCGCCAGCTTCCATGTCGATGATCGTAAAGGTTTTTATTACTGCTTTGGCTGCCATGCTAAGGGAGACGCGATCACCTTTGTGCGGGAGACAGAGAACGTCTCCTTTATGGAGGCCGTCGAAATTCTCGCAAGCGAAGCGGGTATGACCATGCCAGCCCGCGACCCCCGCGCACAGGAAAAAGCCGACCTAAGGACTGAGCTAGCAGAGGTAATGGAGCAGGCAGTGCAATGGCACCAGTTGCAGCTCAAAACCGCCGCCGCCGGAGACGCCCGCGATTACCTAGAAAAGCGCGGATTGTCGCCGGAAGCGCAGTCAAGATGGGAAATCGGATACGCGCCTGACCAAGGGGGTACTCTCTCTCATCTTACGGGTAAGGGCACCTCTAAGGAGAAGGTGATTGCGGCAGGATTGGCCGCAGAAAGTGACCGCGGTGGGGCGCCGTATGATCGGTTCCGTGACCGCATTATTTTCCCCATTCGTGATGCGCGGGGCAAAGCGATTGGGTTAGGTGGTCGCGCAATGGCGGCCGATGCGCGTGCAAAGTACCTTAACTCACCTGAAACGCCGCTTTTCGACAAGGGGCGCTCACTCTACAACCACGCGCGCGCACGCGAGGCTGCAGGCCAGGGTAAGCCGCTGATCGTCGCGGAAGGCTATATGGATGTAATTGCGCTCTCAGAGGCGGGTTTCACGGCTTGTGTTGCGCCGCTTGGGACGGCGATTACCGAAGATCAGCTCCGGCTTCTGTGGCGCATAGCTCCAGAGCCTATCATCGCCCTGGATGGGGACAATGCGGGCTTGCGCGCCGCGATGCGCGTCATTGATATTGCCCTGCCAATGCTTGAGGCTGGGCAGTCGTTGCGCTTTGCCCTCATGCCCGAGGGGTTGGACCCCGACGATCTGATCAAGCAGAAGGGTCCAACGGCGATGCAAGCCGTGTTGGATGCGGCGATCCCGATGGTACAATTGCTTTGGCAGCGTGAGACCGACGGAAAGACATTTGATAGCCCAGAGCGGAAGGCCGCGCTTGATAAGGCGCTGCGTGAAAAGATCGGTTTGATTAAAGACGTGTCGATCCGTAGTCACTATGGCCAGGCGATCAAAGACATGCGTTGGCAGCTATTTCGTGCCAAGCCGCTGCCGGCCAATCAGACAAAGCGTGCGCCCTCGGGGCGGCGAGAGCCTTGGCGCAATGCAGCTGCGCCAGTCGCAAGTAGCAAATCCTCAGCGCTTGGCGCCGGGGCAGCAAAGACGGAGTATCTATTAGAAGGGGCCATCCTGGCGACCTTGATCACGACGCCAGATGTGGTTGAGGCCTTTGAAGGCCAGATTGATCGTATGGACTGCCAAGACCCAAATCACGCGGCCTTGCGCGACGCGATCCTGCGCTTTGCCGATCAACCCGACGTGAAATTCGCGGTTGAGCAAAGTTTGGGCGCGGGGACCCTTGAAAACCTCTTCAGCCAGCCGCACTTGAAGATCCACCCAGCGTTGCGCCGCGCAGGGGATGTTGAATTTGCTGCAGCATGTTTGGAAGGGGATTTCAAAAGCCTATTTGCGCAGCGGAGTCATGCGCGCGAGGTGGGGGACGGAATGGATGAGCTTCAGGGGCAGGCTGATGAAAGCCTTACCTGGCGGTTGGCGCAGGCCGCAAAATCTGTCGATACATCAGTGCGTCAGAAAGAAGACGACACGGCAGACTTTGAAAAGGCCGACAACGGCACCATGTTAAACAAGGACGAACGGTCGGCCTTTGATGCGCTTTTGGGAACGATCAAGGTTGATAAGTCGTCAAAGTGACAGATCGGGCGACAGTCTAAAACCGAACAAGCAACAATGACGTTTTATCGCAGGTGAACGCCTTGCGAATCACCCGATTCCCAAGTTGATTCGTTTTTAACCGAATCATGCGAATCACCATCGGGGCGGAAACGCCCACCACCCCGCGAAGGAGCGACGTGAATGGCCGCTAAGGACACCAACGACCAGAAAGAGCGCGATCAGGACGACGGTTCACTCGATATGAGCCAAGCTGCGGTCAAAAAGATGATCGCCGACGCCCGCGAACGTGGCTACATCACTTACGATCAGCTGAACGCGGTGCTGCCGCCAGATCAGGTGTCTTCGGACCAAATCGAAGATGTGATGTCGATGCTGTCTGAGATGGGGATCCAGGTCACTGAAGAGGAAGAAAGCGAAGAGGTCGATCAGGGATCTCGCGAGGTGGCAACTGTCCAAGGCGCCCGCGAGGTTGCGCTAGGCGGGGCAGAGCAGGAAAAGCTCGACCGCACGGATGACCCGGTCCGCATGTACCTCCGCGAGATGGGCAGTGTCGAGCTGCTGAGCCGCGAAGGTGAGATCGCAATTGCGAAACGCATCGAAGCGGGCCGTAATACGATGATCCTTGGGCTATGCGAAAGCCCACTGACTTTCCAAGCTATCACGATTTGGCGCGACGAACTTCTGAATGAAGACATTTTGCTGCGTGACGTGATCGACCTCGAAACTACCTTCGGCAATCAGATGGGCGAAGATGGTGAGGAAGAGGAGGTTGCCGTGGTCGCCCCAGGTGCCCCGGCAAAGCCAGCAGAAGGTGAAAAGACTGAAGAGCTCGACGCTGACGGCAATCCGATTGCCAAAGACGACGATGACGATGACGACGATCAGGCCAACATGTCGCTGGCCGCGATGGAAGCTGCGTTAAAGCCACGTGTGCTGGAAACGCTGGAAATCATCGCGCGCGACTTTTCCATGCTATCTGACATGCAAGACGCCCGGATGTCGGCGACCCTGAACGAGGACTCATCTTTCTCGTCCAAAGAAGAAGACAAGTATCAGGCGCTGCGCTCTGAGATCGTAGAGATGGTGAACTCGCTTCACCTGCACAACAACCGTATCGAAGCACTGATTGACCAGCTGTACGGTATCAACCGCCGGATCATGCAAATTGATGGAGCGATGGTCAAATTGGCCGACCAAGCTCGGATCAACCGCCGTGAGTTTATCGACGCCTATCGCGGGCGCGAGCTGGACCCGAACTGGCTTGAAGAGATGAGCGAGAAGAGTGGTCGCGGTTGGCAGATGCTGATCGAGCGCTCAACGGACAAGATCGAAGGTTTACGTGGCGATATGGCTCAGGTCGGCCAGTACGTCGGCGTGGACATCACCGAGTTCCGTCGGATCGTACAACAAGTTCAGAAGGGTGAGAAAGAAGCCCGGCAAGCGAAGAAAGAAATGGTCGAGGCAAACCTGCGCCTCGTGATTTCCATTGCGAAAAAATACACGAACCGCGGCCTGCAATTCCTTGACCTGATCCAGGAAGGGAATATCGGCCTGATGAAGGCGGTCGATAAGTTCGAATATCGCCGTGGCTATAAGTTTTCCACCTATGCGACATGGTGGATCCGCCAGGCGATCACCCGCTCCATCGCAGACCAGGCCCGCACGATCCGTATCCCGGTCCACATGATCGAGACGATCAACAAGTTGGTCCGCACCGGTCGCCAGATGCTGCACGAAATTGGACGGGAACCGACGCCAGAGGAACTCGCAGAGAAGCTGCAGATGCCCTTGGAAAAGGTCCGCAAGGTGATGAAGATCGCCAAGGAGCCGATTTCCTTGGAGACACCGATCGGCGACGAGGAAGATTCCCAGCTTGGCGATTTCATCGAGGACAAGAACGCGATCTTGCCGCTCGACAGCGCCATTCAGGAAAACTTGAAAGAGACGACGACACGGGTTCTGGCCTCTTTGACTCCGCGCGAGGAACGTGTTCTGCGGATGCGCTTTGGCATTGGCATGAACACCGACCACACGCTCGAAGAGGTCGGACAACAGTTCAGCGTGACCCGCGAACGGATCCGTCAGATCGAAGCGAAAGCGCTGCGCAAGCTCAAGCACCCAAGCCGGTCGCGGAAGCTGCGGTCGTTCTTGGATCAGTAGGGCTTAACCGGAAGCGGGCTGAGGTCCTTTTGAATGGATGTTGTGTGTATCCTCACCAATGAGGCCATGCCGGGCTTAGTAAAAGTTGGAAAGACAAAAGGCGATTTGTTGGGCCGCATCAAAGGGCTCGACAGTACGGGCGTTCAATTGCCGTTTGAGTGTTTCTTCGCTGCCGAAGTCGCAAACTGTGACTTGGCCGAGAAGCTTCTGCACGATGCTTTCGATGATCATCGTGTCAGAAAGAATAGAGAGTTCTTTGAAATTGCCCCAGAGCGTATCTCGTCTGCCTTAAAGTTGGCTGCGATCAGGGAAGTTACGCCGACTGGCCCTGTTGTTGATGAGCCAGAAGATGTTGCTGCCATAAAGAAGGCGAAGGACCGACGTAGTCGTTTCAACTTTAGAATTGCTCAGATACCGGTCGGCGCAGTTTTGTTGCACGACAAGGACGAGGCCGAAACGTGTACGGTGATAGACAACCGTAACGTACTCTACGATGGCGCCGAAATGAGCTTGTCGCAGTCAGCTTTGAAAGTGTTCTATAAACTAGGTTACAGTTGGTCAGCTGTATCTGGTCCAGGTGCGTGGATTTATGAGGGTGAGACTCTAGACGAACGCCGGCGCCGGATCGAAGAAGAAGACTGAGACTTAGGGGGAACTTATGTCGTTTCTAAAAAAGCTATTTGGCGGCGGTGATGAAGAGCCACCCGCCGTCATCGAATACGAAGGCTTCAAGATCATCCCTGAACCCATTGCGGAAGGACCGAAATTTCGCCTCGCGGCCCGTATCACACAGGAGATGGATGGCGAGGTGAAAGAGCATCATTTCATCCGCGCTGATACGCTCGATAGCAAAGATCAGGCGGAAGACGCGGCCGTCAACAAGGCCAAGCAGATGATCGACCAGATGGGCGAACGGATCTTCGACTGACTTTGATGCAAACCACATTCCAGATCTCGACCAACGGCCCAGGCCTTTATGAGTTCACCCGGGATGTCTCTGCTTGGGCGAAAGGCACCGGTCTTTTGACACTGATGGTGCAACACACATCTGCCAGTCTCTTGATCCAGGAAAATGCGGATCCGGAAGTACAGACCGATCTACAGAACTTTTTTGCCCGCTTGGTTCCACCGACCACGGACGCATCTATGGCCTATCTGACGCACACTTATGAAGGGCCAGACGACATGCCTGCGCACATCAAGGCGGCCATGATGCCAACCAACCTGTCCATTCCAGTCACGGACGGCATGCTACAGTTGGGCACGTGGCAAGGCATCTACCTGTTTGAACATCGCGATCAACAAAAGCACCGCAAGGTTGTCGGACATCTTTCAAACTAGAGGATTGTAACAATTCTCACGCTCGCCCTTCACGCTTTGACCATCGCGTGAGGTAAGGTTTCGCATAATTGCCCAAACGAAAAGCTTGCGTCAGGTTATGTCTCGAAAGGACTTGCCATGACGTGTTTGCTTATCACATCTGCCTCCCAGAAAATGACCCTGTCATTAGCCCACACGCCACGGCATGAGGACGCGCCGCTGTCGAAAACGGCGCAGCAGGTCATAGATGTTTTACACCCAAAGGTGCCGGTAACCGGTCCTGTCCAAATCGTCTGATCACCTCAGGGTTTTTCAGCAGTCATTCACTGTTTCTTAGCGGTCCAGCGCTTACATGACGGCACCGCGCTAGACCGGGCGCTGCTGCCCCAGAAACGGACTGTGTTGCTGATGACGACCCCCGAAATAGAAACGTATGCTTTGCCAGATGACCCCCGGGCGAATGCCTGTGGCGCCTTTTTTGATACGCTGAAGTCCCACCGCGGCAAGCCTATTGTCATCGACGCATCGGCGGTCGATCGGTTCGATACGCTGGTCGCGCAGGTAATGGTGCTCGGGAAACGGTCCTGGGCCGCGGACGATCTCTCTTTCACGCTCGCTAATCCTTCCGAAACAGTGACCGACGCGCTGACGCGTCTTGGCTTGGCGGATGAGCTTCTTTCCGAAAGGACCGACAATGACGATTAAAGTGCTCGCCATCGATGACTCGCGCACGATCCGGCACCTGCTGTCAGTCGCGTTAGCCGATGCTGGCTTTGATGTGGTCACGGCCGATGATGGCGTTTTGGGGGTTGAGGCCTTTCAGGACGCGGATGCCGATGTGGTGATTACGGACATCAACATGCCAAATATGGATGGGTTTGGCGTGATCAACTCCATTCGGGCAGGGGAGGTGAACAATCGGGTCCCGATCCTCGTCCTGACGACGGAAAGTGGTGACGATCTGAAGGCGCGGGCCCGTGATGCGGGTGCGACTGGGTGGATCGTCAAGCCATTTGACGATGTTTCGTTGATTGCAGCCCTGAAGCGCGTAACGGGGGCCTAAGTATGAGCGGGAATTCCATTCGCGATATCTTCTTTCAGGAGTGCGAAGATCTTAGCGATGCGCTGACTGACGGCCTGAATGAGATGGCCGATGGCACCGGCGACAACGAAACGGTGAATGCCGTGTTCCGTGCGGTTCACTCGATCAAAGGGTCGGGGGGGGGCGTTCGGTCTCGAAGATCTTGTCGGTTTTGCCCATAAGTTCGAAACCGTATTGGATGCCGTCCGTTCGCATGAGTTGGTGGCGGACGAAAAGCTGATGCCAGTGTTGCTCCGATCGGGCGACGTTTTGATTGAGCTGATTGAATCAGCCCGGATGGAGACGAGCGCCAATCAGGAGGCCGTGGACACCACTTCGGCTGCGCTGGCAGAGTTTTTGCCCGATGAAGATGAAGACCCGGAAGAGGAGTTTTCGTTCCAGCCCATGGTTCTGGCGATTCCTGAAACGGACGACGACGGGACAGAGCCTGATGAACAAGTTGGTTTTCGGATCACATTTTCGCCAGCGCGAGCGTTTTATGAGGTCGGGAATGACCCGCTGCATTTGCTGAAGGCGCTTGCAGACTTAGGAACTCTGAATGTTGCAGCGGACCTGTCGCAAATTCCCGACGATATCGACACAAGTGACTGGGAGAATGGCTATTTGAGCTGGAACATTCAGCTCGAAACCCCGGCAGCGGACGATACGGTCAAAGCGGTTTTTGGCTTTGTTGAGGACCTCGCTACAGTCTCCATCCTGCCGATGCGTAACGATGGCACCACGATGGAAACATCGTCACAAGATGACGCAGCCGCCGCGCTGGGTAAAGCGAAGGCCCAAGCCCCCGATGACCCGCCGACGCAGAAAACAGAGGCGCCGGCGAAGACTGAGATCAAGGAGGATCAAGCGGCAGCCGCACCAAAGTTGGCGGCAGCTGAGAAGCCGAAGGCCAAACCAGCGCCAACAGTGGGAGGGCAAAAGTCCCCCCCGTCCGCAGCGACGCGCGAAGCTAAAGCGACCTTGCGCGTCGATCTTGAACGGGTCGACCGGCTGATCAACGCCGTCGGTGAGTTGATTATCAATCAGTCTGTGATTGCCCAACGGATTGAGGATGCGGGATTGGGTAAATCGGACGATATCCAGGTGGATTTGGAGGACTACAAACATCTCGCGCGCGAGATTCAGGAAGGCGTTATGGCCATCCGCGCGCAGCCCGTGAAACCCTTATTCCAACGCATGGCGCGTATCGTGCGGGAGGTGACTTCGGCCACGGGTAAGAAAGTCAAGTTTGAGACAATCGGCGAGTCAACGGAAGTCGATAAGACCCTTGTTGAACGGCTAAGCGATCCGCTCACGCATATGATCCGAAATGCGATCGATCACGGGATTGAGGAAAGTGAAAAGCGTGTTGAGATTGGCAAAGACGCCACAGGCCTTATTCAACTGTCCGCGGAGCATCGCTCCGGCAATGTAATGATTGAGATTACCGATGATGGGGCCGGGTTGAACCGTGATCGGATCAAGAGCATAGCCATCGAAAAGGGCATCATCGCAGAGGACGCGGATCTCAGTATCGCTGAGATTGATCAACTTCTTTTTGCCCCCGGATTTTCAACGGCAAAGGAGGTCACAAACCTCTCGGGCCGTGGCGTCGGGATGGATGTCGTCAAAACGGCGATTACGTCGCTCGGCGGCCGAATTAGCATCAACAGTACACCAGGCAAGGGGTCAACATTTTCGATTGCACTGCCACTGACATTGGCAGTGATGGACGGCATGGTTGTTGATGTCGCGAAACAGACCATGGTGATCCCTATCGCAAGCGTTTCTGAAACGATCCGCCCGCGCAAAGAGAACATCTTCATGCTTGGCGTCGACCATCCCGTCTTGCATATTCGGGGCGAATACATCCCAATCATCGACCTTGGCACGGCACTTGGTCATCCTCCGCGCGATACGCCGATGGAGGATCGGGTCTTTCTGCTCGTTCGGACGGAGCAGATCACTCAGTGCGCCATCGCAGTTGATGGTATTTCGGACCAGCGCCAGGTTGTAATCAAGAGCCTCGAAGGTGACTACGGTAAGATCACGGGGATCTCGGCTGCGACGATCCTGGGCGACGGCAAAATCGCGTTGATTGTCGATCCAGATGGCATTGCGAGTTCCGTGTCCGATTTGGCCTCCCCCCGTGCGCTTGCTGACCTGACCCCAATTGCGGAGCCTGCCCATGTATGATGAAACCACGCAAATCGCTGAGAATACTGCGGTCTTTGAGTTCATCTCACTGTATGTGGGTGATCAAAGCTTCTGTATCGAACTCAACCGGATCCGAGAGATCCGCCGATGGGAACCAGTCACAATGCTTCCACATTCGCCCCCTTTTGTCTTGGGCGTTGTGAACCTGCGAGGGGCCGTGATCCCCATTATTGATCTTGCGGCAAAACTTGGTTTCCCACCGTTCGAACCGACGAAGCGCAACGTCATCATCATTTGCAACCTCGGCACGCAAGTCATCGGTCTATTGGTTGAGTCCGTTTCAGAGATTTTGACGGTTAACCTGTCAGAGATGAAGGAGGCACCGCGCGTGAAGGAAGATGCCAGTAACTCTGCAATCCGAGGTGTCATATCGATCAAAAAAGACATGACGCGCGTGATAGACCTTGAGGCAATGATGGGGATATCAGGGGAAGCCGTTCTGAATGATTGATCGCAGCAGCACATCGACCGCGGAGCTTGCCTTTACGGACGCCGATTTCAATGTCATTTCGCAGCACGCTGCGCAGCGCTACGGCCTTGATATCAAATTGGAAAAAAGGGTCTGATCTACGCACGACTTGCTCGACGCATTCGCGCCCTTGGGATGCCAGATTTCAAAACTTATTGCGCATTTGCGACCGGCCCGAAGGCCGAAGAGGAGGCAGAAGAACTGCTGTCTGCGCTAACCACAAACGTCTCATCCTTTTATCGCGAAAGGCATCACTTTGAGGCCTTGTCGAAGACGATTTTGCCCGGTTTACGCGAGAAGGCGGAGCGCAGCGGTCTACGCATTTGGTCAGCGGGCTGTTCCTCCGGGCAAGAACCTTACACAATCGCCGCGACGGTGCGAGCAGCTTATGCGGATTTGCATCAGCCAAATGTCACCATTCTTGCGACGGATGTTGATCCACGCATTCTCCAAAAGGCGCGGGCGGCGACTTATCGCGCCACCGAGGTGGCAAGTCTCTCCTCAGAGCAAAAAGACCTCCTCTTCGCGCCAAGAAACCGCAATGCCGAGAGTGTCACAGTGCGCGATGAGCTGCGGCGCATGGTGAGTTTTGACAGGATAAACCTTGTCGGAGATTGGCGCCAAGCCCCCCTTTTCGACATCATTTTCTGTCGAAACGTGGTGATCTACTTTGAGCGGAGCACGCAGCACCGCCTTTGGCAAAGGTTCCGCGACAGCCTCGCGCCAAGGGGCAATCTCTTTATCGGTCATTCAGAGCGGCTTACGGGCCCGGCTGAAGAGAGCTTTCGCAACATCGGCATCACTGCATTCGAAAAAACGGCGCCGTAAGGCACGCAAAAGAAAGGACCAAAATGGCGCTCCGGGATAACTTAAAAGTCTTGGTGGTTGATGATATGCCCACCAGCCGAGGATTGATCGTTCAGTCCCTTGAAGAAATGCAAGTGTGGAACAACTCCACGGAAAACAATGGAAAATCCGCGGTCGACCGCCTCGCAAAAGAGCCGGTGCATCTTGTTCTGTCCGACATGAACATGCCGGTCATGGACGGCTTGGAGTTGTTACGCCATCTGCGCGCAAATCGAGCGACGAAAGGGGTTGGATTTATCCTGATTACAGGCAAACCGACACCAGAGCTGGTAGCAAAAGGACGTAGTTTGGGAATGAACAACATGATCAAAAAGCCTTTTACAACCCAGCAGTTAAAGGCCTGCATAGAACAAGTGGTCGGCCCACTTGGATGATATTGCGGGAGCCGATTCCAAGGTCGCAATCCAGGCGGTCCTCTCGAATGCAAGCGAAGAGCTCTTTTCGTTGGGAAACCGTTTGCAAGACGTAGAGAGAATTCTTTTTGACGTGAGCGAAACAAAGAATCTACGGGACCATTACCAGGAAATGCAAGATATGGACCTGATCATCCAGCAGATCTGCGATCTCGCCCGTGCGATACGATTAGTGTCAGAGGTTGAACTCGAGGACGCCATGCTGGCGACGTCCACCCTTGGCGATACCTTGCATCTCAATGATCTGCGCCAACGGTTGCTTGGGCTTGCGGAAGATCGGTTACTGTCCGCGCCAAAGGCGTCGGCAGAAGTACTGTTATTTTGATGCCCCCTATTCATCTTTGGTCACGCTTTGTCGCGTAAGCTCGCTTAGATACGAGTCGATCTTGTAAGGGACTAATCGCATGTCATCTTTGGCATCCACAGCACCCAAGAAAGTCATTAGCGTCATTCAGGGCGAATACTCTGTGTCGGGAGAGGACGGGGCCGCAATGTCGACGGTGCTCGGCTCTTGCATCGCGGCCTGCTTGTACGACCCGGTCCAGCGAGTGGGAGGTATGAACCACTTTCTGCTGCCAGAGGCGCGATCTGGCGACAGCCAGAACGTGAAGTATGGCGCTTATTTGATGGAGCTATTGATCAACGACTTGTTGAAGATGGGCGCACAACGGCACCGTTTGCGTGTGAAGCTCGCAGGTGGCGGAAAAATGAGTCAGTTTCTCGGCGACGTCGGCGAAAAGAACATAGCGTTCGTTAATCGCTATCTTGCGAACGAAGGGTTGCCAGTTGAATGGTCTTCTCTCGGTGGCACACAGGCCCGACGGATCCATTTTTATCCGACGACCGGGCAACTACTGGAGAAATTCGTCCGCAACGATGCGCAGATTGACCAAGCGCCTGCGACATCCCGTACCCGTGCGCGCCCCCAACGGCCTGATGTGGAGTTGTTCTAGCACACCCTAGAACTGTGCAATTTTCCTCACGCCTCTGTGCATCAATGTGCTTCACGAGAACGGGAGCAGGGGTAGTCAACTGCCCTTTGCACGCCCATATCCTGATCACACACACCGAACGATTGAAAGTGACCGTGATGAAAGTCTTTGGATTAATGGCAAGCTTAGTTGTCCTGGCGGGCCCCGCCGCCGCCAACTATAGCGATATAGAGACTGACCTGGCCGTTTTACTGCCAACGAAGGTCTTGGTGACGCAACCGCTTCAGACACCGTCGAACATCGTAGCTTCGGCTGACACCTGTGCCTTACCATCAGATCATATTGTCAGCGTACCCGACAGCTTTTCAGTCAGTGATGCAACTGAAATGGCCTGTTTGACCGAATAGCGGTCGGCATGCCTCACTACATGGGGCGGTGCGAATTGTGGGCTACCCAAAGTTTTGCGGGTCACCTATAGTCTCTGTGGGTCAGTGGGTTACAATCCCCAGAATTGGCAGAGAACGAGGACAGACATGCGGTGCCCCTTTTGCGGAAACGTAGACACGCAGGTAAAGGATTCACGTCCAGCGGAAGACCATGTTGCGATCAGACGCCGTCGGTTTTGCCCGGCCTGCGGAGGGCGCTTTACGACGTATGAGCGTGTCCAACTGCGTGATTTGGTTGTGATCAAGTCAAATGGACGTCGCGAAGACTTTGACCGAGATAAGTTGGAACGGTCGATCCGGATTTCCCTGCAAAAACGGCCAGTTGAACCAGAGCGGATGGATCAAATGATCAGCGGGATCGTCCGGCGGCTGGAAAGCATGGGTGAAACGGACATCCCCTCCACCACAATCGGTGAGATCGTGATGGAGAGCCTTGCGCGGATCGACACAGTTGCCTACGTGCGTTTTGCGAGCGTCTACAAGAACTTTCAGGCGGCGGACGACTTCGACAAATTCGTCAGTGAACTGCGCCCTGAGCCACAATCAGACACGTGACACCCGACATGGATCGCCGCTATATGCGGCAAGCTTTGACGCTTGGGCGTCGCCATCTGGGGCAAGTTTGGCCAAACCCATCGGTTGGTTGT
Source organism: Pseudomonadota bacterium (assembly GCA_038526085.1). Classification (GTDB taxonomy): domain Bacteria; phylum Pseudomonadota; class Alphaproteobacteria; order Rhodobacterales; family Rhodobacteraceae; genus Yoonia. The sequence continues at coordinate 13,332 of JBCBHE010000004.1, read as the reverse complement.
GTCATAGTCAAAAACGGCCGGGTCATCGGACGCAGCGCAACGGCACTTGGTGGGCGCCCCCATGCGGAACCTCAAGCGCTTGCGCAAGCGGGCGCTGGGGCAAAGGGGGCAACAGTCTACGTCACGCTTGAGCCCTGCGCACATACCGGGAAAACGCCGCCCTGTGCCCAGGCCTTGATCGACGCCAAAGTCGCCCGTGTTGTGGTGGCTTGTTGTGACCCTGATCCGCGGGTTGATGGCGGTGGCATTGCGATGCTGCAAGCGGCTGGCATTGTAGTTGAAACGGGCGTTGGTGCGGCTGAGGCAGAAATCGACCATGCCGGCTTTTTCTTTCGTGTTCGACAGGGGCGGCCTCTTGTCACGCTCAAACTTGCGACCACCCTAGACGGACGTATTGCAACCTTCACGGGCGAAAGCCAGTGGATTACGGGACCCGAAGCGCGTCGCGCGGTTCATGCGTTACGCGCCCAGCATGATGCAGTGATGGTCGGCGCGGGGACAGTGCGGGCAGACAATCCGCAGCTGACGGTGCGCGGTATGGGGACCGTTCGGCAACCCGTGCGCATTGTGGTCAGTCGAGACCTGAATATTCCTACAACTGCGATACTTTTTTACGGCACGGATGAGTCACCCGTCTGGCTCTGCCACAGTCGAAGTGCCGAGACTAAAGGATTCCTCGCAAACGGAGCCATTTCGATCCTGTGCGAAGCAGGACGCGATCAAGTAGACTTGTGTTCTGTCTTGCGCGAACTTGGACGAAAGGGGCTCACACGCGTGTTTTGTGAAGGTGGGGGCGCGCTCGCGGCCAGCCTGCTAAAGGCCCGATTGGTTGATCAGATTGAGCTGTTTCAAGCAGGGAAGGTGATTGGCGGCGACGGTTTGGGCGCCCTCGCCAGCCTTGGCGTAGCGGCACTATCTGACGGCCCATCCTTTCAATGTATGAAGCAACGCCAAATCGGCGCCGATGTATGGACAACGTGGCGCCCCGCGTCTTAGCGCCAAAGGTAGGCGAAGCTGGCGAACGCGCCCTGCAATTTCGCAAGCAGTCGATTGCTCCGCGATGGCTGCGGGATTTCACCATGTTCCAAACGGTCTACCACCACCTCAACAGGACAGGCGAGACCCGTAACAGGGTCAAAGTAGCGGGGATAGTCGATCAACGTGGCGTGGACCAGCGCTGTGATGTCCGGTTGAGCACAGCGCCGAAGACAAGGCTTGCCGCGGTCATCGGTGAGGCCCCATCCGGCATAAAAGGGTGTCCCGGTACAGGTGACAGTCTTTCCCCGGAATAAGGCCTCAAACCCCAGCAGGCTGGTCATAGTCCAGACTTCATCGGCGATCATGATAGCTGGGATCGGGTCCACATCGGTTAAAACGATATCTGCAAATCTCTCTGCGTTATGAATGACGCCATCGCGCAGCCCGGCTTCGACGTCGGGATGTGGCTTGTAAAGGATAGTGGCCGCAGGATTGGCAGCCCGTGTTGCGGCCAAAAGCATCTGGTTGGTGCAAATCTCACCTGCGCCCAGTTGAATGGAGGCGTCATCCTCCACCTGGCCAGGGACAAGAATACGCCGTCCCGCTGGGAGGCCAGTGGGCAAAACCTCCGAACCAACATTGTACTTCGATATACCGGCTTTCGTCAGACGCCGGATCAGTCGATCAGCGCGCTCACGCTCGCTCGTGGTCAGTGAGATGGACGCGGCGATAAGCTCTTCCAGACGGCTGGGCGTCGCGGGGTCATAATAAATGCCCAGGTCATCGCAAACGAGCGACAGCGGCGGAACAAGGTCTGCGCCTAAGCCTCTCGACCGTAAGAAACCGTCTTCGATCCGTACTGCAGCGTCCGGGGCGGTGTCTATTTTGCTCGCCCAGACCATCGCACGGCGGCCATCTGGGGGTGCGGTTGGTCGGTCTTTGAAAACTACGGGTCGAACCTGGCCGAAAACGGCCTGGATCGGCTGACGTTTCCACATCCGCATCCCATAGGCCGCCCAGCCTTGGGTGTCCTCTCGCCAAGCGCGGGCTTGAGCAGCCAGTGTGATAATCACTTGTTCGAGCTCGCATAGCCGATCGTGATAGGGATCATACCAAGTGGGATAGAGGATCATCGTCGCAGTAAAGAGCTGGGCTTTCGTGAGCGTGCGCTGCCGCCGGTCAAGTGGTTTGCGATCGTCTGTCAGGCCCCAACCAATGTAGAAAGGTTGGCCAAAAACGATCGGCTTATGACCCATCAATATGGCTTCGAACCCCATTTGGGACGAAACGGTGTAGACAGCGACTGCACCTTCTAGCAGCGCATAAGGGGAAATTGGATCTTCCAGCAAACTCACCCGTCCAATGCAGTCCCCGGATGAAAAGTACCCTTTGCGGTGTCCGGCCAGAGTTTCTGGGTGGCTTTTGACTATGATCCGCGCTTTTGGATGCTCTTCTTGCGCGTAGTAGAGCATCTCCCGGAATGTATTCCCGTCCGCGCCACTGGCTTTGACTGAGGCATCGTCGCGAGTTTGATCAATGACGAGGACATAGCCTGCCTCTGGCGCGACGGTTGCCGGGTCATGGGCGTTGTACTTTGACAGATGCAGGTTTTGCAGCTGCTGAATGGCTGCTTTCGCGCGGTTCAAAAGGGCAAAATCGTCAAGTGGGTGCGTCGCGAGGAGGGTTTCGAGGTCGGAAATGGTTGCGGGGTCAAAATGGACGCCCGCCTTGTCAATGTGAAGGCCCAATGGAGGCACGCCATCGCGACCTGGTAGAACAGACCGCAAAAAGGCGTCCTCCACGCGGATGATCTGTGCATCTGTCCAATCAGACACCTTCTCACCGCGGCGCGCGGTCGGGGAGTTGCCCCAAACCCCAATTAGGGCGTCCCCATCGGGATACCCCAGTGTAACCTCATATCCGGAGAGTTCCATGATCCGGCGAACTTGCGTTTGCGTCAGAAACCCACCGTTAAAAACATAAAGCCGCTGCAAAGGGTCGTCCTCTGCGGCGGCTTGCTGTCCTGTGTCGGACGACACCATAGTTAAAAGTCGGAGACGGTCGAATCCAACGCCCGAACCGCGCCGAGCGAGCCGGTGAGGGCCGCAATCGTTTTGTTGAACTGGCTGTAAGGTGCTTCCGTGACAAAGACGGTGTCTTCATCGCGGATTGCAAAATCGCGGGCGAAGAAAACGCCGTTTGGCTTTGTCAAATCAAGCACATAGACGACGCGCTGGGTGCCTACGAGGTCGATGCGGCCTGTCAATTGGTTGGCGATTTCTTGTGGTTCGTTGCGGAACACAAAGACGCCGGTCGGGTCCGCCAGCGTCGTGGACAAACCGCCCACTTGCGCAATCGCTTCGATCGCCGAAATTGACTGGCTTTCAAACTGGACTTCGTTCTGGCGGCCGGTAGCGCCCAGTGCGGTAAAGCTGCGCGTATCTTCTTCTACAAAGATGCGGTCGCCGGGGCGGAGCGCGATATCGTGGCCTGGGTGGTCATAGAGGTCTTCAAACCAGATAGAACCGGAATGGCTTCCGCGGACCACCGTGACCTGCGCAATTTCAGGACGGATCGAAACGCCGCCTGCTTGAGCCAGCATGGTTGCCAGCGTCCGGGTTGGACGTTCAATTGGATAAACGCCCTGGGTATTGACGGCCCCTGCAACGGCAACGGTTGCGCCGTCACCGGCCACGCGGCGCACTTGGACCTGTGGATCTGGTGTCTGGTCAGCCAGTTTATTGCTGATAATGCGGCGGATCGCCTCTGGAGTGTTGCCTGCAGCGCGGATGCGGCCCGCGTAGGGCACGAAGATAAACCCTGATCCGTCGACCTGCACTTCTTCCAGCACGGTCGCGTTCTGGCCAGTGGGGACGAGTAGTCCGTCATCTACGTTCTCCCAAATCGTCAAACCAAGAACGTCGCCCGGGGCAATCGTATCGGAACCGACCGTGCCTGCGTTGCGAAACCCAGAAGCGAAGCCAAGGGCCGGGGCCACAGACGCGATTGCGTTAATGCGGTCATCGACGGTCAAGATGAACGCGTCGCCCTGCTCGAGGACGCTCCCTGCGAAGATCTGCGATTTGTTTGGTCCAGAGCTAGGCACGCCGCATGCCGCAACGGCGCCGAGAGTCACGACGATGGCCACGCCTTTTGCCAGGCGCAATGTCAGGGTTTTCACTGCTGGTCTCCTCGACCTTATTGTTCTGCCTCAGGGTATTCTTTTGCGCCGAAGGTATGCCAAGGACGCCCCAAACGCTAGCGAGCGGAAAGCAGCGTGCCGCAAAGAAGCCACAAACTGTGACTTTTGCGCAGCGATAGAACCGTGAGGTGACAAGGTGTTGTGCGGTTTAGTTCACGACCCGCAAAGGTTGGCGCGGCGGGTTCTTGCCGGCCTTAAGAGCGTCATAGGGGTCTTCTGGCGCGAGCATCATGTCGACGACTTGGCGCAAGAGCTGGCGTCGTCCTCGCGCAGCATAAAAACCACCAGGGATTTGCGAGGTCTCCAAAAGGAAACGACGGAAGTCTTTGTAAGCCTTGCTATCTGGCCGGTCGGGGCTTTCAAAGAACGCAGCCAGTGGTTGTTCGGAAACAAACTCGGGTTTTGCGTAGACCGCATCGCCAAACACCTTCAACGGAATGCCCCGCCAAAGAACTTGCTGTCCCGCGGTCGAGTTGACGGTGACGGCCGTACGCGCATGGTCTAGCAACCGTGCCAGTTTACCACCCCTTACGTAGTGCACACGCTCTGCCACGCCGTATTGCCGGGCGGCTGACCAGATCAAGCGGCGTACGGGTGATCGATCATTTTCTAATGGGTGTGCTTTAAAAACAAGGTGATGGTGGCGCGGAGCACCATCGGCGAACCCCGCCACGACGATGTCAATAAACTCTGCCATTTTGGCGAAAGGGGAATGTGCCTGAAAACTGGAGTCGTGTTCAAGCTGCATCAGTACCAGATGATAGGGGAACCCGCCTCGCCGAATGCGCCGCGTTGCGACGGATCGGGTCAAGGCGATCCAGGGCATAAGGACCAAACGCTTCGAATAGAGCAAAGCTTCAGTCGTGACAGGAAGCTCACGATGCCGCGCTACCTTTCGGTATTGGTTGTTCAGGAACATGACAAACCAATGGTATAGCGCGCCGTAGAACACGTGGTGTCGCATGTCTCCCCAGTGAGCAGGCGGCGTCGGTACCTCAAGGTCAGAACGCGCTAACAAGGTTTGCATATCGTCGATGCTAAGGTTCATCAGGCGCGAATGGCCGTTTGTGCCGTCGCGCTCGTAGGTGACCCAATAGGGTCGCATGTAGCCTTCTTCAAAGACGTGCACGGTGATCCCACGCTCTTTGGCAACGGCAACAGCGGTCGCATGGATCTGGCGAACATCGCCATAAAGAACGATGTCAGTGATGGTCCGCGTGTCGAGAATGGTTTCAAACGTGTTTGGCCAGGCGTCCAGATCATCTTGGAATGGAATGTAGCCGGGTTTGCCAAACCAAAAGGCGTGGTCGCCTGCGTTGAAGCCAACGCGCGACACGGCGCAGCCAGCTGCGCGCAACATTTCACCGAGACGCGCAAAATAGGGACCATGTGGCCCCTGCAAAAAGAGGAAGTGGCGGTGGCTTTGGTCGATCACAGGCGAGACTTATTACCCAAACGTTTCTAAACTCCTATGCCATAGCGGATTGGCGAAAATAAGGCCGTTGTATTGACTGAGGCGCGGCGCTAGGTCTGGTTCATTGCGAAAGGGACACAGATGTTTACCGGTATTATCACTGACATTGGCACCGTCCTGGAGGTCGAGCAGCGCGGCGACCTGCGCGCACGGATCGGGACGGCCTATGACCCCTCCACGATTGATATTGGTGCCTCGATCGCCTGCGATGGCGTGTGTCTTACTGTGATTGCACTCGGGTCGGAACCACAAGACTGGTTCGACGTTGAGATTTCCGCAGAGTCTGTCGCGATGACCAACATTGGGCGCAATCGGTGGTCTGCGGGGCGTCGCATCAACCTTGAACGGGCATTGAAGGTCGGTGATGAACTGGGCGGTCATATCGTATCAGGTCATGTTGATGGTGTTGCTGATGTCGTCGGTGTGAGGGATGAAGGCGATAGCACCCGGGTGTTATTCAAGGCTCCCGACGAGCTGGCTAAGTTCATTGCGCCAAAGGGGTCCGTGACACTAAACGGAACATCCCTGACCGTGAACGAAGTGGATGGTGCGACTTTTGGTGTCAATTTCATACCGCACACGAAGATCGCCACAACGTGGGGCGATGTCGCCGAAGGCGATCCGGTGAACCTCGAGGTTGACACGATGGCGCGCTATGTGGCGCGTTTGCGGGAATATGGATGACCCCAGGGATTGGACATAACAATGGGCCGACACTCGACCGCGGGCGGGCTTGGCGCACCTATGCATGGCGCAAGGCCCGCGCGGATTTGCTGCCGCAGCTTCCTTTGGAGGTGGTCCGGATCAGGGTGAAACGGGCAAAGGCCTTGGGTCTCCCCTACAAAACATATGCTGGCATTCGGGCCAGCACGGGCCATGATTTGGTCGGTTTTCTTTTTTCAAGTAACGCTTTGGGCGTTTTTCGACCGGGCGATCGCGCGCCGGTTTTTGTGACGACAAAGCTTGACAGCTTGCAAGCGTGTCAGCGCGTGGGTCTCGCACATCGCCGCGTTGACCTGCGCAGCATTACCGCACTTGACCAAGTCGCATCTGCGCCACACCCGCACTTGTCGTGGTCGGACACGAAAGGCCACCTCAAAGAGATCATCCGTCTGACCGGCAAACCCTCTGACCGCTTCGTGCTGGTCGGAGAGACGATGTTTGAACGTGATTGGGCGGAGGCGGCGCAGACGGCCGGCTACCTCACTGGGGCCCATTACTTCGCACAAGGCTGATGTGCGCCGTCGCGGCCCTGTGACGCTATGACGGTCTTTCCAATGCCAGGGGGCTGGTTTATCCCGCTGCACAGGAAGAGAGGGTGATCATGAACGCGAATTTTGAGACGCCAGGACAGGTCGAGAAAGACTGGTCTGATGCGATTTCGTCCATCGAAGAGATTATCGAAGATGCGCGTAACGGGCGGATGTTCGTTCTTGTGGATCATGAGGATCGCGAGAATGAGGGCGACCTCGTCATTCCCGCGCAAATGGCGACACCCGATGCGATCAACTTCATGGCGAAGCACGGCCGGGGCCTGATTTGTCTGACACTGCCGTCAGATCGGATTGACGCGCTTGGGCTCCCCTTGATGTCGTCCCAAAATTCATCCCGCCACGAGACAGCGTTTACGGTGTCCATTGAAGCCCGTGAAGGGGTTACGACGGGGATTTCGGCCCATGATCGTGCCCGTACAGTAGCCGTCGCGATCGACGCCAGCAAAGGCGCGGCCGACATTGCCACGCCGGGCCACGTTTTCCCATTGCGCGCGCGCGACGGCGGCGTTTTGGTCCGGGCCGGACATACCGAAGCGGCTGTTGATATCTCTCGTCTTGCGGGCCTGAATCCATCTGGGGTGATCTGCGAGATTATGAAGGAAGATGGGGAGATGGCGCGTCTGCCGGACCTCATTGCCTTCGCGCAGTTACACGGTCTCAAGATAGGGACTATCTCTGACCTGATCGCTTATCGGCGCCGCCACGATAACTTGGTGCGGGTGCGAAATGAGGAAATCATCACCTCCGAATTTGGGGGCGAATGGAACATGAAGATCTACACCGATGAAGCCCATGGGGACGAGCATATCGTGCTGACCAAGGGCGATATCTCAACTGACGCGCCTGTACTGGTGCGGATGCACGCGATGGACCCAATGCTCGATGTGATTGGCACGGGACCAAAGGGCCGCGCGGCGGAGTTCGGCCACGCAATGGAGGCGGTCTCTGACGAAGGGCGGGGCGTTGTTGTGCTACTGCGGGACACATCGATGAAGCTTGATGTTGCAGAAGGCGTATCGCCGAAGACGTTGCGCCAGTATGGGCTGGGGGCGCAGATCCTGAGCTCGCTGGGGTTGTCGCAAATCGAATTGCTGACAAATTCACCGACGCCGAAGATTGTGGGACTAGAGGCGTACGGCCTCGAAATCGTTGGAACACGCAAGATATCGGAGCTGGGATAATGGCCACTGGAACCCATCACATCATGCCGCTGCCGGAGTTTGAGAAGCCGGTAAAGGTCCTTATCGTCGCGTCGCCCTACTACAAAGAACTGTCGGACATGCAGATCGCAGGTGCGACGGAGGAGCTTGAAAAAGCGGGTGCGACATTGGACGTCGCCCATGTGCCAGGCGCCTTGGAAATCCCGACGGCCATCGGCATCGCAGAACGCATGAGCAATTTCGATGGCTACGTTGCGCTGGGCAGTGTGATCCGGGGGGAGACGACCCATTATGACACCGTCTGCAATGACAGCTCGCGTGCGATCCAATTGCTTGGCCTGCAAGGGCTTTGCATCGGAAATGGCATTCTAACCGTCGAAAACTACGACCAGGCTGTTGTGCGCGCAGACCCAGCACAGATGAATAAGGGGGGTGGGGCTGCAGCTGCGGCCTTGCACCTGATCGCGCTCAGCCGTAGGTGGGGCCGTCCCGACAAAGGCGTCGGGTTTACTTCTGAAATCTTACTCGCTCAGACAGGTCCCACCACCGCATGACCACCCTATCAAACAACCAGATCCGAAAGATGAAATCGGCAGCCCGGCTTTACGTTGTGCAGGCGCTGTTTCAGATGGAAGCCTCCGCGCAGACTGTGGATCAGGTGATGCAAGAGTTCGAAGATCACCGTTTCGGTGCGGTCTATGACGGCGACGAGATGCAGGAAGGGGACGTGGCGACCTTTCGTAGCTTGATGGAAAAGGCCGTCGATGAGCAGGCCGCGATCGACCAAATGACCGACCGTGCATTAGTCGCTAAATGGCCGATTGACCGCATTGACCCGACCCTAAGGGCCCTTTTTCGGGCGGCTGGGGCGGAACTCATGGCCAAAAAAACGCCACCAAAAGTTGTGATTGTTGAATTTGTGAGCGTTGCGCAAGCGTTTTTCCCAGAAGGGAAAGAAAGCAAATTCGTGAACGCTGTGCTGGACCACATGGCGCGCGAGGCGCAACCAGAGGCCTTTGCGGAAAACTGAGGTCAGTTGGCTGCAGCGAGGCATACACTCGCATCAACGGGCAGCGGGATCGTCGCGGTACCGGCGGTGTCAAAGGTCCCTTTCAGCACCCGATCGCTAAGGGCTAGGCGGACCGAAGCACCCGCCATATCCGCCCCATTGAAAGCAACTTCTGTGCCGACATCGCGCGCATCATTCAGTTCAGCAGAAAGGTGAAATTCCTCTCCCGGTGGCAGGGTGTGAACCAAGATCTGGAGCCGTTTGTCACCATTGCGAACAGGGCTGAGCGCGCCGTATCCGTGCGTGATTTCAACGGGTTGGTATGATACCGCGCCGTCGTCACCCGGTGTCGTATCAAAAATCAATCCGCCGGCTGACCCGGCAAGATCAATCATCACAATCGCATTCGACAGACTGCAACCAGTCGATTCAAACGAGATGTGATCCTTTGGTGCACCGCCCGCAAAATGCACAATCAAATCCTGTGCGGCGGCGGGTGCTGCGAATGTCAGTAATGAAATGGTCAGGGCAGACTTCAACATCAAACAAGCCTTTCTGGCAATACTGATTACCTAGGGGCGCCGGATCGCAGTTTCCATGGTCGACAGGAAATTCTTCGCCAATCACACGGCCCTCGAGACGTTAACTGCATTCTCAGGCCTCTATGCGAAACAACACGTTAATGGTGTAAAGATCGGAGAGAATTATGAGGATATTGTGGCCTGCGACAACAATTTTGACATTAATTTTGTGGCCAATGCATACGTCGGCTGATGGTGTCAATATATCGTTGGACGACGCCCATGTCGTGCCGGTTGTGCGGGAAAACCCGACGGTTGGTCAACCGCTGACGATTGGCAGCAATGCCGTCGGCCGCCCAGGTGTGGGACCGGATCAAATTTATGGATACGACGTCAACATTGCCTACGACCACATTGCGGTCGGCATGGCGATACTGGGTGGCTTATTTTTGATGGCGGAGTGGATGGAACGCCGCTGATCACCCAATAAGGGCACAGCTGGGCGCGTTTTCCGCCAACGGAACACGGGCAAGGCCATTTGGGTCAAATGGCGCGGATGTCGTTGACCCTGCGTAGGAGAGGGTCACCGTTGCGCCCGTCATTTCATGAAGCGCAACCTGAACGCGGGGGGCGTATTGGGTTCCAGCTGTGTCATCGACATCCATCTGAAGTCGAATGGGGGTGTCGACGTCCAAACGTGTGATTTGGACGGTCAGCAGTTGGTCCCCGTCAGAGACCGGTCTCAAGATTGCGTCGCCGCTGGCGAGCTCAGCCGGGAGCGGGTCTTGCGTGCCGGCGCCGCCATATTCGGTATCGATTAAGACACCCGCGACAGATGTTGTGAGGTCGATCCGAAGCTCTGCTTCGCTGATCGGGCAGTCTGTGCTGGTGATCAAAAAGACGTCCCACGGGTTACCATCGCGAAAGGTGACCTCAACCGCCGCATTGGCTTGGCTTACAGTTGCGAGCAAAACGCCGCCACAAAATGTCGAAAGCTTCATGCCACGCCCCCGGAACGCAGGTGAAAAAGGTGACGAGAACCGCAGCGACCGTAGGGGGTTTATTCCCGAGGACCTGTATATACAGGTGGGCGCCAGATAACTGAACCAGGGCTCAGACAGAGCCAGCTCCCTCGGATTTGCTTAAGGCCACTGGAATGTAACCGCCCGGAGCACGAGAAGAGCAGAAGCTCGCCAAGTCCAGAGGTAAGCCGCAGCGGCGGCCGGGACAAGGGGCGCTTTCGGGAAAAGCTATACGGCGTGCGGACGCAACCGTGCAACCTCGTCCCGATAGGGCTGGGCGGTGGCGGGAAGATCTCGAATGATCACCGCATCCGCGTATCGCAATTGCTTGCGCAAAACCGGGATGAGACCGCGAAATGCAGCTGCAATTGATGGCTCCGGCGCGGGCGTGTCTGATTTGATCAACTCGTGCAGCTTCGGCAGGTTGTAGTAGGGCACCATGGTGAACATGTGGTGCTCCAAATGGTAGTTCATGTTGAGGTAGATGAACCGGCTAATCGGGTTCATTAGCACGGTGCGGGTGTTGAGGCGGTGGTCTGTAACGTTCTCTGCCAGCCCGAGATGCTGAAGAACGCCCGTCATTACATGGTGCCAAGCGCCGTAAAGCCGCGGCAGGCCAATGATCATCAGCGGCAGGATGGAACCCATACCGACCGCCAACAGTAGCGTCGATGCGTATATGCACAGCCATATTCGTGCGACGCGGATGACTTTTGGGTGGTCATCAGGGCGCAGATACATCTCCTCTTCGGAGTGAATCCGTCCGGTGGCGTGTAGGAACATGCGCTTTATCAAATGCCAAGCATCGATCAGACCAAAGACATTGATAGTGAGGCGGATCAAATCGGGTGGCCGCATCGCCACGATTTCGGGGTCTCTGCCAACGATGATTGTATCCGTGTGATGCCGCACATGGCTTGCTCGCCAGGTGACCGGGTTCCGGATCAACATGAAGCAGGCCAATTGATAGACAACCTCATTTTTCCATGGCGTGGCAAATGCGGTGCGATGGCCGCACTCGTGCCAGCGCGAGTCAGACGCCGATCCGTAAAGCACCCCGTAAGCCAGCCAAAAGGGCGCCGACCACCAGGTAGGCCAAAGTGCGATACCGATACCGGCCAAGATCGCCATCCCGCCTAGCCAGATCAGCGTGTCGCGCGTCGCAACGGCGTCAGACTTTTCCATGAGGGCACGGATATCGGCAGGATCAACGGGTGAGCGATACCATGTCGGAGACGCCATCCCGGTCTCAGTCAAGGCTGTGTCATTTTCTGGGGTGAGTGCATAATCTCGGGCCATATTGCAGCCTAAACCAGCTTGGCGTGTCGCGTCAAAATCCAAGGTGCTTGATTTTTGTTCACGTATTGTTCATGTTTTCGATATGCCTGATGATCTGTCCCCAGCACCCCTGATGCCCGGCCAATTGTTGGCCCGAGGCGTATCGCGGCACATGCGCGGCCACGATTTTGTCACGGTCGAAGAAATGGTACCGACCTCCGGACTGCGTGTTGATGTGATGGCGCTGGGCCCGAAAGGTGAGATATGGGTGGTCGAATGCAAATCCTCTCGTGCTGATTTTCAGTCGGACCACAAATGGCAAGGGTACTTGGAGTGGTGTGATCGGTTCTTTTGGGCTGTCGATACAGACTTCCCGACAGAGCTTTTACCAGACGAAACCGGGCTGATAATCGCGGACGGCTACGATGCGGAGATCATTCGGATGGGGCCGGAAAGCAAACTGGCCCCGGCGCGGCGTAAAGTCATGGTACAAAAGTTCGCGCGCCACGCAGCGATCCGGGCGCAAGCGGCGCGTGATCCGGGCTTCGAGGTGGGTTTCTAGCGTTGGCGGACGGCGCGGGCGGCTGCGGCTGCGGCTTTGATCTCTTCGGCGATTTCTTCGGCCTCTGACGGGTCAAAGTCCATCGGAATTTCCATACCCGCGCCTTCAACAAAAAGACGCACCATGCCCTGATCGGTGGGGCCGATCTGCAAGTTGGCTTCGAGATCACGTTCGTCGTTAATGCCCATGCGGCGTCCTCTTGTGGTGCGGGTTTGGGTAGCGCGACAAAGCCCCCTTTTGCAAGCCATCCGGCCCTTGCAATCGGTATGCGCTCACGTTAAATCCCCTGCCAGTGCCGCCTTAGCTCAGTTGGTTAGAGCGCTTGATTGTGGATCAAGAGGTCCCTGGTTCGAGACCAGGAGGTGGTACCATCCTTATTCTCTGCACACCACGAACGGTTTGCCCGTGCTGTCAGCACGTTAGGGCGACTCGAGTGTGATCGTCTGCCGCAGATCACTGGTCGCGCGGTCGTAGATCAAAATCTGATCGTCGCTGGTCACGACACCGAACCAATCCCGCCCTTGCGTAAAGCTGTAAGCCTCGACCCCGTCGGGCAGGGTGATCCGCTCTGGTAGCGGGAGCGGGTCTGCGCTAAGGCGGTTGATCAGAAGGGCGACAACAATGATCGTCCCGGTCAACATCACAACGGCCATCACCGTCACCAGGCGCTTGAGATAGAGGGCCACAGGCGGCAAAGGCTCTGGAGTGTCTTCCATATGTCCGCGTCCCTTGTGACTTTTGCCATCGCGGAAAATCCGCCGCCGCGCCTTGATAAAGCGCTGGCCCGCGATGTGCCAGAGGCGGCGGAGCTCTCGCGGTCGCGGCTCGCGAAGCTTATCGCGGACGGGGCGG